>JANRJB010000079.1:0-11875 GCA_033764265.1 Rhodospirillaceae bacterium | reverse complement strand
CCGACGATGATCAAGAGGCTGTTGCCCAGGGTGAACCCGATGCCCGCCGCCGCCCAGCCCGAGTAGCTGTTCAGCATCGACACGACCACCGGCATGTCGGCCCCGCCGATCGGCAGGATCAGCAGGAAGCCGATCGCGAAGCTGGCGATCATCAGCGCGTAGAACAGCGTGTGGTTCTCCGAGGTGCAGAACATCACGATCAGCACCACGATGCCGATGCCGATGGCGGCGTTCAGCTTGTGCTGGCCGGGGAACACCAGCGGGTTGCCGCTCATCAGGCCCTGCAGCTTGGCGAAGGCGATCACCGAGCCGGAAAAGGTGACGGCGCCGATCGCCAGCCCGAGGGACATCTCCACCAGGCTCGCGGGCGCGATGCTGCCGGCGGTGCCGATGCCATAGGCCTCCGGCGCCAGCAGCGCGGCGGTGGCCACGAACACCGCGGCCATGCCCACCAGGCTGTGAAAGGCCGCCACCAGCTGCGGCAGTGCGGTCATCTGGATGCGCTTGGCGATCACGTAGCCGATGGCGCCGCCGATGGCGATGCCGGCCACGATCCAGCCGTAGCTTTGCACCACCGGCGAGAACAGCGTGGTGGCGATGGCGATGGCCATGCCGATCATGCCGAGCGTGTTGCCCTGGCGCGAGGTTTCGGGGCTCGACAGGCCGCGCAGCGTGAGGATGAAGAACACGCCGGCGACGATGTAGGCGAACAGTGTTGCTCCCATGGCCATGGCGCGCTCCTACTTGGCCTTCTTTTTGAACATTTCGAGCATGCGCTGGGTGACCAGGAAGCCGCCGAAGATGTTGACCGAGGCCAGGATCACCGCGCCGAAGCCGAGCAGCTTCGCCGCGCCGAACTCCTCGGGCCCCGCCGCCAGGATGGCGCCGACGATGATGACGCTGGACACCGCGTTGGTGACCGCCATCAGCGGGCTGTGCAGCGCCGGTGTCACGCTCCACACCACGTAAAAGCCCACGAACACCGCGAGCACGAAGATCGTCAACAGGTACCAGAACTCGCCGCCGCCCTGGGCCTGGGCCGACAGCGCCGCCACCTGCGCCGCCAGGTCCTGGACCTGCTGGGCCAGCGTCGCGGCCTGTTCGGAAATCTGTTGGGCCTGACCGGATACGTCGTTGGGATTCATGGCTTGCACTCCTGCCCTGCTCAGGCCTTGGGGGCGAGCGCGGGGTGAACCACCTGCCCGTCCTTGGTGACGAGCGTGCCTTTGACCAGCTCGTCGTCCCAGTTGATCTTGAGGTTGCCCGAGCCTTTCTCGACCATCAGGCCGAGAAAATTCAGCACGTTCTTGGCGTACAACGAACTGGCGTCGCGCGGCAGGCGCGCGGGCACGTTGGCGTGGCCCAGGATGATGACACCGTTGCCGGTGACCACGGTCTCGCCGAACTTGGAGCCTTCGACGTTGCCGCCGGCCTCGACCGCCAGATCGACGATCACCGAGCCCGACTTCATCGACTTGACCATCTCGGCCGTCACCAGCCGCGGCGCCGGCCGGCCCGGGATCAGCGCGGTGGTAATGAGAATGTCGGACTTGGCCACTTCGGCGGCCACGGCGGCGGCCTGCTTCTGCTTGAAATCGTCGTCCATTTCCTTGGCGTAGCCGCCCGAGGTCTCGGCGGCCTTCATCTTCTCCTCGTCGACCACGATGAACTTGCCGCCCAGGCTTTCCACCTGTTCCTTGGCGGCGTAACGCACGTCGGTGGCGTAAACCACCGCGCCCATGCGCTTGGCGGTCGCGATGGCTTGCAGGCCGGCGACACCGGCGCCGAACACCAGCACGCGCGCCGGCGGCACGGTGCCGGCGGCGGTCATCATCATCGGCATGGCGCGGCCAAAGGTGGCCGCGGCATCGACCACCGCCTTGTAGCCGGCCAGGTTGCTCTGCGACGACAGGATATCCATGGCTTGCGCGCGGCTGATGCGCGGCATCAACTCGAGCGCGAAGGCGGTCACGCCTTGCTTGGCCAGCGCTTCGACCACCGGCCGGTTGGTCAGCGCGTTCAGGCCCGCCATCAGAATGGCGCCCGACTTGAGCGTTCCTACTTCGTCACCGCCGTCGGCGGCGATCATCGGCCGGGCGACCTTCACGACCACGTCGGCCGACGCCACGGCTGATGCCGCGTCGGCGGCGATGTCCGCTCCGGCGGCCTGGAAGTCGCCGTCGGAAATGCTGGCGCCTGCCCCGGCGCCGGCCTCGACCACGACCTTGCAGCCCAGGCCGATATACTTCTTCACCGTGTCCGGTGTCGCCGCGACCCGGGTTTCGCCGGGCCGGCGTTCTTTCAGAACCGCAATCTGCATGTTGTCGAACCCCCGCTCGATTGCGCCGCAATTCATGCAAATTGCCATCGCTTTGCCAAGGGTTAAGGGGCCGTCGCCGCATGATATTTCTGATGTCTTCGGGCAGTAGCGCGCCGGTTGCAAATCCACTACCCTGCTGCGCCGCTTTTCCTCCGACCACAGCGAGTTCGGCCCGTGACCTTCCGCACCCGCCCCGCGCTTGCCGTGATGGCCCTGATCGCCGGCCTGTCGGCGGGTAGCGCCGGCGCCCGCGAGCAGAGCGAAAAACTGCTGTACGACATCATGCTGGGCGGCCTGCACGTCGGCGACACGGTCGTGACGTTTTCGCAGACGCCCGATCGTTACCAGTCGACGCTGGAAATGCGGTCGCGTGGCATGCTGCAGTGGTTCCAGAACTTCCGCGCCGCGGTGACCAGCGAAGGCGCGCTGGTGACTGGCGGACCGGCCATCACGCCCTTGCCGGCTGTGTACCGCCGCGAGTGGGCCGCGCCCGAGATGGCCGCCTACATGACCATGACTTTCGACCCGACCACCGGGTTGACCACCAGCGAAGAGCGGATGTTCAATCCAGCCACCGGCGAAACCCTGCGCGTGGAAGACATGCCGTGGAATTCGCGCCGCCGTCCGATCCCGCAGGTGCCTGAGGAACTTCGCCGCGGCGCGCTCGACCCGGTCGCGGCGTTCGTCGGCGCGCGCACGCAGATTCTCGCGTCGAAGAGCCGCGAGGTGCGCATGCCGATTTACGACGGCCGGCGGCGGTACGACATCGTCAGCACGGTCGGCAATCCGCGCGTCTTCACCATTCGCGACATGCCGCGCGAGTTGGTGCCGGTGGTCTCGCGCGTCGAGCCGGTGTTCGGCTTCGAGCCCGATGCCGAGGACCGTATGCGCGAATCCGAGGGCCGCATCCTGTTCTCGAATGACGACCGCTTCGTGCCGGTCCAGGTGATTCTCGGCAACGATATGTTCTCCAGCGTGATGAACCTGGTGGCCGAGTGCAACGTCGACCCGCAACCGTGCGATGCGTTCGGCGCGCCGAACGCTGCTCAGGACACCGCGGCGAACTGAGTCATTATCGTTTGGCCCGATAAGCGTCGCGCGCGGCCACCAACCTGGCGCGCACATCCGCGGCCTGCCCGCCGATGTCACGCACAAGTCGGTCGGCAGCAGACACGGTCGCGGCCACCCAGGCTGCATGTTCGTCCGGCGTCGGCTCGATCACGGTCGCGCCTTTTGCCGCAAGCTTCGCCAGAATGTCGGCCTCGGCCGCGCGCACAACGGCGCGTGACTCGGCCGGCGTATCGTAGGCCGCGCGTAACGCCGCTTGCTGGGCCGGACCGAGCCGATCGAACCAGCCCGCGTTAGCCAGCACCAGCCCGCCCTCATAGTAGTGTCGCGTGCGCGTGAAAAACTTGGCCGCGTCCGAGACCGCCGGGCCGTAGTACGACAGCACCATGACACCGCCGTCGACCAGGCCAGTTTCCAGCGCCGGGATCACGTCGGCCAGCCCGATCGGCACGACATCGGCCCCGGCGGCATCGAGAAACGCGCGGTGAGCCAGTGTCGGCGAGGAGCGAAACTTGCGGCCCTTGATGTCGGCCGGCACGCGCACCGGGCGTTTGGCATAGATGCCCGACCAGCCCGACGCGGTCAGCTGCAGATACGCAAGGCCCTGCGCGCGCAACAGCGGCGCGAAGATTTCGCCGACCACCGTGTCCTGCACGTACGCGGCTTCGTCCTCGTTCGCGAACAGGTACGGCATGGTGAGGAGCGCCAGTTCCGGCACCACGCCGGTGACGGCGGCCAGCGTGAAGCCACCAACCTGCACGCGGTTGCGGCGCAGGGCCGCAAGTATGGTCTCGTCGCTGCCGAGCTGGCCGGCGGTCATCGACGACACCGGCACGCCCCCGGCCTCGGCCCGCTGTGCGAACCGCGTCCATTGCGCTTCCCACGGTGTGTTGGGCGGTGCGTTGGACCCGACCACCGCCGGCGCTTGCGCCCGCGCCCCCGGCACCAGCGCCGCAGTGGCGAACCCGATGGCGGCGCGACGATGAAAGGCTGGCGAAATCGGCATTACGGCGTGTGGGTGCGTTTGTACTCGGCCACTTCGTCGACGAACGACGTCCAGCCATCGAGATCGAAGATTTTCGGGGTCTTTTTTTCCATCTCGGCGCGCACGGGCTTAGGCAGTTCGTCCAGGCTTGCCAGCTTGGCACCGAAGCCGCGGCCCCAGGTGCGCCCAGGCGTCTGGCCCATGCGGATCCAGTAACCCCACGACACCAGGTTCTGCAGCTGCACGAACGACGGCGCCGACGGGCGCGCCGGATCGAGCACGTCGGCGAGCTTGGCCGAGAACAGGTAATGCGAATCCCAATAGGTGCGTTCGCCAGAGGATTCCTTGGGCCACTCGGACGGCTTGAACGGATTGGGATACGAAAACGCCGAGGCCTGCAACATGAAGACGTTGCCGCCGAAGACCTGGAAATTGAGCGGCTTGGGCTTGACGGTGGCTTCCGCGCCGGTGGCGATGTCGCCGTCGGCGCCGACCGTCAGGTTGAGTGGCCCGCCCAGAAAGTTCCACACCTTGATTCGTTCGCCGGTGATGGGGTTGTCCCATTCGTCCAGCGGCTCGTCGGTGTCGAACTTGGAATAGGTGCCGCACTCGAACACCTGGGCCTTGAACGACCCATCCGGCTGCGGCGACCATCGCCGGATGTTCAGGTTGTTCATCGTGTAGAACGGAATCAGGTTGCCGTCGTGGCGGTAGCCGTAAATGTGGATGCGCAGGTAGGTGTAAACCGGCTCGGCCGCCGTCGAGCCCATGATCTTGGCCCTGATCCTGGCGCGCGCGCCGGGCGCGTCGAGTTCGAGCGCCCTGGCCGCGTCCGCCGACGACGCCATCGCGGCGCCCGGCCCCAGCATCGCCGCAGCCCCGAACATCAGCGAGGCGCGGCGCGAGATGTCTAAGTCCATGGCGTTCACTCCTGTGCGGCGATCAGCCCTTCTTGTCGATGCGCTGCTCGATGTAGAGGCCGATGTCGTCGCGGAACTTGGTCCAGCCGGCGGTGTTCAGCACTTCGGGCGTCTTGGCCTCGATCGCCTTGCGCACGCCGGGCGGCACGTCTTCGTATGACTTGAGTTTGGCGCCGTAGGCGCGCCCGATCGTCTTGCCGGGCCGGTTGCCCATGCCGAGCCACGGATGCCACGTCACCATGTTGACGTATTGCACAGCGGCGCGCACCCGCGGGGTGCTCTGGTCGATCAGGTCTGCGGTGGGCACCGAATAGGTGAAGTGCGAATCCCAGAAGAACATCTTGCCCGGGGATTCGTTGGGATACTTCTCCGGGCTGAGCGGGTTGGGAAACTTGAACGAGGACTGCTGCGGTAGATAAAAATAGTCGCCGATAATCTCCATCGTCATCGGCTGCGGCTTGACCGTCGCGTTCTCGTCGGTGACCGCGCCCTCGGGCCCGACCTTCACCTTGAGCGGCCCGCCCAGGAACTGCCACACCTCGCGCTTTTCGCCGGTGATCGGGTTCTCCCACACGTCGAGCGGATCCTCGGTGCCAAAGGTGCAATAGACGCCGCTTTCGAACATGGTGCTGTCGTAGGTGCCGTCGGGCAGCGGCTTCCAGAAACCGTGAGCGTAATTGAGCAGCGTGAAGAACGGGATCATGTTGCCGTCGTTCATGTACCCGTAGATGTGCAGCTTGGTGTACGAGTGCACATGCTCCTCGACGCTGGAGCCGACGATACGGGCGCGAAAGCGTGCGCGTTCCTTGGGGTCTTCATGATCGAACTTGGGCACTGCGGCCGACGCGGACTTCGGAATCGCGATCGGCAGCACGACGGCTGCGCTGGCGAGCGCCGTGCCGGCGGTGAGCACCCCGCGGCGCGTGATCTCGGCTGGAAACATGGTGGAGCCTCCCCGGTCGTTGAAGCGACAAGACTAACCGGGCGGGCGGCGGCGCGCTAGCTGTCGAGCCTTTCGCTCAACCCCACTTTCTTGAGCGCGGCGGCTTGACGCTTGGCCAGCGCCGCCTCGTCGAAATCCTGGATGGTGTCGTGGAACAGCCGGTGCCAGTTGACGTGCGCTTTCAGGCGCATGAAAACACCGCCCAGACCCAGCGCGGCGCGGTCCATCAGCACGAACTCGCGCGGCGGCTTGACACCGCCCAGCGTGCGCAGTTGGCCGTGGACCTTGGTGGCGACCTCGTAGCCGTACTGCGAGGCATTGGTCTCCTCGATCAGGCGCGGCCGGTCTTCCATCAGCGGCGCATAAACAAACGACGCCCATTGGTTGAGCGTGTCGATCACGTCGTTTTTCAGGCCCGTGAATCCCCACGTCTCGTAGGCCGCCACCGCCAGATCGCGATCGCCGCGCTCGACCGCGAAGTAAAGGTCGATCACGCCGCGCACGAAGCGTGAGTGGAACACGCGGATACAGCCAAAATCCAACAGGTTGATGCTGGCGTCGGGCCGCGCGGTGTAGTTGCCGAGATGCGGGTCGCCGTGGATCACGCCGTAGCGGTAAAACGGCACGTACCAGGCGCGGAACAGATTGACCCCGAGGGCGTCGCGCGTGTCCTGGCTGACGCCGTCGCCCACCACCTCGATCAGCGGCCGGCCATCGAGCCACGACATCGTCAGCAGGCGCTCGGTCGACAGGTCGTCCAGCACTTCCGGCACGTGAACGTGCTGTTCCTTGGCCAGCATCAGGCGGTAGAGCTTGAGGTTGCGCGCCTCGTTGTCGTAGTCCAGTTCCTCGCGCAGGCGGGTGGAGATCTCGTTGTGGATCTGGCTGGGGTCGATGGCGCTGTCGATGCGCCGGTAGGCCGCGAAGGCCAGCTTCAACTGCCGCAGATCGGCCTCGACCACCGACTTCATGTCGGGGTACTGCAGCTTGCACGCCAGCGCCTGGCCATTGATGGCCACGGCGCGATGGACCTGGCCGAGCGAGGCCGCGCGCACCGCTTCGCGCTCGAAGCGCTTGAACTTCGTCGGCCAGTCGTCGCCCAGCTCGGCGGTCATGCGGCGATTGACGAACGGCCAGCCCATGTGCGGCGCGTTGGCCTGCAATTGCGCCAGTTCGCGGGCATACTCGGCGGGCAGCACGTCGGGAATGGTGGACAGCATCTGCGCCACCTTCATCAGCGGGCCCTTCAGCCCGCCCAGCGCGTTCTTCAGGTCCTCGGCGTTCTTGCCGCGGTCGCCCTTCAGGCCCAGGAAACGCTCGCCGGCGATGCGCGCGGCGAAGCCGCCGATGGATGTGCCAACCTGGGCATAGCGCCTGACCCGGCCGGTCAGCGTGTTGCGGTCTTCCCGGGCCATGCGGTCAATTCCCGGCCATTCAGCTGACCGCTTCAAGCTGATCGATGAGCTGCGAGATCATGGTCATGCCGCGCGTCCAGAACCCGGGGTCGGAGGCGTCGAGCCCGAACGGCGCCAGCAGTTCCTTGTGGCGGAAGCGCCCGCCGGCGGCCAGCATCTCGAGGTACTTGGCCTCGAAGTCTGGCACCGCCTTGGCCGAATAAACGCTGTACAGCGAATTGACCAGGCAATCGCCGAACGCGTAGGCGTAGACGTAGAACGGCGCGTGCAGGAAGTGGCTGATGTAACTCCAGTACCACTTGTACTCGCGGTCGAAGCGGAACGCGGGCCCCAGGCTTTCCGTCTGCACCTTGAGCCAGATCTCGCACAGCCGCTCGACCGGCAGTTCGCCGCCGCGGCGCTCGTCGTGGACAAGCCGTTCGAACTCGTGAAACGCGATCTGGCGCACCACGGTGTTGAGCATGTCCTCGACCTTGCCGGCCAAAAGCGCGCGGCGCTCCAGCGGACGGGACTCGCCCGCCAACAGTTTCTGGAACGTCAGCATTTCGCCGAACACCGAGGCGGTCTCGGCCAGGGTCAGCGGCGTGCCGGCGATCAGCTGGCCCTGCTTGGCCGCCAGCACCTGGTGCACGCCATGGCCCAGTTCGTGCGCCAGCGTCATCACGTCGCGCGGACTGCCGAGATAGTTGAGCAGGATGTACGGATGCGCCGATGGCACCACCGGATGGGAGAACGCGCCCGAGGCCTTGCCGGGCCGCGCCGGCGCGTCGATCCAGCGGCGCGCGAAGAACGTCTCGGCCACCTCGGCCAGCTTGGGCGCGAAAGCGCGGTAGGCGCCCAGCACGGTGGCGCGCGCTTCGTCCCAGGCAATCTTGCGGTCCTCGACCTTGGGCAGGGGCGCGTTTCGATCCCAGTAGTCCAGCGGATCCTTGCCCAGCCAGCGCGCTTTCAAGGTGTAGTACCGATGCGCCGTCGCGCCGAACGAGCCGCGCACCGCGGCCACCAGCGCGTCGACCACCTCGTCCTCGACCAGGTTGCCCAGGTTGCGCGACGAGATCGGCCGGGCGTACTTGCGCCACTGGTCCTCGGTCGCCTTGTCCTTGGCCAGCGTATTGGTGATCAACGCGAACAGCTTGCCCTTGTCTTCCAGCGCCGCGCCGATGCCCTTGGCGGCGCTGCGGCGCATTTCCTCGCCGGCGTCGGACAGGTAGTGCAAAGCCTCGGTCAGGGTGACGGTCTTCGCTCCCATCGTGCAGCGCATGGCCGCCAGCGTTTCGTCGTACAGCCGCACCCAGGAGGTGCGGCCGGTGGTCGACTTGTCCAGCAGCAGCTTTTCCAGATCGTCGGAGAGTTCGTGACCCTTGAAGGCGCGCAGGTCGCGCACCCACGGCGCGTACTTGGCGGCGGCTGGGTGGCGCATCTTCTCGGCCAGCACCGCGTCGTCCATCCGGATGATGTCGAGCGTGAAAAACAACAGCTGTCCGCTGAGGTCGGTTGTGCGCTCAACCGTGTCCTGGAAGAAACGGCCGCGCGCGTCGTCGCTGACATCCACGGACTGGTACAGTTGGGCGTAGCTCTCGATCCGGCCGAGCAGTTCGGAGATCACCTCGTAATCGGCGATTGCGGCGCCGAACGCCGCGCCGTCCAGGCTGTTGATCGTGCCGCGGCGCGCGGCGAACGCCTGCGTCAACGCCGTCGCGCGGGCCAGATCGGCTTTCAGGTCGTCGCCGGCCGGTCCGCTGTAAAGGTCGGCCAGGTTCCACTCGGGCAGCACGCCCAGGTTGGCGGCGCCGGCGGCAGGCTCGTCCTTGTAAACACGGTGATTCGAAGTGCGCATGAGAGGCCCGCCGGTCGGTGGGAAAAGGTCGGTCAGCATATAGGCGGAATTCGGGCCGGCACCAACCTCAATCCCGCCGCACGAGCCGCGACCGCATTGAGATAACCCCTTGATTGCACTATTTCTCCAGCCGATGATGCGTCACGTGCGTGGGGAGGGTTCGCCGTGAGTCTGCCGGCCAAGGTCGTCGACACCTTGCGGGTGACAAGCCTGCCCGCGATGTTTTTCGAGCAGGCCGAGCAGCTGTCGGCCGACAACTTCCTGTGGGTCAAGCGCGACGGCGTTTATCGCCCGATCACCTGGGGTGTCATCGCCGCCCAGGTCAAGGCCGCCGCCGCCGGCCTGCGCGCTGCGGGCGTTCATGCCGGCGACCGGGTCATCATCGTCTCCGAGAACCGCCCTGAATTCCTGGTCGCCGACGTGGCGATCATGAGCATCGGCGCGGTGGCCGTGCCGACCTACACCACCAACACCGCCATCAATCATCTGCACATCATCAACAACTCCGGCGCCCGGGTCGTCATCGTCTCGACGCCGCAGTTGGCCAAGCCGGTCATCGCCGCGGCGATCGAAGCCGAGCACCCGGTGGCCATCTACGTAATGGACGACGCGGACAAGGTGATGAAGTCCGATGTCGAGATCCGCAAATGGTCCGACCTGCTCGCCGGCGCGAACCACCCGGTGCCGCCGGAAGTGGCCGGGCTGAAGCGTGACGACCTGTGCTGCATCATCTACACCTCGGGCACCGGCGGCCTGCCCAAGGGCGTCATGCTGAGCCACGGCAACATCCTTCGGAACTGCGACGGCGCGCTAGGCGTGCTGGAAACGCTCGGCATCGGCAAGGAAGTCTTCCTGTCGTTCCTGCCGCTCAGCCATTCCTACGAGCACACCGGCGGACAGTTTTTCCCGATCGCCCTGGGCGCGGAGATCTACTACGCGGAGCGGGTCGAGACGCTGCCCACCAATCTGACCGAGGCGCGCCCGACCATCATGACCGCGGTGCCGCGCCTGTACGAAAGCATGCGCCAGCGCATCCTGCAAAGTCTGAAGCGCCAGAAGCCGCTGCAGCAGAAGATGTTCGACCTGGCCTATCGCCTGGGCGTCAAGCGCTACGAAACGCCTGAGAAAATGACCCTGATCGACAAACTGCTCGACTGGGTCGTCGAACGCCTGGTGCGCAACAAGATCCGCGAGCGCTTCGGCGGCCGGCTGAAGGCGATGATCTCGGGCGGCGCGCCGCTCAACTACGACGTCGGTGTGTTCTTCGTGGCGCTCGGCGTGCCGCTGTTGCAGGGCTATGGCCAGACCGAGGCCGCGCCGGTGATCAGCGCCAACCTGCCCGCCAAGGTCAAGCTCAAGACCGTCGGACCGCCGTTGCGCGGAGTCGAGGTCAAGATCGCGCCGGACGGCGAAATCCTGGTGCGCGGCGAACTGGTGATGAAGGGCTACTGGAACGACCCCGACGCGACGATGACCGCGATCGACACCGAGGGCTGGCTGCACACCGGCGACGTGGGCCGCATCGACGCCGACGGCTACATCGAAATCACCGACCGCAAGAAAGACATCATCGTCAACTCCGGCGGCGACAACGTCTCGCCGCAGCGGGTGGAAGGCATCTTGTGCCTGGAAGAGGCCATCGCCCAGGCCATGGTCTACGGCGACAAGAAGCCCTACCTGACCGCGCTGATCGTGCCGTCCGAGGCCTTCGCCCGGTCCTGGTGCGAGTCCAACAACGTGCCGTTCACCACGTTGGGCGAGGTGTCGCGCATGGTCGACTTCAAGGCCGCCATCGCGCGGGCGGTGGAGAAAGCCAATGCGCAGTTGGGCGCCATCGAGAAGGTGCGCAAGTTCATCGTCGCCGCCCACGATTTTTCGGTGGAAAACGGACAGATGACGCCGACGCTGAAGGTGCGCCGCCACGCCGTCATCCGCGAGTACCACGACCAGCTGGAAGCGCTGTACGCTTAATCCGCCGGCGTCAGGCGCACGATCCGCCCGCCGCTGTCGTGTTCAAGCAGCAGATAAAGTTCGCCGCCGGGACCCGCCGCCACGTCACGGATGCGCGCGATATCCTCGATCAGTGTTTCGCGGTGTACGACACGGTCCGCCCGCACCTCCAGCCGGATCAGGTCCGACGCCCGCAGCGTGCCGACGATCAGGTCGCCCTGCCATGCCGGAAACTGCGCACCGCGATAGACCGTGAAACTCGACACCGCGGGCGACGGCGTCAGGTCCACCACCGGGTCCACCAGATTGGCGGGCAGCGTGCCGATGCCGAGCGTTTGGGCGTGCGGCAGCGGCCTGCCGTCATAGCCGACACCCTTGGACACCAGCGGCCAGCCGTAATTCTGCCCGGGTTCAAGCAGATTGATCTCGTCGCCGCC
>JANRJB010000074.1:0-7581 GCA_033764265.1 Rhodospirillaceae bacterium | reverse complement strand
GCTGCTGGAACGCGGCCAGCCCGATGCGGCGGTGGCCGAGCTGGCCCGGCTGGTCGACCAGCAGCCGCGCCAGGCGCTGTTCCTGTCCAACCTGCTTCTCACGTCGCAATACGTGCCGGGCGTGACCGCGGAATCGCTGTTCGATCTGCACGCGCTCTGGCGCGCCCGCTTTCCGCCGCCGGCGCCCCTGGTCGCCGCGCCGCGCGACCCCGACCCGGAGCGAAAACTGACCATCGCCTTCCTGTCGGCCGACTTCGCGCACCATGCCGTGGGCTATTTCATGCGGCCGCTGGTCGCGGCGCTGCCGCCCAGCGCCTGCCGCCTGATCGCCATCGCCAGCGGCGCACGGCGCGACGCGGTCACGCCCCTGTTCGCCAGGCTGGCCCACGACTGGCACGACGTGGGCGAAACGCCCGATGCCGAGGTGGCGGCGCTGGTCGCCACGCTCGGCGTGGACGTGCTGGTCGACATGGCTGGGCACACCAACGGGAATCGCCTCGGCGTGTTCGCGCGGCGCGCGGCGCCGGTGCAGATCTCGTGGGCCGGCTATGTCGGCACCACCGGCGTGCCGGGCATCGACGCCGTGCTGGCCGATGCCCACCAGGCCCCGCCCGAGGAGGATCGCTGGTATCATGAGCAGGTGCTGCGCCTGCCGCGCTGCTATGTGCCCTATCAGCCGCCCGATTACGCGCCCGAGGTCGGCCCGCTGCCGGCGGACGCCAACGGCCACGTCACCTTCGGCTCCATGTCGGCGCCGGCCAAGCTGAACGATCAAATCATCGGCCTTTGGGCCCGCGTGCTGGCCACCGTGCCGGGCTCGCGCCTGTCGCTGCGCTATCGCGGGCTCGACAGCCAGGCGAACCGACAGCGCATCACCGCGATCATGGCCGCGGCCGGCGTCGCGGCCGGCCGCCTCAGCTTCGCCGGCCTGTCGAGCCACAAGGAGGTTCTCACCGCCTACCACGGCGTCGACATCGCGCTTGATCCGTTCCCCTATTCCAGCGGCGTCACGGCGTGCGAGGCCCTGTACATGGGCGTGCCGCTGGTCACGTTGCGCGGGGCGACGTTCGCCGGCCGGCACGCCACGACCTATTTGTCTGCCCTGGGGTTGCAGGACCTCGTCGCCACCACGCCCCAGGCTTACGTGGCGGCGTGTGCGGGTCTGGCCGGAAACATCGCGGGCCTGCGCGACTTGCGCGCCGGGCTGCGGGCGCGGATGCGGGCCTCGGCCCTGTTCGATTACGCCGGCTATGCGGCGGATTTCCTGGCCGCGGTGCGCCGGTTGTGGCGCGAAAAGTGCGCCGCCGCCGGCGGATAAGGCCGCCAGACGAGAGGGGCGCGCGTCGGCATTGAGGCGCGCGCCCGGCCAGCCTAGGCTCGGCCGTCATCACAGGTCGGGGAGGGGGGTGTCATGGCGCGCAAGGAAGCCAATCCAGCGGCGGTCGATCGACGCGGGTTCCTGTCGTCCGTTGCCGTGACGTCCGTCGCCGCGGCGACGGCGCTGCCGCACTCCACTCAGGCCGCGGCGCCCGCCGCGCGCGGCGCGGCCCCGCCGTCGCCCGAGGCGCTGGCGCTTGATGTCGGCCCTGCGTCGCCGCCCGCGACGCAGGTCGCCTCGGCGGGGCCCGACGGCGCGGTCTACGCCGCATCGGATTTCATGGTCGATGTGATGAAGTCGCTCGGCATCGACTACGTGTTCTCCAACCCCGGCTCCAGCTTTCTCGGCCTGCACGAATCCATCGTCAACTACGGCGGCAACCGCGCGCCGGAGTTCATCACCGCCATGCACGAGGAATCCGCGGTGGCGATGGCGAACGGTTACTACAAGGCCGCGCTCAAGCCGGCCGCCACATTGTGCCACGGCACCGTCGGCCTGCAGCACGCCGCCATGGCGCTTTACAACGCCTGGTGCGACCGCGTGCCGTTGATCTCGATCCTCGGCAACACGCTCGACCACACCAAGCGCGCCGGCGGCAACGACTGGCGGCACTCGGCGCAGGACCCGGTCGCCATGGTGCGCGATTTCGTCAAGTGGGACGACCAGCCGACCACGCTGCAAGGCTTCGCCGAAAGCTTCGTGCAGGGCTTCCGCATCGCCTGCACGCCGCCGATGGAGCCGGTGGCCATCGTCGCCGACAGCGAGCTGCAGGAACTGGAGGGCTTCGACCGCACCGCCCTGGTCATTCCGAAGTACGCCCCCACGATCCCGCCGCAAGGTGATTCCGGCGCGCTGAAGGAAGCCGCGCGTCTGCTGGTAGCGGCCGAGCGCCCGGTCATCATCGTCGACCGGTTGGCGCGCACGCCGGCCGGCCTGAGCGGGCTGGTGGCGCTGGCCGAAACGGTCAATGCGCCGGTGATCGACATCGCCAGCCGGCAGAACTTCCCGACCACTCACCCGCTCTACCAGAACGCCCAGAACCGCCGGCTGATCGGCGAGGCCGATCTGATCCTGGGCCTTGAGGTCACCGACCTGTGGAGCCAGATCAACACCTTCACCCGCCACGACAAGACGTGGGCCGCGCGCGTCAAGGACGGCGTCAAGCTGGTGACGGTGGGCGCTGCGCCGCTCTACATGAAGTCCAACTACCAGGACTTCCAGCGCTACACCGCGGTCGATCTTGCCATCGCCGGCGACGGCGAGGCGACCCTGCCCGCGCTGACCGAATACGTGCGCGCCGCGCTGACGCCGGAACGAAAAAGCCAGCTCGACGCGCGGCTCGAGGCGTTCCGCAAGCAGCACGCCAGGAACTATGACCTGGCCTTGGAAACCGCGGCGATCGGCTGGGACGCGAGCCCGGTGTCCACCTCGCGCCTGTGCGTGGAGCTGTGGCACGCGATCAAGGACGAAGACTGGGCGCTGGTCTCGGTCGGCGCGTCGGAGGCGTTCGTCAGCAACTGGCCGCATCGGCTGTGGCCGTTCGAGAAGCACTACCAGTACCTGGGTGTGGGCGCCGGCGGCGGCGTCGGCTACGGACTGCCCGCCGCGGTCGGCGCGGCCTTCGCCAACCGGGCGTTGGGGCGGCTTTCGGTCAACATCCAGTGCGACGGCGATTTCATGTACGCCAACGGCGCGTTGTGGAGCGCGGCCCACCACCGCGTGCCGCTGCTCACCGTCATGCACAACAACCGCGGCTACGGCCAGGAGACGATGCTGGTGCAAGGCATCGCCAACCGGCGCAACCGCGGCATCGACACCTCGAAGATCGGCACCTGCATCGAAAACCCCAACATCGACTACGCCAAGCTGGCCGAGGGCATGGGTGTTTGGTCGGCGGGGCCGATCACCGATCCGGCCCAGTTGGGGCCGGCCTTGAAGCGCGCCGTGGCCGTGGTCAAACGCGGCGAGCCGGCGCTCGTCGACGTCGTCACCCAGACGCGCTAGGGGAGGGGACGATGTTCACCCGCATGTTGTTCGGCGCAATTGCCCTGGTATCCATGCCGGCTGCCGCCGCCGAGCCGTCGGCGGCGCGCGGCCGCGAACTGTACAACACCGTCGGCTGCGCCCAATGCCACGGCACCGAAGGCCAGGGCAGCAACGCCGGGCTCAAGCTCGCGCCCGATCCGCTGCCGGCCGAGGCCATCGCCCAGTTCATCCGCGCGACCAACACCACCATGCCGCCCTACAGCGAAGCAGTGCTGCCCGACGCCGACGTGGCCGATATCGCCGCCTTCCTGGCGACCATCCCGGCGTCCAGGCCAGTGGAGCGGATTCCGCTGTTGAATGCCCTCAAGCCCGGCAGGTAGTTGGGCCACGATTCATAAGGGTGGATTTGGCCGATCGGTTTTGGTCCGTGCCCCCGGCGGCGGTAAGCTGGTCCCGCCCACAGCACGGAGGACGCCATGGCCGACGGCACCGCCAAAGCCAGCCTGAAACCGGACGACGGCTATGCCGCGCCGTTCTTCAAGTCCGACACCGACCGCGCGGTCCTGCTCAAGGACCTGATGACCGACAACATCGTCACGGCGCTGATCAACCTGGGCGCGGAAACCTGGGCGACGCGCCGGCGGCTGATGACGGTCGAACGCCTGCTGGACGAAAAGGGATCGATCACGCGCGAGATGATCGAACAGTACCTGCCCAGCGCCGAGGTCGCCGCCGAATGGGCCAAGGACCGCGACGCGTTTATCGCCAGTGTGTTCGACGTGCTGGCCCGGCGGGGCGACATACCCGCCAACGCCAAGATGAAGTACTGAGCCGGAAGGAAACGCCGCCATGTTGAACCGCCGCGACCTGTTCGCCGCCTCCGGCGCCGCTGCCGCGCTGTCCACAGCTCTGGGCCGGGCCGCCAGCGCCAAGGACGTCACCGATGTCCTGTCCGACGCCGATACCCTGCGCGGCGCCATCGGCCTGTTCGAGCGCCTGCCGGAGCTGAACGCCGAAAGCGTGCTCGATTTTCATACCGGCTACCGCGTCTGGATGATGAAGTCGCTGTCCAAGGCGCAGGTGATGCAGGCGGTTAAGGTCTTGCGCCAGAACGGCATCGACCCGGCGTCCGACGCGCCGCTCGACACCGTGGTCGACCTGCTGACCGCCGATCCGGTCGTCGCGCTCGACCTGCACAACTGGGAACGCACCCAGGAAATCATGTGGGCGAAGATCAAGGACGTCTACGACGCCCGCGCCGATCACTTCCTGGCCGAACTGGCCGACGCCGAACGCAAAGGACCAGGCACGCTCGACCTGCGCCCCGATCTCGCCATCCCCGACTACACGCGCTACGAAATCCACATCCAGCCGGGCGGCTACGTCGGCGACCGCTTCGCCGGGTATATCTACTATCACGGCCAGAACGTGGTGTTCCCGCACGGCAACTACCAGGACAATTTGCAAGTGTCGTGGGCGCGGGCGATGCCGCGTCCGGCCGACGGCACGGTGCGCCGCGTGCTCGACCAGGGCTGCAGCGCCGGCCAGTTCACCATGGTGCTGAAGAAACTGTTCCCCGAGGCCGAGGTGTGGGGCAATGACGTCGCCGCGCCGATGCTGCGCTACGCCCACATGCGCACGGTCAAACACGGCCTGGAGATTCACTACGCCCAGGAACTGTCGGAGAAAAGCCACTTCCCCGACAATCACTTCGACCTGATCACCAACAACCTGCTGGTGCACGAGATGCCGGCAGCCAAGGTGCGCGAGCTGCTGGCGGAGTCATACCGCACGCTGCGGCCCGGCGGCGTCTACTATCCGCTCGACAGCTATACCGGCGACCAGCAGCGCCATACCGCGCTGTCGAAGTACTATGCCTGGCGCAACTACCGCTGGAACCACGAGGTGTGGTGGATGGAGTACTACGACCTCGACATCGCCCAGGCGATGCGCGACGCCGGTTTCAAGGTCGACGAGAACGGCCCGGCCGGTCGCACCGACACCACCCGCAATGTGATCGGCTACAAGGTCTAGGCGCCGCTTAGTACTTGCCGGTCAGCCGGTACCACAGCGCGCCGATCAGCTCGTACACAGCATAGTGCGTGGCGCGCAGGCCGTTCATGCTGGGCATGAACTCGCCCAGATGGCCGCGCAGCCGGCTCGCGTAGCCGGTGGGCGCGGGCACCACGCCCAGACCCGCGGCCTCGAACACCGCGGCCGAGCGGCGCATGTGAAACGCGTGGGTCACCAGCATCACGGTGTCGATGCCGTCGGCGCGCAGCATCTCCGCGCTGAAGGTGGCGTTTTCGGCGGTGGTGGTCGAGCGGTCCTCGACCCAGCGCACCGGCACCTGAAAATCGCGCTCCAGCGCCTCCTTCATCACCGCCGCCACGGTGCCGTCGGTGTGTTTCAACTTGCCGCCGGTCACCAGGATCGGCAGGCCGGTGGCCCGGTGCAGGCGCACGGCGGCGCGCAGGCGTTCGAGCGTGTTGGCGTCGGCGGTCTCGCCGCCATAGTCGGGCTGACCGGTCTCGACGCCGGCCGACAGCACCACGATCGCCTGGGCCGGTCCCGGATCGAAGCGCTCGAACGCCGGCGCCGGTGGCGGCTCGACCCAGGCCATCAACAGCTTGCCGAATGCCGGCGTGGCGGCCACGTACAACACCGCGAGCCCGGTCCAGGCCAGCGCCGCACCGGCCCGCGGCCGCCAGCGCTGCGCCACCAACCCCAGCGCGATCACCAGCCATAGCCCGGCGGGCGGCAACACCCATTGCTTGACGAACTCGTACATGCGGTCAGCGGCCTGTCGATGGCAACCCGCGCGGGCAGTCCCCATATCCGATGTTCTCGGCAACGGAACGCCCCGGGGCCGCGCTCTTGTGGCACACTCTGGGCGCACCCGTCACCATCACCCAGGCATTCATGACGGCCTTCGACGGCATCTCGATCCTGGCGGTTCTGCACCTGGCCCTGGCCGTGCCGTTGGCGGTGCATGCCCTGCTGACCAAGCCGCAGGAAGCCGCGGCGGTCGGTTGGATCGCGCTGGTGCTGCTGTCGCCGTTCGCCGGCAGCGCGCTCTACCTGCTGTTCGGCATCAACCGGATCGAGCGCCGCGCCCGGCGCCTGCGCCGCCATGGCGGCGTGTTCCAGCCCATGCCGGTGCCGGCGGCGATCCCCGGCCTGGATGCGCCCACCTCGGTCGAACGGGCGCTGTTCCGCGCCACCAGCGCCGTGCAGGACCTGCCGCTGACCCCCGGCAATTCGGTCGAGCCGCTGGTCGACGGCGACCAGGCGTTTCCGGCCATGCTGGCGGCGATCGACCGCGCGACGGAATCGGTGGCCCTGTCGGCCTACATTTTCGATCACGACACGGTCGGCGAGCGCTTCGCCGAGGCGCTGGGCCGGGCCCACGCCCGCGGCGTGGCGGTGCGCGTACTGATCGACGACCTGGGCCAGCTGTACAGCCGCAAGGCCATCGCCCCCGACCTGGTCCGCCGCGGCATCACGGTCGCCAAATTCATCCCGCGCAACCCCAAGTTCATCGCCCTCATCAACCTGCGCAATCACCGAAAGATGCTGATCGTCGACGGGCGCGAGGCGTTCATTGGCGGCATGAACATCCGCCACGGCCACGTGATCAGCGACAATCCGCGCCATCCGGTGCGCGACATCCACTTCCGCGTGGTCGGCCCGGTGATCGACCAGATGTCCGAGGTGTTCGTCGAGGACTGGCAGTTCGCCGCCGGGGCGGAGATCGCGCTGCCGCTCTGGCGGCCCGAATTCGCCGTCCCGGCGTCGGGGCCGACGCTGGCCCGGTTGGTGCCCGACGGGCCCGACTACCATTTCGAAAAGCTGCTGTGGGTCATCATGGGCGCGATCGGCGCCAGCGCCTCGTCGATCCTGATCATGACGCCCTATTTCCTGCCGCCGCTGTCGCTGGCCAACGCGCTGATGGTCGCGGCCCAGCGCGGCATCGCCGTCGACGTGGTGCTGCCGGCGCGCTCCAACGTCTTCTTCATGGACTGGGCGATGCAGGCCAATTTCGAGGTCCTGCTCGACCGCGGCGTGCGCATCCACCACAGCCCGGCGCCGTTCGACCACAGCAAGGTCCTGGTGGTCGACCGCACCTGGTGCCTGATCGGCTCAACCAACTGGGACCAGCGCAGCCTGCGCCTGAATTTCGAGGCCAACCTGGAATGCTTCGACGCCGTGCTGGC
>JANRJB010000064.1:0-8047 GCA_033764265.1 Rhodospirillaceae bacterium | reverse complement strand
CAGGTTCTTGATACTGCGGCTCAAGCCCGACTGGGTGATGTGCAGGGCGTCGGCGGCCCGGCCGATGTTGCCGAATTCGGCCGCGGCCAGAAAGTGCTTGAGCTGCTGAAATTCCATCGACCCTGGACGCCGTCCCCCCCGATAACCCGATGATATTTTGTCATTGTGGTCAGCGGAATGTAAACCGAGTGGAAACCGTCTCGGCGCATGTTGACCTCCGACCGGTGTGCTTGCTGCGCGCGCGGACCGGCAGGGCGTGCGTCGGCCACCGGCCGGCTCGATTGCAACAGCAGGTGCTGCAATTGCGTTAATCCATTGAAATCCTTGTCAGCATGTCGAATTGGCCTCAAGATTGCAGTGCTGTGGCGCGGCCGTTGCGGACGCCGTTATGGTTGCGACTCGAACATTGTTCGCGAATCGCGCGGGCCGACGACGACCTCAGGGATGCGGACATGCCGGCCGAACGCGACATCAGTGTGCTCGTGGTTGACGATTACACGACAATGCTGCGGGCGATGACCAGCGTCCTGGAGCGGCTTGCGTTCACCGACATCGACCAGGCCGAAGACGCCCGCGCCGCCTTGCATCTGCTGAGCGAAAAAACCTACGGCCTGATCATCTCCGACTGGGACATGCAGCCGATGACCGGGCTCGAGCTGCTCCAGGCGGTGCGGGCCGACGCGCGCTTCCGGACCACGCCGTTCATCCTGGCCACGGCGGAAAACAACGCTGAAAGGATGGCTGTGGCGCGCGCCGCGGGGGCAAGCGGGTGCATCGCCAAGCCGTTCACCGCTGCCGACCTGAAAAGGCAGATCGACCACGCACTGGGCGCGGGCTAGGACCGCCGGTGCCGCATCGCGCCCTCAAAGTCCGAACAGACCCGGGTGGCCGGTCAGCCCGGTGCGGGACGCGGACGGGCACGTGGCTGTCGCCATGAGCGCCGACGCGAAAGCGGTCCTGGACCCGTTTGGCGATCTCGATCACCAGCGGGATTCGCTGCACATCCTGCCGTTGACCACCATGCCGGTGGAACACCCGTTCATCAAGCGCGCGCTGATGATCAAGAACGCGCGCCTGGATAGCGTGATCGAGATGTTCAACGACATCGGCGGCGGCGGCAGCGGCCAGCGCGACGTGGACGCGATCGCCAAGGATTTCTACAAAGGCAAGATCAGCCACCCCGACGTGATCCTGCTCAACAAACTCGCCGCGTTGAACAGCTACGACGTGTACAGTCTGCGCATTCTCCTGCGCGCCAACGACATCAAGGTCAACGAGCAGGAAGCCCTGCGCCTGTCCGCCGAGAAAACCAAGGCGCTCGGCAGCTACATGAAGTCGTTCACCCGCCCGCTTTTGATGGAAGTCTACGGCTCTGAGGCCAATATCGAGTCGTTCGACGACGTGGTGCGCCTGTTCCGCGACCCCGATGTGAAAAAGGCGCGCGAGAAACTGAACATGATGGCCAGCAAGCTCGGCCTTGAAATCACCGGAATCCCGAAATTTCTTGAAGACTACGCCGACATTTTCCTGTCGCTCTCGTATTACCGCGACTGCCTGACCTCGATCGAGCCGGTGATCGAGGACTTCCTGGCCGAATTGAAGGAGCTGAAGAAAAACTTCCAGCTGAAGAACAACCCGATGTTCATCAACACCTGCCAGCAAATGGACACGGTGTTCACCAATGTCACCGCGGCCATCGTCGGACGGTTCGAGAACTTCGACCGTGGCACCAAGGACATGTGGCAGAACATTTCCGCTGACCGGTTCCGCCGGGTCGAGGCGATGATCACCGCGTACCACACCACAATTGGCGGCGTCTTGTGCGCCTTGTCGGTGAAAATGGCTGCGTGGCAGAAGCTGTTCCCGCGGCGTAACGTCGGCAGCCCGCCGCGCAAGGCGGAATTCATCATGTCCGAGATGCGCCACGGTCTCGAGAAGATGATCCAGATTGAACGTGCCGCGCCCAAGATCGGGTTCTAAGGTGTCATGACCGAGCCCGAAGCCCTTCAACAAGCTCCGCCCGGCGAAGAGATCGAGCCGGAGCTGCAAACCACGCACTTCAATTTCGGCGCGCGCGTGTTTCAGGCCCCGGGCGCGCGGCTCTACAAGCCCGATAATCTGGACCAGCCGGTGTTCGTCGTCGACCTGGGCGACATGAAGGGTGAGATCAAGCTGCCCAATCTGCGCAAGCAGTTCGGCATCGCCGATGGCAGCCACGACGACGCGCTCCTGGATATCGCGGTCAAGGCGCTGAAATTCGTCGAGGATGTACGGCCGGGCGACCGCATTCCCAACGAAATCCTGGACGGAACGGCATCGTGGACCGTTTCCCCGCGCCACAAGCATCTGGCCAAGACCCGCCTGGAAGCGCAGTTGATCGCCTGGATTTCGGGCAAGCCGGTGGCGACCCAGACGCCCGACCAGTTGAGTCAGCTGCTCGCCAGCAAGGAAAACAAGACCGCATTGCGCGCGGCTTTCACGCGCGCCGCAAGCGAACTGGGCCACGCGCCGGATGATCACACCGCCGTTCTGACACGCCTGGAAATGCTGGCGCGCGAGCTGTGCTTCATCGAGGCCCTGCGCGAGGCGTTCAACGCCGTGCCCTCGATCGGTTTTCGGATGAAACAGGCCGCCGAGCTATATGGCGGCGACACGCGCATGATGGACACCATCACGCGCGTGCGCGGCCTGATGCGGCGCGGCATCCAGGAGTATCAGGATATTTTTACCGCCGTCGACGGACGCTCCAGCGAGATCATCTCGGCCATGCGTACCATCGACAAGCAAATCCTGTTCATCCGCGAGCAGCGCGACCTGTTGCGTTTCCTGCAGATGAAATGGACGCCGCTGGTCGCGGCGTGGCGCGATCTGCAACTGGGCCAGGGCCAGCGCACCGCCGACCTGCTGGCGCGTACCTACCGTTTTCTCGCCACCCGGTTCGACACCTCCAAGAGCCTGATGAAGGCCCGCAAGGCCGAGGAAGCCGCGCGGATGAAGGCGCTGCAGGACGCGGCCCAAAAGCAGGGTGACAAGCCCGGCGACAAAGGCAAAGCCCGCGGCCCGGCGAATTCGCCTTAAATCCTTGTACCGCAAGTTGGATTTCGCCCGACTGGGGTCTTTTACGACGCCCGGCCGACCGCTATTGTCGCGGTCGGAACTGACCGTCTTGGGGGTGTCATGGCGTCGATCGGCGCGCTGGTCGGGCTGGGGGGACTGATGTGGGCCTGCGCCGCCGCGGCCCAAGGTCCTATGGCCAAAGCTCCAACGTCCGAAGCGGCCGTTACGGGCGCGACGGACGTCGCCATCGAGGCGCGCCGGGCCGACGTGATCGCCGAAGACCTGCGCTTCATGCTGGCACGCCTGGAGGTGCTTGGCGGCGGCACCGGCATCGAACTTCCGGTCGGGCCGGTCGGCCAGGACGAGGCCGACACGATCGCCCTGCTGTCCGCCCCCGCCGATCGCGCCTGGGCCCATGCGGTTGCGCTGGCCGTACCGTCCGCCAATTCGACATCGGACCCCGGCCTGCGGGCCAACAGTCTTCCGGGGCTGTATGCGGTCACCGTTGCCGGCGTGGGTGTCGTCGCTGGCCGCGATCCGGACCGTGTGCTGGCGGAACTGGCCCGATTGTTGCGAACACAGGCACGATCAGCCGGGTCGTAGGGATAATACATGCGCCAAGGTGAATCGATGGTTCGGTGGTTATCGGTCGGCGTCGTCATGCTCTTGGGCGGGTCTGCGCTCGCGCAAACGCAGTCCGGCAACGTTCCGCCGCTGCCCTTCACCGCGCCGGCCGTGCACCTGGGGGTGTCGTCGTGCGGCGGATCCAGCTGCCACGGCGCGCTCGAACCGTGGACGGACTCCACCGTGCAGCAGAACGAATACGTCATCTGGCAGGAAAAAGACCCGCACGCCGGCGCCTACAAGACCCTTCAGTCCGAGGAATCCAAGCGCATCGCGCGCAACCTCGGCCTGCCCAATGCCTATGAGGCCGATATCTGCCTCGACTGCCACGCCGATAACGTGCCCCAGGCCGCGCGCGCGAAAAGCTTTCAGATTTCCGACGGCGTCGGCTGCGAGGCCTGTCATGGCGGCGGCGAGGTGTGGCTCGGCATCCATGTGTCCGGCCGCGCCGACCACGCGGAAAACCTCAGGTCCGGCCTGTTCCCCACCGAGAACCCCGAGGCGCGCGCGCGGCTGTGCCTGTCGTGCCATTTCGGCGACAAGGACCGCGTCATCACCCACCGCATCATGGGCGCCGGCCATCCGCGTCTGGCGTTCGAGCTCGATACCTACAGCATGACGCAGCCGGCCCACTTCCAGGTCGACGACGACTACGTGCGCCGCAAAGGCGCGCTCGACCACGTCAAGATCTGGGCGATCGGTCAGGTCGTCGCCACCGAATCCCTGCTCGACGCCATGCTCGACCCCAATCGCAATCAGGACGGAATTTTCCCCGAACTGGTGTTCTTCGATTGCCACGCCTGCCATCACCCGATGTCGAACGTGCGCTGGGAACCGCGCGAGAGCCACGGTATCAGCCCCGGCATTCCGCGCCTGAACGACGCCAACCTGATCATGCTTGGCGCACTGCTCGACCAGGTCGACGCCACCATGGCCGCGACCATGCGCGCCCGCACCAAGGACCTTCACCAGGCCTCGCTCAAAGGCCACGCCGCCACGCTGGAGGCCGCCAAGGCGCTGCGCCAGTTGACCGGACCGCTGATCGAGCGGCTGAACGGCGCCACCATGACGCCCGCCGCGATGCGCGGACTGCTGACGGCCGTGATCGCCCGGGGCCTGCGCGGCGATTACGTCGACTATGCCGCCGCCGAACAGGCGACCATGGCGCTGTCGGCCATCCTCGACGCCATGAAGGCGGCGGGCGCGGTCTCGTCGCAGCAGTACATCGATCTGTCGAAGGTGCTGGAGCAGTCTTACGCCGCGATCGAGAAGGACGAGGCTTACAACCCGCGTCAGTTCCTGGCCGCATTGCAGGCATTCGAGGCGGCGGTGCCGCGCTCCTGAGCCGGCTGATTACTGCTGTCTGACCGACACCGTATAGGTGCCGCTGGGCTGGCCGGTGACGATCCCGCTTTGGGTGAAGGTCGATCCGGTAATCACCACCACGAAATTCCCGGTTTCGGCGGCGGTGAAGCTGAGGCGCGTGTCGCGACCGGTGCCGCCACCGCCGCCCTGGGCGGCGACGCTGAAATTGGGCCGGTGGACGAACACAAAGGGCCCGGCCAGGGTGCCGTTATTGCTGTCGAGGCCCTTGGCCTCGATCACGTAAGTTTGCCCCTGGGTCATCGCCACGCGATAAAACTCGAACCCGCCGTTCTTCTTGATCTGGCCGGCGAGCGCGGTGCCCTGGGTGCCGATCGGGCAGGCCTGGGTGAACCCGGCCGAGCAATCGGTGTAGCTCAGCGCCCGGGCCGGCAGCCGGCACACGGTGGTCATGTCGGTGATCACGCCGGCCTGCTGGTTGTTGACCAGGTGCTGCACGAAGCCGCGGAATGCGTTCTCGATCTTGATGATGTAATGAAACTGCCCGGAACCGGGTGTGAGTCCGGCTTCGGCCTCGATGGTCGACATGGTGATGACCGCCTGGCCGCCGGCCGGGATCGTCGGTGTCGGGTAGGTGCCCAACCGCGTTCCAGTCGCCGCGTCGAAAATGCCCAACGTGGCCGAGGCCGCCGTGCCGCCGGTGTTCGATACCGCGACCGAACTCGGATATCCGTTCGCCAACAGCGCCGAGTGCACGTTGGCGACCTGGCTGGCATTGGCGGTGATGGCCGCATTGCAGGTACTGAGGTTGGTCAGCGTGCCGTCGGACTGGCGGAACAGCACGTGCTGCATCACGCCGTCCATCTGCGTCTGCACCAGGGCGGCATAGTTGGCCGGCTTGTTCACGCCCGGAGTCAGGCCGGTCTCGATGGTGGTGATGGCGTACTGCGGCGAAGCGCCAGGCGGGATCGACGGGCTGGTCCACTGCCCGAGCCGCGCGCCGGTCGCCGGGTTGAGCAGCGTCACATTGACCGTGCCCGCGCTCGATCCGGTGTTTTGGAAGCGCAGGAACGTCCGCGAGTCGGCCTGGGCCGACGAGAACAGCGGCCCCGGCTGGATGATCGCCTCGGTCGCCACCACCGCCGGCAGGGCGTTGAAGGCGCACATGGTGGTCATGTCGGTGATGACGCCGGTGCGCTGATTGTTCACCAACTGTTGCAGGAAGCCGGTGAACGGACTCTCCACCTTGATGACGTAGTGGAACATGCTCGACGTCGGCGTAAAGCCGGCGCTGGCTTCGATCGAGGCCACCGTCAGGATCGCCTGGCCGCCGTCGGCGGAGATCGCGCTGCTGCGATAGGTGCCGAGCCGTGTGCCGTCGCGGGCGTCGAAGATGCCGAGCGTGACCTGCACCGCCTCGTTGTCGGTGTTGGTGATCACCACCGAGCTGGGATAGCCGTTGTCCAGGATGCTGGAGTGCACGTTCGACAGCGTCGCGGCGTTGGCGGTGCTGCTGGCCTCGCAGGTGCTCAAGTTGGTCAGCGTGCCGTCGGCCGGGCGCCACAGCACGTGCTGGAAGAAGCCTGAAATTCCCGGCCGCACCGTCGCGGCATAATAGGCGGGTTTGGCCGTCGTCGCCGGAATGCCGGCCTCCACCTCGCCGATCTGGAACTGCCGCGCCGCGCCGGCCGCGATGGTCGGGCTGGTCCAGGTGGTGAGCACGTTGCCGTTCGCGGTGTCGGCCAGGACGACCTGGACGGTGCCGGCCGTCGTGCCGGTATTGTAGAAGCGCAGAAACGATTGCGACGCCGGTTGGGCGGTCGAGAAAATCGGCCCGCTGCGTTCGGCCGCGGCGAACGTGGCCGTCACGCTGCGGCTGGCGTTGACGGTCACCGCGCACGCGCCGCTGCCGGTGCAGGCGCCCGACCAGCTTTGCAAGGCCGCCCGCGCCGCCGCGGTGGCGGTCAGGTTGACGGTCGGGTTGCCGGTGAAGTTGGCGCTGCAACTGTCGCCGCAGTCGATGCCGGCAGGCGAGGACGTGACCGCGCCCGAGCCTTGCACCAGCACTGACAGCACCGGCGTGCCGGGCGTCGCCAACTGGGTGTCGAACATCGCAACGATCGGGCCGATCTCGCCCATCTTGCGCGCGGCGTGGGCGGAATTGGGCTGGTCGAACGCCACCCCCAGCGGCCGGCCCTCGAACGTCAGGTTCGGGTTGCTGAAGAACGGCACTTCCGGGCACGACACGCTTTGGCTGTCGCACTGATCGTCGTAGGCCATGATGTCGCGGAACCGACCGGTCAGGTCGACGTAGCCGTAGCCGTATTTGCCGGGGCCCGGCTGGTCGTTGTCGACCACGAACCGGTCGTGTTCGGCGCCCAGGTTGTGGCCGATTTCGTGGGCCAGCGTGCTGGTGGCGATGCACGCGGCGTTGGCGTCCGCGGCCACCAGGCTGGCGCCGAAACGGGTCTGATTAGCCGAGAAATTGGACGTGAGGGTGTCGTTCAGGAAGGCCAGTCCGCACGCATCCGAGGTCCGGGCGACAACCGAGACCAAGTCCGCGTCGAGCGCGTTGCGCACATTCTGAACGCGCGCGAAGTCGCCGGTGCTGTCGGATAGCGCGTCCAGCACGGTATTCATGTTCGCGCCGTTCTCGGTGTAATTCACCCGGTCGATGCCGACCAGGTTGACGCGAAGCGAAATCTGCGAGTTGGCGAGCGCGGTGTTGGTATCGGCGACCGCGAGCGAAATGGCAGACTTGATATTGGGAATGACGGCGGACGCGGCCGGCGTGTAGACCACGAACAGCGTGATGATGGTCTCGTCGTCGTGGGCGCGCTCCAAGCTGCGCGGCGCGGCGGGTTCGGCCGCTGATTTCTTTTCCAACATGCGCGGCGGTTCGGCCGATGCCGATGTGTTTTCTTCGGCGGGCGGCCGGATCGCATCGTCGGCGACCCGGGGGAGGGTGGGCAGGTCGATCTCGGCGATGCGGTGCCCGCCCGTGCCGTCGGGCAGGATCGTGTAGGTCCGCCGACCCAGCCTG
>JANRJB010000056.1:0-27163 GCA_033764265.1 Rhodospirillaceae bacterium | reverse complement strand
GAAGCGTGGCAGTCTGATTTGCGAACGTTCGATGCTGTAACAAAAACCCTTGCGCGGTTGCCAGTGGTTATGGCCGATCAAAACCATTCTACTGTGTGTCCAAGCGCGCAATTCGCCGCTCCGAAGCGCCGCAATGAGTGCGCTTTCGGTTTCTCTCCTACGCCAATAGGTTTTCCAAGAGCGGATCGTTGTATCGTCTAACGTTGGGAGATTTGTAATGACTTGCCATATAGCGGTTCGAGTAGATGACAATTCTTGAATTTCGTTTTGGATTTCCGAAATTCGAAATTCATCTACGGTCTTGGCAATTTCGTTGCGTTTGGCATCGATCAGTTTTGATATTTCGTCGGCCTCGCCTTGATAAAATTCAATTGTGGATTTGAGAATTGCCGTATTTGGGGGCGGCCGCCGAATTTGCAGCTCATCAAAGTTCAAGCTCCAATCTTTATCGAATAGCCGCTGGCCCAATTTCCAGAAGGCTTGGGTTAAATCGTAATCTTGAAGCCAATCAATTTTGTAATCGTCATCGTCAGTCATGTGCGCCGATCATTCTGCAAATTGGTGATCCTGACGTCTGTGGATAATTTGCAACTTATTACCATTCCCGCAGGCAAAACGGCTCAATTTCAGTTATAAATACAGGGTGTCCGAAACCGGCTTATGGGGTCCGCAATTGGACTTTTCGACATTACCGGCCAATCCCGAAATTGCCACCCACGAATGGGCCGAGCGGTGCGGCTATTGGCGAAAATCCCTTTCGGAAAATGCCCCTAAACGGAAACGGCGGGAACGACAGGACCGGCCCATGATTCTGGCCGGGCATGGAATTTCGATTTCCGTCGATAAGGGAACCTTGCTGATCCGGGACGGAAATACCCATTACCCCGACCCGAAAACCCCTCTCAGGTATTTCAAAGGGGATTTGAACCTACCGCCCCGCATCGTCCTGGTGGACGGGTCCGGGGCGATAACCCTCGACGCAATCGACTGGCTGACGGCTCAGAAGGTCGATTTGATCCGCCTCGACTGGCAGGGCCATATCGTAACCGTGGCCAGTGCGACGGGATATGCCGCCGACCCGAAGAAGGTCGCTTGGCAATTCGCAACCCGGTCAAACGAGCCCAAGCGGGTTTCTTTCGCTATCCCACTCATTCGGACTAAGATTGAGCAAACCCTTTTCAATCTCCGCGAAATCCTGCCGCCGTCGCGCTACCGGGACTCCGCTATCGAAAACGCATCCGACGCTCTGAGGGTGCTGAAATCCAATCCACCCAGGACGGTTTCTAAACTGGCCGCTATCGAAGGAGTCGTTGCTCAAGGATATTTCTACGCTTGGCGGGCGCTCGACATGAAATGGAAGGCGGTCAGCCGATATCCGATCCCGGATGATTGGAAACAGTACCTTTCCCGCTCAACCCTCAACACCAAGACCCGGGTCAGGAATAAGCGGGCCACGCACCCTATCAACGCCATGCTCAACTATGCGTATGGCGTGCTCGAAGCCTCAACACGTATCCAGGTCATTGCCGAGGGCTACGATCCGACCATCGGCATCATGCATGACAGTTTGAAGCCCGAAAAACATTCCTTTGTTCACGACCGTATGGAGCCCATGCGGCCCGTGGCCGACCGCACGATCTTGAAGCTGATCAAAGAGCAAACCTTTTCGGGGGCGGATTTTGTGTTGCAGAAGGATGGGGTGTGTAGGTTGAATCCTGAAATGGCGAGAAACCTAGTTGCGGACATGTCGCTCTTGAGCGGTAGGCGTGTGGACTTTCTGGGATGGGTGGCGAAACTTGAGATACAAAACAAGGAAGATTAGGTCCGTATCGGACTTGCTCGCCGAACTAAAATTAAGAAGTCGGCTTAAGCAGCCCGTCTGGTACCGGGGGCAAGGAAATGCCGAATGGGGCTTGGTGCCAACGATAGCCCGAGAAAATGGTGGCATTACAGCTGAATCTCCCCTGATTACGCGGTTTAAGCAGAATGCCCTAGGGCTCCTAGAGGATCGACCCACAAATGAATGGGAGTGGTTGTTTGTGATGCGGCACTATGGAGTGCCGACGCGGCTATTGGACTGGAGTGAAAGTCCACTCGTCGCGCTGTTCTTTGCGGCAACCTTTGAACCAAATCGCGACGGTGCAGTTTGGTGTCTCTTGCCCATCGAATTGAATAAGGATGCAAATATTCGGCCGCCACATCCATCAGAGATTCCGGGCTTTGGCGACGCTGAGGTTCTCAACAACTATCTGCCGTCGAGTCTGGCCAAGGAGCAAACTAGTAGCCTAACTCCGGCTGCCGCGATTGCGCCGCGGAACACACGGAGGATTCAGGCGCAACACGGTGTCTTCACGATCACGCATAGAAATCAAATGGCGGTAGAAAGACTGGGCAATGGCCAACATATATGGAAGCTAGTTATTCCTGCGAGTGCGAAACAGACGCTTGTGGCCGAATTGTCGTCCCTCAACGTAAGTCAACTAAGTCTGTTTCCGGAGCTTGATCATGTGGCAATGCATGCGAAGGAATTGCTCGGATGAAATTCAACGTTTACGAACTCAAGAATTCATCTGTCCTATATCTCTACGCCCAGAGGTCAAAGATTCTAATCAATCCGGACTATCAACGTATGGGCGACATATGGACGCTCGATAAAAAACAATTGCTGATAGACACGATCATTAACAATTTTGACGTGCCAAAAATCTATTTCCACGATCTGTTAGACTACAACAAGAAATCAAAACATGAGTTCGCAATCGTTGACGGTCGACAGAGGCTTGAGGCGATTTGGGGTTTTATCAACGGTGACTTTGCATTGGCAGACGATTTTGAGTACCTCCGCAATACCAAGATCAAAGCCGCCGGGCTAACCTATGCGGAACTCGCCTCAGATTATCCGCAGATTAAGCAGCTATTCGATTCATCGTCTTTGTCCGTTCACTCGATTCAAACGGATGATTTGGAACTAATCGAGGAGATGTTTTCTCGCTTAAACGAGGCGGTTCCACTCAATGCAGCCGAAAAACGAAATGCTTTTGGTGGTCCCCTGCCTAAGATCTGTCGCGAAATATCAGGCCATCAATTTTTCACAAAAAATCTCAAGATATCGGACAAGCGATATCAACATCGAGACGTTGCTGCAAAACTCTTGTTCCTTACTTTTAAAGATGACGTAGCTGATACAAAGAAAATTTATTTGGACAATTTTTTTCGGGAAAATAAATCGGCATTCGAAAGTCATTTTTCGAGTGCAGTCAAGAAAGTGAAAGAGACCTTGGCGGAAATGCAGGATGTTTTTGTTGCTAAGGACAAATTGCTAAAGTCATCTGGAATGGTGGTCCTATATTTCCTCCTTTTCCGCGATGCGTATGGTCAATCATGGCGCAAAAAACTTACCCGCTCGAAAATGAATGATTTTGAAACTCGACGGATCAAGAACCGTAAATCTGCCGAGCTTGACATAACGAAAGCGGACTACGACCTGTTAGAATTTGATCGACTAACACAAACACCAAACGACCAATATGCGATTAGATTTAGGCTCGACGTTCTGAAAAAGTTCATTCAGTCGTAGCTTCTGTGAGGGCGTAGGTGGCGCAAAGGTGGCCGTGGATTGGAACGTACTAGCTCGTATTTATTGACGTAATTGCCGAGCCGATTAAGGTCAGGAAGTGGAGCGCCACGGTGTTTTTTTCTCGAAAGCGGCAACTCCTTGAAAATGCCGAATCAGCAGTGCTGTCCGCGCAATCAGCTCTTGAGAAAACAATTGAGTGGATGCGAGTCGACGCCGCATTGATTCGCTACGCATTGAGAAACGGCGGCGATCCCGCTCTGACTGTTCCGACTGACGACGTGCGCCTGTTGCTTTCGGATCAAATGGCTGCGCTACTTGTGGCCAATGAAAACTTGATGAAGCTGCTCGGGAAAAAGCATTTCTTCAACATCAGGCCTTTCTCTGCCCCATTAGGGCTTGAGAATTTTGATGAGTTCAAAGCCAAAGTGTGGGGCCTAATATGGCCTGACAAACGCTATCCCCGTTATGAAGAACTCACGCCGGAGCAACGCTATTTTGCCTTTGGTCCGGGCGGTTCTCCTAATAAGCCGTGAAAGATGGCCCCCACCGCGAGGTAGGGGCCGTTATATTTTCCGTCGGATATAGCTATACCCCCGGACCGCGCGGTCCGGGGCTTTTGCTTTGCGCGCGCGGGTCTATGATTTCGCGATTGGATCGGAGGGGGCCATGACACGAACGCTGTGCTCGGCGCTGCTGGCCATGGCCGTGATCGCCAGCGCCCAGGCGCAATTCGCGCCGGCGGTCGACACGGCCGCCAGCCTGTCCGTGCCCGAACGTTATGCGCTGACCAATGCCACCGTGCTCGACGGGCGCGGCGGACCGGCGCAGCGCAACCGCGTCATCGTGATCGAGGCCGGCCGCATCGCCGCCATCGGCCGGTCCGCGCCACACGGCCTACAGGTCTACGACCTCAAGGGCGCGACCGTGCTGCCGGGCTTGATGGACGCGCACGTGCACATCGCCGATTTCGCCGCCATGCGCAAAGCCCTCGACCAGGGGGTGACCACCGCGCGCAGCATGGGCGTGCCCAAGTTCACCGATGTCGGCTTGCGCGACCTGGCGCGCGCCGGCGCCGTCGCCGGGCCCGAGCTGTTCGCCGCCGGTTACCATTTCTATCCACGGCCGCCGGAAACCTTCTTCACCGACTTTCCGCAGTTCGCCGAGGTGCTGTCGGGCGGCCTGAAGGGCGCGGACCTGATGGGCCGCATCGCCGAGGCGCAACTGGCCCGCGGCATCGACTGGATCAAGGTGAACGCCACCGCGCGCGCCAGCCAACCGGGCGACGACCCGGCCCAGGTCCTGTATGGCGAGGCCGAGATCGCCGCCCTGGTGCGCGCCGGGGCGAGCCGGCGCGTGCACGTGGCCGCCCACGCCCACGGCGACGATGGCGCGCGCGACGCCCTCCGGGCTGGGGCGCGCTCGATCGAGCACGCCACGTTCCTGAGCGACGCCACCATCGCGCTGGCCAAGGCGCGCGGCGCCTACCTGGTGCCGACGGCGGTGACGGTGAAGAACCTGGCGACCAGCACCAGCGACCGCATCCCCGAGACCTCGCGCATTCTGGGCCGGCGGATGTGGCCGGCTTTGCAGCGCACCGTGGCCGAAGCGCACCGCGCGGGTGTGATGCTGGTGGCCGGCACCGACACCGCCTATACGCCGACCAATCGGCTCGGCATCGCCGACGAGGTAGCGGTGTTGGCCGAGATGGGCCTGAGCCCGGCCGAGGCGCTCGCGGCGGCGACCATCAACGCAGCCGACATGCTGGGCATCGGGCACCGCACCGGCGCGGTGGCGGTGGGACTGGAAGCCGATCTGCTGGTTGTCCGCGGCGATCCGCTGGCCGACCTGAGCACGTTGAAAACCCCGCTCATGGTGATCAGCGACGGGCGCATCGCCGTGGACGCGCGCGAGAACAAATGAATCGTCGCGCCGGTCTCGCGGTCATCCTTGCGCTGAGCCTCGCCGCGGGCGCGGCCGACGCGCGCAAGGTCATCCGCTACGGCATGGTCGAACTGCCGCGCGGCACGGGCAATCCGTTCACCATGGTCGGCCCGTCGGGCACGATGGTGTGGTCGGGCCTGTTCGACGGCCTGACCGCGCTGGAAGAAGACGGCACCCTGCATCCGGCGCTGGCGACGGCGTGGGCGTCCGACGGCCCGCAACGCTGGCGGTTCACCTTGCGCCGGGGCGTGCGCTTCGCCGAAGGCACGCCGTTCGATGCATCCGCCGTGGTGGCGACGTATCGCTGGCTGTTAGGCGCCGAGGGCCGCGCCACCGAGGTCGGCGCCGAGTTCACCCACGTCGCGGCCGTCGACAGCCCCGATGCCGAAACCGTCGTGTTCCATCTGAACCGGCCCGATGCGATCTTTCCGGTGCGCGCCTCGCTGCCGATGATTGTCGAACCGCGCCGCTGGGCCGATCTGGGACCGGTCGGCTTTGCCCGCGCGCCGATCGGCACCGGATCGTTCGTGGTGAAGGAATGGAAACCCGGCGGCGCCGCGCTGATGTTGGATGCGGTTGCGGGCTCGTGGCGGGCGCCGCGCGCCGATGCGGTCGAGATGACCGTGATCCCCCAGGCCGTCGGTCGGCTGCAGGCCATGTTGACCGGCGCGATCGACGTGACCGAAAGCATCGCCTTCGACGACGTGGCGACCTTGCGCGAGGCCGGTTTGGCCGTGCTGGTGGCGCCGACCTCGCAGGTGATGTCGCTGGCTTTTGTCACCGTCGGCCGCGACAGCCATCCCCTTGCCGACAAGCGCGTGCGACAGGCGCTGAACTACGCGGTCGACAAGGACCTGATGGCACGGGCGCTGTCGGGCGGCATCGCCGTGCCGATGGCCCAGGCCGCGGTGCCGGGCATGGCCGGCCATAACCCCGACGTGACCGCGTATCCGCACGACCCGGCGCGGGCCCGCGCGCTGCTGGCCGAGGCGGGATACGGCAACGGCTTCGCGCTGTCGATCATCGCCGTCGGCGGCTTCCTGCCCGGCGACGAGGCGATCTACCAGCGCGCCGCCGAGGACTTGCGCCGGATCGGCCTGACCGTGTCGCTGCAAGCGGTACCGCTCAACGGCCTGTACGAGCGGCTGGCGTCGGGCGACTGGACCGGGGTGGACATGTTCGGGCTGTCGTTCCAGGGCCGGCCGTTCCACGACCCCTTGCGGGCCATGCGTACCTTCTCGTGCCTGGCGCCGCAGCCGTTCTTCTGCGACCGCGCGCTGACGCCGCTGCTGGAGGCCGCCGACGCCGCCCCCGATGCCGCCGTGCGCGAAGGCCTGTTGCGCGAGCTGGCGATACGGTTCAAGGACACCGCGCCCGCGCTGTACCTGCTGGCGCAGGCCGAGGTGATCGGCGTGTCGCCGCGGCTGAAGCACGTCCGCCGGCGCAACCGCACGCTGGTGATGCACGAGATCGAGGTGGTGGACCCGTGACCGACGCCGACGCCGCGGCCCTTGACGCCATCCTGTCCTCGCCGCACCGCAGCCCAGCCCACCGGGCGCGCGACAGTCACCGCCATCCGCGCGAGACGCTGGGCTTTTTCGGCCTGGCCGCGGACATGCACGTGGTCGAGATCTGGCCGATCACCGGCTGGTACACCGAGATCCTGGCACCGTTCCTGAAAGACCGCGGCCGGCTGACCTGCGCGCACTTCCCCGCCGACCATCGCGAGGAGCTGTTGCGCCGCCAGCGCGCCGAGTTTGTCGCCAAGCTGGCGGGTGCGCCCGGCATTTATGGCGCGCCGACGGTCACCGCCTTCGGCAAGGACCGCTACGACTACGCACCCGACGGATCGGCCGACATGGTGCTGACCATCCGCAATCTGCACAACTGGATGTGGTCGGATTATCTTGCACCGGTGCTGGCGTCGTTCCTGCGCGTGCTGAAGCCGGGCGGGGTGCTGGGCCTGGAGGAGCATCGCGGCGATCCCGCCAAACCGCAGGACCCGCAGGCGCGGGACTGCTACGTGCGCCAGGATGTCGCCATCGCGCTGGTGACCGCCGCCGGCTTCGTGTTCGAGGCCGCCACGGAAATCAACGCCAACCCGCGCGACACCAAGGACCATCCGCGCGGCGCGCTCTCGCTGCCGCCGGTGCTGCGGGGCGTCGAAAGCGATCCCGCGCGCTATCTGGCGATCGGTGAGAGCGACCGCATGACGCTGCGGTTCCGCAAACCCGGATAAAGCCGGGCCGTTAATCCGGCTTGATGGCGCAGCGCGTGGTGGCGTCGGCCAGGTTGCCGGCGGCGTTGCGCACGACGTGCTGAAGCACGCCCGCGAAACTGCCGGTCAGGCGGATGACGTAGTGATCGGGCTGGGCGAAGAACGCCGGCGAGGCGCCCGCCTCGATGGTCGCCATCGGCACCTCGATCATCGCGCCGGGCTCGACGACCGGGCTTTGCCAGGCCGACAGTTCCCCGCCACCGGTCGCGGCGTCGTGCAGCGCGAGCCGCGCCGCGCCGGCCGTCGTACCGGCGTTGTAGATGCGCACCGCCGAAGGGTATGTGGACAGCCGGGTTGAATGCACGTTGATCAGCGTGGTCAGGTCGGGCGACGGCGCGGTGTCGCAGCGCGTCAGGTTCTCCAGCATGCCGGCGCCGGCGTTCCACACCACGTGTTGCGCCGAGCCTTCGAACTGCGGGCGCAGATCGATTGTGAACATGCTCGCCCCGGTCGCGGGCGGGCTGGCGGCGGCGGCGATCTGAGCCACCTCGAACTGCCGCGACGCATTCGGCGCGATCGACGGGCTGGTCCACGAGCCCAACAGCTGCCCGGTCGCGGCGTTGCGGATCAGCAGGTTCACCGTGCCGGCCGCGGCGGACGCATTGTGCAGGCGGATGAACGACGCCCCGGCCGGTTGGCCGGCGGCGAATACGCCGATCAGGCTGGTCGCATCGCCGGCGTAGGCCACACGCCAGACCGTCTGCGACACGTCGTCGGCGATCAACAGCGCGCCGTCCGCGGCCACGGCGACCGAGGCCGGACGGCCGATCACCTGGGCCTTGGCGGTGCCCGCGGTCCAGAAGCCCGAGGCGAAGATCTGGTAGCCGCCGGCGGGCGATGCGCCGTTGAACGGCACGTAGACCACCATGTAGCCGCGCGGCACCGCGGCGTTCCACGACCCGTGCAGCGCGACGAACGCGCCGCCACGGTATTCGGCCGGGAACTGCGTGCCGGTCGAGAACGCCATGCCGAGCGGTGCCGAGTGCGAGCGGAACGGCACCTCGGGCACGCGCGCCGCGGCAACGCGTTGGGCGGCCAGCGTCGGGTTCTGCGGCGTGAAGTTGGGCTGCACGTTGGCGCCCATGTAGCTGTAGGGCCAGCCGTAGAAACCGCCATCGACGACGCGGGCGAGGTAATCGGGCACCAATTCGTCGCCCATGCCGTCGCGTTCGTTGACCACGGTGAACAGCGCGCTCGATCCCGGCGCGAAGGCGAGCCCGACCGGGTTGCGCAAGCCACTGGCGTAGGTGCGCTGCGCCACGACCGTGCCGTTGGGATTGAGGGTGAATTCCTGGATGGTGGCGCGCGGTTCGGCCTCTTCGGCGATGTTGCCGCGCGAGCCGATCGCGACATAGAACCGATCGCCCGCCGGCGACAGTGCGAGGTTGCGGGTGTCGTGGCCGGCGGCATCGCCCAAGGCGCCGTTGGCGGTGACCTGCTGGCGCGTGCCGCCCGAGGTCGCGCCCAAGGTGAACGGCACGCGCCAGACCGCCACCGTGTCGGCCACCCACAGGTTTCCGGCCGTCAGCGCGAGGCCGTAGGGGCGGTTGAAGCCGGAACTGAACGTCACGCTCAGTTCGGCCCGACCGTCGCCGTCGGCATCGCGCAAGAGGCGCACGCGGTTGGCGTTTTCCTCGGCCACGAACACGTCGCCGTTGGCGGCCACGATCAGGTTGCGCGCGCTCGACAGACCTTGCGCATACAGATTGACGGCGAAGCCGGCCGGCACGGCCAGCGTCGGCACCGCCGGCAGGCTGAGCGACTGGGCGAAATTGCTGGCATGCGGCGTGGCGTAGGGCGCGGCCAGCGCCGCAGGGTCGACGCTGATCGTCAGCCCCGGCGCTTGGGGCGTCGGCGCGGCGATGAACGCGGGTCCCTGGGCCAACGCGGGCGCGGCCGCCCAGACCGAGACGACAGCCAAGACCATGGCAAAAAAAGTTGGCGGGCCGACAATGCCCTTTCTAGGCCCCAAGCCCGGCACGAGGGAGCCGAAGGCGCGCCCCATTGCGGTCAGCATATGGCACACCCGGAACCGACACATGTACCGATCCCCTGAACTGTGGGTCCTCCTGCGACGGAGTCGATTGTCGCCCGCCGAAGGCACCAACGCCAGGGCAGGCGGGCCGGTTGCCGGCCTAAGTCAGTGCTTAAAGGTCAATTCCTCGAATTTGACGCCGACGTCGCGGGTATCGAAATCCGCGACTCGGGGAGAGACGCCGTAGATGGCCGAGAACTCGACCAGCCACAGCGCCACGCCGACGCGGTTCAGCTCCGCCATCACCGTGTGCATCAGCGCTTCGCGGCGCGCCGGATCCATCTCGGTGCGGGTGGCGTCGATGGCCGGCAACACGCTCTCATCGCAAAAGAACGGCGCGGAGAACCGGCACGAAAACTGGTCGATCGAGCGGATCGGGTCGCCCAGCCCCGCGCCCAGCCAGCCGTTGGAAAAGGCGTCGATGCCCTGCCAGTCGCCGGCGAACAGCCGGCGGACATAATCGGCGAACACCATCGGCCGCAGTTCGACCTTGATGCCGACCGCGCCCAGGTCCTGCGCCAATTTCTGGAAAATCAGCGAGTCATTGGGCAACAGCCCGCCATAGACGGCGATGGTGAGCGGGAAGCCGCTCGGGTATCCGGCTTCGGCCAGCATCGCCTTGGCCTTGGCGGGGTCGTAGGGCACCGGGGCAAGCCGCGGGTTGTGGCCGGGCATGCCGAACGCCACGCCTTGGCTGGCGACCCGCGTGGTGCCGAGCATGATGGCATCGACGATGCCCTGCTTGTCGACCGCGTAGTTGAGGGCCTGGCGCACGCGCAGGTCTTTCAACGGCGCGTCATCGTCGCGCACGGTGCGAAAGGCGATGCTCATGACGCTGTTGCCGCCGATCACCACCGCTTCGAAGCCGGCGGCGCGCACCGCATCGAGATCGTCGGGCCCGAGACCCGCGACGATATCGAGCTGGCCGGAGAGGAGCGCCTTGATCCGCGCCGAGGGGTCGCTCAGCACCACCACCTCGACCGCTTTTGCATCCGCGACAGGACGCCACGACGAGGGCGACGCCGCGAGGCGCACGCGCTTATTGTCCTCGACCCACGCGGCCAGCCGGTACGGCCCGGTGCCGACGGGCGCGCGCGCGAACGCGTCCACGCCCATGGTCTTCCACGCCTTGGGCGGCACCATCGCCAGCATGTTGAGCCGGCGGGCGAGCAGCGGATCGGGCGCCTTGGTGCGGATGCGCAAGGTGAGCCCGTCGACGGCTTCGACCGCGGCGACACCCGCAAGTTCGGCTGCCCGCGGCAGCGTACCCAGCGCCTCGGGCGCCATGAGCACGTTCAGGTTCTCCGCCGCGGCGGCCGCGTCGAACGGCTCGCCGTTCGAGAATGTCACGCCGAGGCGGATCGAGAACTCCCACGTGGTCGGGTCGACCACCCGCCAGCGTTCGGCCAAGGCAGGCTTCAGCGCGCCGTCGCGTTCCACCAGGGTCAGCGCATCGAAGATGGCGTTGCGCAGGCCCGAACCTTCGTCGCGCGAATACGGGTTACCGTAGGAAATAGCCGGCGTGGTGTAGCCGACCCGCACCAATCCGTCGGCGGGATCGGCGATGGCGGGCAGCGCCCACAGCGCGCCCGCCACGAAAGCCAGCCGCACGATCATGGCAGCAGCACCGGCGGCGCTGCGTTGACCGCGCACAGCCGCTGGCGCACCGCCGGCCGCGGTTCATGTTCCGCGCCGTGTTCGTAGGCCACCACGTGCAGCCGGTCGTTGAAGGCCTGGAACAGCTCGCCGGGCGCCAGCAGAAAGTTGGGGTTGCGCGGCCGGCCCAGCTGTTCGTTGCCGTGGCCGAAGGTCTCGATGATCAGCACGCCCTCGGGCGCCAGCGAACGGACATACGCGTCGAAGTGCGGCCGGTGTAGGTAGTTGGAGACGATGATGCCGTCGAAGGCAGCGTCGGCGAACGGCCAGGCGCCGGTTTCCAGATCCACCTGTTGCACATCGATATGCGGGTCGTCCTTCAGGTCGGCCAGGCCCGATACATCCACGTCGGCGGCGACGATCTTGAAACCCAGCACCTTGAGCGCGCGGGTGTGCCGGCCATGACCGGCGGCGACGTCGAGCACCACGCCCTCGGGCGGGATCATGGCGGCGAAGCGCAGCACCCACGGCGAGGGCGGAATGTCGGCATCGGTCGGACGATCGAAACTGGGCATGGTCGGAGGTGGCTGGCGGCGGTTGCAGGACGTCGTCTTAGCACGGCGCGAGGCCAACTGGCAGCTTGCCCGCTCGCGTCGGCGGTAGCATCGTGGCGGCTTGTCAGGTTTTCCGATGGGGCACTGCCGATGACGTTGCTGAACCGCGCCGGCGCCGTGTTGACCGTGCTGACCTTGGCGGCCTGCGCCGGCCCCGGCCACGCCCCGACGACGCCGGCCGGCGGCGTGGACGCCGACGCGATGGCCCTGCATCGGCGCATCATCACCTTCGACGCGCACCTCGACATTCCGTTCGACTTCATGGCCGGCGACAAGGATGCCGGCCGCGCCACCGCGATGCAGATCGACCTGCCCAAGATGGACGCGGGCGCCCTGGACGGCGCGGCTTTCGCGGTGTTCGTGCCCCAGGCCAAGCTGGGCCAGGCCGAGTACGCCCAGGCCCGCAAGGGGGCCGACGATAAGCTCGCCGCCCTGGAAAAAATGTTCGCCGCCTATCCCGACCGCATCGGCCTGGCGCGCACGGCCAAAGAGGCCGAGAGCCTGGTGGCGGGCGGCAAGCACTTCGCGCTGATCTCGGTGATGAACGCCTACCCCTTCGGCGAGGACCTGTCGTGGCTGCGCGACTGGCATGCCCGCGGCCTGCGCATGGTCGCCTTCACCCATGCGGGCCACAACCAGTACGCCGATTCCAATCGCCCGCTCGACCGGCTGGGCGACGAGCCGTTCAGGCACGGCGGCCTGTCGGACTTGGGCAAGAAGGCAATCGCCGAGATGAACCGGTTGGGCATCATCGTCGACGTTTCGCAGATCACACCGGCGGCGGTGCTACAGGCCATCAACCTGTCGACCGCGCCGGTGGTGGCCAGCCACGTCGGCGTCAAGGATGTGGTCGCCACCGAGCGCAACCTGAGCGCCACCGAAATGCGCGCCATCGCCAAGTCGGGCGGCATGATCGGCATCGTCGCGTTCAACATTTACCTCAAGGCGCCGTCGGCCGAACAGAACGCCGACCTGGCCGGCATCGAACGCAATTACGGCCTCAAGGCATTCACCGAGGCGCGCGCCAAGCTGAAGGGCGAGCAGCTGGCGGCGTTCATGGCCGAGATGGATGCCTATCGCGACCGCTGGCCCGGCGCGACAGTGGCCGACCTGGCGGCCTCGATCGACGCGGCGGTCAAGCTTGTCGGGATCGACCACGTCGGCGTGTCGACCGACCTGGAACACGGCGGCGGCGTGGTCGGCTACAAAACCGCGGCCGAGGCCCCGGCTCTGACCGCCGAACTGATGAAACTGGGTTATTCCGAACGCGACATCGGAAAAATCTGGAGCGGCAACTTCTTCCGCGTCTGGCGCGCGGTGGAAAAGGCGGCGGGGAAGTAGCCCGTCACGCCGCGCGAACCGTCAGACGCGCGGCGGATGGGTGACCGGCGTTGTTCCGTTTGAGCGGCGCGACCCGGATCTCGATCCCGCGGCCCAGCGCGGTCAGCCAGTGCGCCAGCCTGTCGATGGTCACGCTGTCCATGCGGCCGCCGAGCACCTTCGAGAGCGTCGGCTGGTCGGTCCGGCACAGCCTGGCCGCCGCCGCCTGAGTGAGTTTGCGGGCGCGAATGGTGCGCGCCATGGCGGAGATGAGTTCGGATTTCGCAACCGCCTCGGCCGCTTCAACATCGGAGAAGCCCATGTCCTTGAACACGTTGCCGCTGCTCATGACGGCGCGTTCGCTCTTGGTCATGATTGTTCTCCTGTTGCGTCCATGATCTGTGCCTGCCTGAACCGGGCCGCAATGAGTTGGACATCCTCGCGGGGAATGGCCTTGCCGGACTTGGACTTTTTCTTGAACACGTGCAGAACGTAAACTGCCGACCTCATTTTCACGGCATAGACGCTGCGATAGGCGTCGCCGCGGAATGCCTGTCGCAACTCGAAAACACCGGTTCCGAACCGAGCAAGTGCGACAGCACCGATGGGCGTTTCTCCTCTTTGCGCTTCCCGCAGAGCGAATCCGAACGCCTTTTTGACTTCGGACGGCAGGGCCGAGATTCGATCGAGCGTGTCGGCGAGCCAGACGAGATTCCGCATGTCTTGAGTATGGCAAATTTACCATGAATAGACAATTGAATGCAGGGCAGCCACAGCCCGGGTTTGGAAAATTCCCCCGAAGGATTTGACCTCAAGCGGCGCGCTGACTAAGAGATTTGGGCGAAGAAATCGAGACTAATCCGCCCCGCCGAGGCCCCGTCCCGTGCCGCAACCCGATCCCGACATTCTGCCGCTGGCCGCCGAGTTTCCCGCCGCAACCGACGCGGCATGGCTCGCGCTGGTGGACAAAATCTTGGGCGGGGTGCCGTTCGAGAAAAAACTGGTCAGCCGCACCTACGACGGCCTGGCGATCAAGCCGCTTTACACCCGCGCCGACTGGGACGGCGCTGGCGATCCCGCGGGTTTTCCCGGCGGCGCGCCCTATGTGCGCGGGTCGAGTGCGCTGGGCACCTCGCAGGGCGGCTGGGACATCCGCCCGGCGCACGGCCACCCCGACCCGGCCGAGGCCAACCGACAGATCCTCGAGGACCTCGAGGGCGGCGCGACCTCCATCGTCCTGCGCACCGACCCCGCCGGCGCGCACGGCGTGTGCGTGCGGTCGCTGGCCGACTTTGACGCGGCGCTGAAGGACGTCTACCTCGACCTCGCGCCGGTGGTGCTGGAGCCGACCGGGCCGTCGCTGCCGTTGTCGGCGCTGTTCATGCAACTGCTGGCCCGGCGCGGGGTGAAGCCCGAACAGTTTCGCGGCAACTTCGGCGCCGACCCGCTGGCGAGCCTGGCCAATTCCGGCACGCTGATCGTCGACATGCCGGTGGTGCTGGCGCGCATGGCCGACACCGCCGCATACGCCGCCGCCACCTACCCCCACGCCCGCGCGCTCAACGCCAAATCCGTCGTCTACCACTCGGCCGGGGCTGGCGAGGCGCTGGAGCTGGCGTGCGTGATGGCCACCGCCGTCGAGTATTTGCGCGCGCTGGCCAAGGCGGGAATGCCCATCGACGCGGCTTGCGGGCAAATGGCGTTCACGCTGGCCGCCGACGCCGATGTGTTCCTGACGGTCGCCAAGTTCCGCGCCGCGCGCAAACTCTGGGCGCGCATCGCCGAAGCGTGTGGCGCGAGCCCCGAACGGCGCACCGCACCCATCGCCGCGCAGACCGCGCCGCGCATGATGAGCCGGCGCGACCCGTGGGTGAACATCCTGCGCACCACGGTCGCCTGCTTCGCCGCCGGCGTGGGCGGGGCGGATGCGATCACCGCCGCGCCCTTCGACAGCGCGCTGGGATATCCACGTGCGCTCGGCCGGCGCATCGCGCGGAATATGCAAATCGTGTTGATGGAAGAAGCCGGCGTGAACAGGGTGGCCGATGCCGCCGGCGGCGCGTATCTGTTCGAGCGGTTGACGGAAGAGCTGGCGTCGGCAGCCTGGTCGCAAGTCCAGCAGATCGAGCGCGCCGGCGGCATGGCGGCGGCGCTGATGTCGGGCGCCATCGCCGCCAAGATCGAGGCGGTCGCGGCCGAACGGCTGAAGAACCTGTCGCGCCGCAAGGACGCCCTGACCGGCGTCAGCGAGTTCCCCGACATTCACGAAACCCCGGTCGAGGCCGATCGGCCGGATATCGCGACCATCGTCAAGGCGCGCGACCAGGCCCCGGTCGGTACCGTGGCCGCCCTGCCCGCGCCCGGCAATGGCGCCTTGATGGCCGCGCTGATCGCAGTATCCGGCAAAGGCGCCAACGTGCTCGCCATGTCGCAGGCGCTGGCCGGCACGCCGATCAGGATCGCCCCCCTGAAAAAGCTGCGCCTGGCCGAGCCGTTCGAATCCCTGCGCGACGCCGGCGACGCCTTCACCGCCAAGTATGGTGCCCGGCCCAAGGTGTTCCTGGCCAATCTCGGCACGGTGGCCGAGTTCACCGCACGGGCGACCTACGCCAAGAATTTCTTCGAAGCCGGCGGCATCGAGGCCGTTCCGGGGGTCGGCGGCACCGACATCTCCGCCATCGCCAAGGCGTTCGGCAAGACGGGCGCGGCGCTGGCGGTGATCTGCTCGGCCGACAAAGTCTACACGGCCCATGCCGCGCCGCTCGCCGAAGCTTTGAAAAAAGCCGGCGCGGCGGTGGTTTACCTGGCCGGCCGCGGCGGCGAGCACGAGGCGCAGTTGAGGGCCGCGGGCGTCGACGACTTCATCTATATTGGCTGCGATGCACGCGGCTTGTTGGCGGCCGCTCACGAACGGCTGTCGCAGGGGCGTTGAGAAAAGGATTCCGCGCCATGAACAAGCTGACGCCGGCCAAAATCCCCAACTTCGCCGACATCGCGCTGGCCTCCACCGCCAACTCCGGCGCGTTGAGCCTCGCGGAGTGGCAGGCCGAGGCCGAGCGCGAGGCGGGCAAACCCTTTCCCGAGTTGGCGTGGCAGTCGCCCGAAGGCCTTGCGGTGAAGCCCGTGTTCGCGGCCGCGGATGTGGCGGGCCTTGATTTCCTCGACACCCGTCCCGGCCTCGCGCCGTTCCTGCGCGGGCCCTACCCCACCATGTACGTCACCCAGCCGTGGACCGTGCGGCAGTACGCGGGCTTCTCCACCGCCGAGGATTCCAACGCCTTCTACCGGCGCAACCTGGCCGGCGGGCAGAAGGGCCTGTCGATCGCCTTCGACCTCGCCACCCACCGCGGCTACGACAGCGATCATCCGCGCGTGGTGGGCGATGTCGGCATGGCCGGCGTGGCGATCGATTCCATCTACGACATGCGCACGCTGTTCGACGGCATCCCGCTCGACCAGATGAGCGTGTCGATGACCATGAACGGCGCCGTCCTGCCGATCATGGCCCTGTATATCGCCGCCGCGCAGGAACAGGGCGTGGCGCCGGCGCAGCTGTCGGGCACCATTCAGAACGACATTCTGAAAGAGTTCATGGTGCGCAACACCTACATCTTCCCGCCCGCGCCGAGCATGAAGATCATCTCCGACATCTTCGCCTACACCTCGCGCGAGATGCCGAAGTTCAATTCGATTTCCATCTCCGGCTACCACATGCAGGAGGCCGGCGCGACCGCCGACCTTGAGCTGGCCTACACGCTGGCCGACGGCGTGGAGTACGTGCGCGCCGGCGTGAAGGCCGGCCTGGCGATCGACGCGTTTGCGCCCCGGCTCAGCTTCTTCTGGGCCATCGGCATGAACTACTTCATGGAAGTGGCCAAGATGCGGGCCGCCCGGCTGTTGTGGGCCAAGCTTTTGAAGCCGTTCAACCCCCGAAGCGACAAGTCGCTGAGCCTGCGCACCCACTGCCAGACCTCGGGCTGGAGCCTGACCGCCCAAGACGTGTTCAACAACGTCACGCGCACCTGCATCGAGGCGATGGCCGCAACCGCCGGCCACACCCAGTCGCTGCACACCAATGCGCTGGACGAGGCGCTGGCCCTGCCCACCGATTTCTCCGCGCGCATCGCCCGCAACACCCAGCTGTTCATCCAGCAGGAGACGGGCACGACCAGGTCGGTCGACCCGTGGGGCGGCAGCTACTACGTCGAGCGGCTGACCCACGACCTGGCCAAACGAGCGTGGGCGCACATCCAGGAGGTCGAGGGTCTGGGCGGCATGGCCAAGGCGATCGAGGCCGGCATCCCCAAGCTGCGCATCGAGGAAGCCGCCGCCCGCACCCAGGCGCGCATCGACGCCGGCCGGCAGACGGTGGTGGGCGTCAACAAGTTCCGCCCCGAGACGGCCGACGCGGTCGAGGTGCGTTCGGTGGACAACACCGCTGTGCGCAACGCCCAGATCGCCAAGCTCGCGCGCCTCAAGGCCGAACGCGACCCGGCCCGCACCCGGGCGGCGCTGGCGGCATTGACCCGGGCGGCCGAAACCGGGCAAGGAAACCTGCTGGCGCTGTCGGTGGACGCGGCGCGGGCCATGGCCACCGTCGGCGAGATGACGCAGGCGCTGGAACAGGTGTTCGGCCGCCACGTCGCCGAGATCAAGTCCATCGCCGGGGTTTACAGGAAAGAAGTGGGCGGGCAGTCCGAACAAGTGAAGAAGGTGCAGGCGCTGGTCGAGGCCTTCGCCGAAAAAGAGGGTCGCCGGCCGCGCATCCTGGTCGCCAAGATGGGCCAGGACGGCCACGACCGCGGCCAGAAGGTGATCGCCACCGCCTTCGCCGACCTGGGTTTCGATGTCGACATCGGGCCGTTGTTTCAGACCCCGGCCGAGGCCGCCAAGCAGGCGGTGGAGAACGACGTGCACGTGATCGGCGCCTCGTCGCTCGCTGCCGGACACCTGACGCTGGTGCCGGCGCTGAAGGACGAACTGGCGAAACTGGGCCGCGCCGACATCATGATCGTGGTCGGCGGCGTCATCCCACCGCAGGACTTCGACGCGCTGACCAGGGCCGGCGCGGCGGCGATCTTCCCGCCCGGCACCGTGATCGGCGAAGCCGCGGAGGATTTGCTGAGAAAGCTCGGCGCCGCGCTGGGGCACTGAGTGTGTCTTGATCGGCCGCGAATTCCTTACTAGATTGAAGAAGTAAGGAGAGCCGCCCATGAGTTTCGGAACGCTGACGGCCAAAGGCCAGACCACCATTCCCAAGGAGATCCGGGATCGGCTCAACTTGAAGCCGGGGGACAAGTTGTTCTTCATGATCGACGGCAACCGAATCATGATTCGCCCCAAGAACAAACCGATCACGGCCTTGAAGGGTTTGTTGTACCGATCGGGACAACGACGCATGTCCCTCGAAGAAATTGAACAGGGAATTGCTGAGGGAGCCGTCGCCAGTGCTGGGGTTCGACACAAACATCCTCGTTCGTTACGTCGTACGGGATGATCCCATCCAGAACACGATCGCCGACCGGCTGCTCGAAAACGACTTGAGTCCGGAAAACCCTGGCTTCGTCAACCACATCGTGCTCGTCGAATTCGTCTGGGTTCTTGACCGCACCTACAGGTTTTCGCGCGACCGAATTGCTCGGGCGCTCGACGAACTTCTGAACAGCGAGCGCTTGGTAATCGAACGCCAGCACATCGTCGAACGTGCGCTCAAGATCTACAAGTCGACGCGCCTCGACCTCGCGGACATTCTCATCAACTACGTCAATGAGATGTATGGTTGCACGTCGACCTTGACCCTCGATCGGGGGCAGGCCGCGCTTCCGTCGGCCAGGGTCGTCCCGTGAGACCGTTCCGCCAGCCGCGATCCGCACCCGATTACGCCGCCGGGGTGCTGGCCGGCGACCGCGCCGTGCTGGCCCGCGCCATCACTCTGATCGAATCGCGCAAGACCGAGCACCGGGACAAGGCGCAGGAGATGCTGGTCGAGCTTCTGCCGAAGACCGGCAACTCGATCCGCATCGGCGTCAGTGGCCTGCCTGGCGCGGGCAAAAGCACATTCATCGACGCCTTCGGCACCCTGCTGACCGGTCAGGGCCACAAAGTGGCGGTGCTGGCGGTCGACCCCACCAGTTCGCGCACCGGCGGCTCGATCCTGGGCGATAAGACGCGCATGGCGCGGTTGTCGGTCGATCCCAACGCCTTCATTCGCCCCTCGCCCACCGGCGGAACCCTGGGCGGCGTGGCGCGGGCCACGCGCGAGGCCATCCTGGTCTGCGAGGCGGCGGGCTTCGACGTCATCCTGGTGGAGACCGTCGGCGTCGGCCAAAGCGAGACCGCCGTGGCCGAGATGGTCGACTTTTTCCTGGTCCTGATGCTGGCCGGCGGCGGCGACGAACTGCAGGGCATCAAGAAGGGTGTTCTGGAACTGGCCGACATGATCGCCATTACCAAGGCCGACGGCGACAATGTGGCGCGCGCCAGGGCCGCGGCGGCGGACTACCAGCACGCGCTGCGCATCCTGACGCCGGCGAGTCCAACCTGGAGCCCGCCGGTGTTGACGGTGAGCGCGGCCGAGAATCGCGGCCTCGACGCGGTGTGGACTCAGATCGGCAGCTATGCGCGCCTGACCAAGTCCACCGGCGAGTGGCAGCGCCGCCGCGCCGGCCAGCAGGTCCGCTGGATGTGGGCGATGCTCGACGACCGCCTGCTCGGCAGCTTCAAGGCCGACAGCCGCGTCAGGAAACTGGCGCCGGAACTGGAGCGGGCGGTCGCCGCCGGCACAATGACACCGGCGCTCGCGGTGGAGCGGCTGCTTGCCGCCGCCGCCCGCGAAAACTAGGCTTGATCGTCGTCACATCCGGCGGGAGCGGGGCATCATGCGCAAGTTCTTGGTTCTGACGGCGGCCATGGCGGTTGTCGCCGGCGGCGCGCGCGCCGAAACCGATGCCGAACTGATCGCACGGGCGCGCGCCATCCATGAGCGCGTCATCACCGTCGACACCCACGTCGACATTCCCCCCGACTACGGCAGCGACAAGTACGACCCGATGAAGCCGGGTCCGCGCGGCCAGCAGGTGCACATTCCCACCCAGATCGAGGGCGGGCTCGACGCCACCTTCCTGATCGTGTTCGTCGGCCAGGGTCCGCTCGGCACCGCCGGCTACGCCAAGGCGCTGTCGGACGCCATGATCAAATTCTCGGCGATTCACCGGGTCACGACCCAGATGTATCCCGACCAGCTGGGCCTGGCGCTGACCGCCGCCGACGTGCGCCGCATTTCCGCCGAAGGCAAGAAGGTGGCGCTGATCGGCATCGAGAACGGCTATCCGATGGGCGAGCGGCTGGAACTTCTCGACGTATTCTACGACTACGGCGCGCGCTACTTCGGCCACACCCACATCGGCCACAACCAGCTGGGCGATTCCTCCATCGCCGAACGGCGCCTGAAGGACCCGCCCGCGCTGCACGGCGGCCTTTCGGCGCTGGGCAAACAGGCGGTCGAACGCTGCAACGACCTTGGGATCATGAACGACATCTCCCACGCCGGGAAGCAGACCGCGCTCGACATCATCGCCGCGTCCAAGGCGCCGGTGATCGCCTCGCACTCGGGCGTCAAGGGCGTGTTCGATCATCCGCGCAACCTGAGCGACGACGAACTGCGGGCGCTGAAGAAGAACAACGGCGTGGCGCAGATGGTGGCCTTCGACACCTACCTGCGCGCCGTGCCGCAGGTGAAGACCGACGCCATCAACGCGCTGTGGGCCGAGTTCGGCATCAAGGACTTTCCCGATTTGGGCAAGCTGGCGCCCGAACGCCTTGCCCAGTTTCGCGCGCGCATGGACGAGATCGAGCTGAAGCACCCCAAGGCCGGTGTCAAGGATTTGGCCGATCATATCGACTACACGGTCAAGCTGATCGGCATCGATCACGTCGGTATCGCGTCGGATTTCAACGGCGGCGGCGGCATCACCGGCTGGAGCGGCGCCGGCGAAACTTTCAACGTGACGCTGGAGCTGGCCAAGCGCGGCTACTCCGAGGACCAGATCGCCAAAATCTGGGGCGGCAACCTTCTGCGCGTCATGGAAGACGTGGAAGCCCACGCGGCGCGCCAGAAGAAGAAATCCAAGCGTCGCGGTTGAGCGTGATAATCGTCAGCGCGTCTTGCGCCGCTTGCCGGCGGCGGATTTGGCGCGCGCCGTGTTCTTTTGCAGCTTGCCCGGAACCAATCGCGGTTTGGGCGGCCGGCCGCGCCGCTTGGGCGCGAAGCTGCGGCCCAGCGCGCGGCCCATCTGCGCGACGAAGCCCGCATCGCCCAGGGGCGTGCCGGCGTTGACGGCCGTCCGGATGGTTTCGAGCAGACCGGGGGCCGGCGCGTCGTCATGCAGCGCGCGGTAGGCGCGCGCCCGCTCCGCGTCCGAGGACCCCAGCGCGCGATAAACCGGGTGCGGCGACAGGAGCGGGTCGGCGCGTTCGCCGGCATTGCCGCGGAAGCTCGACCAGCGGAACTCGCGCGGATGCTTGGCCAAGCCGGCGCGCACCGGGTTTTGTTCGATGTAACGGCTGCACGCCAGCAGGTAACGCTCGCTCTCCACCGGGCAGGCGCGGTAGCGGCCTTCCCACAGGCTGCCCGAGCGGTCGCGCGCGCCGTTGAGGTACATGGCATAGCGCGTGCCGACGCGCTGCAGCGTCTTGGGCAGCGCCGCGGCGGTCTTGGGCGTGGCGAGCAGGTGCAGGTGGTTGGTCATCAGCACGTAGGCGTGGATCGCCACGCCGTGCTGAGCGGCCAGTTCCTCGAGCCAACCGAGATATTTCTGCGCGTCCTCGGCGCCGAAAAAGATCTGCCCGCGGTTGTGCCCGCGCTGGATCACGTGCACCGGCACCCCGGCCACCAGCGCCCGCAACGGCCGCACCATGCGCTTGCTCCTTAATTAGGGTACGACCCTATTTATGGCAGGTATTCGTATTTTTTTCTAGAGCTCTGTGAGTTTGCCGTAAAGGTCCGGCCGTCGGTCCCTGAAAAACCCGAAGGCGCCGCGGGCGAGCGTGATGTCGTCGAGATCGAGCCGGGCGGTGATGATGCCGGTCTCGGTCCGGTTCAGCTCGGCGAGCTTGTCGCCGCGATGGCTGGCGATGAACGACGAGCCGTAGAACGTCTGGCCGTTCTCGGCGCCGACGCGGTTGGCGGCCACCACCGGCACCACGTTCGACACCGCGTGGCCGATCATCGCCCGCTGCCACAACGGCTGGGTGTCGAGGCCGGGGTTGTCGGGCTCGGCACCGATCGCGGTGGGATAGAACAGCACGTCCGCGCCCATCAGCATCATGGCGCGGGCGCATTCCTGGAACCACTGATCCCAGCAGATCCCGACGCCGACGGTACAGAAGCGCGTGCGCCACACCTTGAAGCCGGTATTGCCGGGGCGGAAGTAGAACTTCTCCTCGTAGCCCGGGCCATCAGGGATGTGGCTCTTGCGGTACACACCCATGACAGTGCCGTCGGCGTCGATCATGGCCAGGCTGTTGTAGTAGTGCGGCCCGTCGCGTTCGAAGATCGAGGCGGGGATCGCCACGCCCAGTTTCCTGGCGAGCGGTGCGAACGCCTTGACCACCGGATGCTCGGCCGCCGGATAAGCCTCGGCCAGGTGACGCTCGTGCTCCTCGACGCAGAAATAGTGGCCCTGCAGCAGCTCCGACGGCAGCACGACCTGCGCGCCCTGCTTGGCCGCCTGGGCGATCATGTCCGACACCGCCGCGATGTTGGCGGCCATGTCGGTCGAGTAGGCGCACTGCAACGCGGCGACGGTGACAGTCGTCATGAGAACGCTCCCGCGCCGATCATATCACGACGGGCACTTGCTGGGTGATGCAATGGAACGAACCGCCACCGGTGATGACGTGAGTCGCCGGCAAGCCCACCGTACGGCGGCCGGGAAACAACCTGGCGACGGCCGCCACGCCGGCGTCGTCGAAGCGGGTGCCGTAGACCGGTACGACAACCGCTGTGTTGCCGATGTAGAAGTTCATGGCGCTGGCCGGGATCACCTCGCCGTCCTCGTCCTCGACCCGGCCGGGCGACGGCACCGTCACCACCTCGAGCTTGCGGCCGTGCACGTCGGTTGCGGCCTTCAGGTCGGCGATGATGGCGCGTAGGGCATCGGTGTTTGGATCGTCGGGCCCCGAGGGCTCCATGCACGCCACCACGCCCGGCGCGACGAACCGCGCGATATTGTCGATGTGGCCGTCGGTGTGGTCATTGGCGAGCCCGTCGCCCAGCCAGATCAGTTTCTCGATGCCGAGGCCGGCCCGCAGCCGCGCCTCGATCTCGGCCTGGCTCAGGCCCGGATTACGGTTGGGGTTGAGCAGGCACTGGCGGGTGGTGAGCGCGGTGCCAGCGCCGTCGACGTCGACCGAGCCGCCTTCCAGCACCCAGTCGTGCATGCGGGCGGGCACGTTGGCCCGGGATGCGACGAACGCCGCCACGCCGGCATCGCCCGCCAGCACGTATTTGCCGCCCCAGCCGTTGAAGCGGAAGCAGGCGGCGGACAAACCTTGCGCGCCGCGCACGAAGATCGGCGCGGTGTCGCGCAGCCAGATGTCGCCGAAGGTGGCCGGCACGATCTCCGCGCCGGTGCCCGCCAGCGCGGCGCGGGCCGAGGCCACCGCCTCGTCGCCGCACGCGAGAATTTTCAGCGCCTCGCCGCGCGGTCGCCGGGTGGCAGGGTCGACATCGGCGATGGCGGCGAACAGCGCGGCCACTTCAACGCGCGCCGGCGCAAGGTCGTCCAGCCACAGCTCGGCGTGGCTGGGCCACGCCGACCACACCGCCGTGTGGGGTTCCCACTCGGCGGGTTGGCGCAGATCGGAGGGTGCGGGCGGCGCGGTCATGGCGTGTCGGTCGTGCGAGGCGTTCCCTAAAGACTGTGCCGGCCGATTGCAACGCCCGATCGAAGGTGATTGAAACTGTTTCGTCATGGAGACGCGTTCAGGAGACCCGATCGCCGACGCGCGCCTGGCGATGGCGCTGCAGTGGCGCGCCCGCGGCGAGACGGCGGCCGCCGTCGAGCTGATCGTTCAAGCGCTGGAGCTGGCGCCGCGCTGGGCCGAGGCCCGCTATGCCCTGGCTGAGACGCTCGCGATGCTGGGCCGGCGCGACGAAGCGCAGGCGGCGATGGCTGATTATCTGGCGCTCGATCCGGCGGACTCGATGGGCGCGGCGGCGCTGGCCCATCGGTTGAACCCGGACATCGCGCCAATCTTGAGCGCGGCGTTCGTGCGCCGGTTGTTCGATCAGTACGCGCCCACGTTCGATCACACGCTGACCGGGGCCTTGAACTATACCGCGCCGGCCCAGCTGCGCGCCGCGCTCGACGCCGTCGCCCCCGGCCGCAGATTTGCGCGCGCGCTCGACCTTGGCTGCGGCACCGGCCTGATGGGCGCGGCGGTGCGCGACCGTGTCGATCATCTCGCCGGCTGCGACCTGTCGCCGGGCATGATCGCGGTGGCGCGGGGCAAGGGTCTTTACGACGCGTTGGAGGCGGCCGATCTGGTCGCTGCGCTTGCCGCGGCGCGGGCGCTCGATCTGATCCTGGCGGCCGACGTGTTCGTGTATGTCGGCGACCTGGCGCCGGTGTTTGACGGCGCATTCGGCGCCGCGGCGCCGGGCGCGCTGTTCGGCTTCACGCTCCAGCGCAGCAGCGGCGCGGACGTCGCGCTGGGCGACGATCGCCGCTTCGCCCACCGGCGCGGCCATATCGAACACCTCGCCGCCGGCGCCGGCTGGCGCGTGGCCGTCGCCCGCGACGCCGTCTGCCGCCACGACCAGGGCCGCCCCGTGCCCGGCCTGCTGGTCATGCTGCAAAAATAGGGTACGGCCCTATTTTCTAGTCGATTTCTATAAACATTGCTTTCAGATATGCGCTTTCTGGCAGCTGAGGGTGGACCGGGTGGTCCGGCCCGGCCCCGGCGCTGCGCAGGATGCGCCCCGACCGCCCGGCGTCGTGCAGACCCGCGGCGACGGCGGCGGTGAACTCGGGCCAGCCGGCGTTGTGGCTGCACGAGGCCACCGCCAGCACCCCACCCGGGGCGACCCGCGCCGCCGCCAGCCGCGCGAGCTTGCGATAGCCGCGCAGGCCCGCCGCCAGGTCCTTGCGCGATTTGACGAACGCCGGCGGGTCGGCGACCACCACCTCGAACGCCCGGTCGCGGTGGCCCGACGCCAGCCAGTCGAACACGTCGGCCTTCTCGAAGGCGCAGTGCCCCGCCACGCCCGACGCCGCCGCCGCGCGCCCGGCCAGGTCCAACGCGTGCGCCGAGCCGTCGACGCCCACCGCCTGCGTCGCCCCGGCGATGGCCTCCTGCACCGCGAACCCGCCGGTGTGGGTGTAGAGATCGAGCAGGCGCACGCCCGCACCCCAGCGCCGGACCAGACCCGCCACGAACGCCCGGTTGTCGCGCTGATCGAAGAACCACCCGGTTTTCTGCCCGCCCTGAACGTCGGCGAAAAACGTGCAGCAACCCTCGTCCACCGTCACCGGCGCGTCCACGGCGCCGTGAACAACGGCGGTCGTTTCGTCCAGTCCCTCCAGCGTGCGCGCCGCGCTGTCGCCGCGCACTACCACCGCGCGCGGATCCAACGCCTGCACCAGCGCCCCGACAATGTCGTCGACCGCCGCGTTCATGCCCGCGGTGTTGGGCTGCACCACCAACACGTCGCTGAAACGGTCGATCACCAGCCCCGGCAACCCGTCGCCCTCGGCATGCGCCAGCCGGTAGAACGGGCGGTCGAACAGGCGCGCGCGCAACCCAAGCGCCCGGCTCAGGCGTTGCGCAAACCAGGCGCGGTCGATGGGGACATCGGCCTGCCGGTCCAGCGCCCGCGCGGCGATCAGCGTGCGCGGGTTGAAGTGCGCGGTGGCCAGCGCCTCGCCGCCCGCGGTTTCGAGCGTCACCACACTGCCGGGCGCAAGCGCCTTGGCCGCGGCGTCCATGACGATTTCATTGGAATAGGCCCACGGATGGCCACCGGCGACGCGCTTGTGCATGCCTTTCTGAAGCCGGACGCGGGGATGCCTGGTCATGTGCGGAAGTTCACGGCGCTCTTTATCCTGCGCGGCTGTTTAACATAGAGTCGGCGCCCGCCCCACACGGCCGACGCAGGACGCCGCCATGACCAAGCTCACGCCCGAAGATCGCGCCCGCCAGCTGTCCGAGGGCCTGGACTATGTGAAGGACCTGCCGGGCTTCGAGCGCGGCCATCCGCACTACTTCAAAGACCCGATGATCGATCACCTGATCGAGATCGTGCTGCAGTTGGGCGCCGAGCTGTGGGTGGTGAAGGATCGCCAGACGGTGACCGAGCATCTGCTCGCCACCGAGGGCAAGGTGACCCCGGAGATGATCGAGCGCTTCCGGCCGCCGGCGGAGCTGGCCGAGAAACTGCGCGAGGAACGCCGCGCCCTGACGCGGCGGCTGTACAAGGCGCTGTCGGATGAGATGGGCCCGACCAGCGAGGCGGGTTTCATGGCCGGCGTGGTCGGCATGAACCGCACCGAGGCCGACAAGACGAAAACCTGATCCGGCCGGGCGCGGGCGGCAGCCGCGTCAATCGGCGAAGGAAATGGTATCGAAGCCAACGAAGCCGCCGACATCCTCGAAGCCGGTGAACCCCTTGCGCAGCCCGGCGAACAGCGCGGATTCGTACAGGAAAATCGCCGGCGCGCGGTCGTGGTAGATGCGGCCCAGTTCCTTGCGCAGCGCGAGCGCCTTGGCCTCGTCCCATTCCGCCAGCGCGGCCTCGATCT
>JANRJB010000051.1:0-3420 GCA_033764265.1 Rhodospirillaceae bacterium | reverse complement strand
GCCTTGCGCGTCGAGCCGCGTGCCGGTCCAGTCGGCGAAACCCGATGCAACGGGCCGTTCGGCCTGTGGTTCGCCGGCGCCGCCGCCGCACGCCGACGCAGTCGCGATATAGGCGCAGTTCTCGAACGCGCGCGCCGTGCGTGCGTTCTGGCGTGCGGCGAACAGGTCATCGCTCACTTCGGCGGCCGGGTTCAAGATGACTTCTGCGCCCTTCCAGACCAGCGCGCGGGCCAGATGCGGAAACAGGATGTCTTCGCCCACCAACAGACCGACCTGTCCGATCGGCGTGACCGCCGCGCTTGGCGCGATCGGCACTGCCAATGCTGACGTCTGGTCGACGGCCAGACCGTTGACCAGTTCGGGAGAATACTTCCGGCTCTCGAGCAGGCTCTGGCCCTCGGCCCCCAGCAGGAAACCCAGCGTGAACGGCACCGGTGCCGACGGATCCGTGACAACGGCCGCGCCGGCCAGAAACAGTCCGCGTTCGGCCGCCACATGGCCCAAAGCAAGCAGGAATGCCTGGCGGTCCGGCGGCGGTTCGGCGGCCTCGGCCAGCGGCAATAGCACCACGGGCTGGATCGGCTGGTCGACCTGGAAGCGCCGGATCGAGTCCACCACGGTGTCGAGGTGAACCGCCAGGTCCGCCACCCGGCCCGCCGCCCATTGCTTCTGAGAAATGATCAGCATCGTGTTCCCTCGCCACAGTCAGCCGCCAGGGTGGTACCAACCTTGAACATTAGAACCGGTACGAGGCGCGCACTCCGCCGCGGACCGGATCGGGCGGCAACAAGACATTCGACCTGCTGCCCGGAGAAGTAAAGAAGGCGAAGAAGTCGCCCTGGGCGAATCCGCTCTTGATGGTCTTGTCATCGAACAGATTGTCGACGTACCCCGTGACCGACCATGCGTCCGACTGCAGGGTCAGGCGCACATCGACGTTGGAGAATCCGGCGAACCACTGACCGTTGAACTCGTCGAAGAAACGCTTGCTCTGAGCTTGGGCGGCGACCTCGCCGACCAGCTCCAGATCGCCCGCCAGCGGCTGCGTGTAGGTCAGGGTCAGGCTGGCGGCATGCCGTGGCGATCGTTCGAGTCGGTTTCCCGACAAGTCCAGTTTGCACTGGGTGCTTTGCGTGCCGGTGCCGATTTCGACGATCTCGCATTCGCCGGCGTAGGCGATGCTGGCCGGCGTGCGCGTAAACACGTTGAAGTCCGTGTATTTTGCATCCAGGTACGTGTAGGCGAAAGCCGTCCTGAATTGGTCGGTCACGGCGAGCGTAGTGTCCAGTTCAAGGCCGTAGACGCGCGCGCCGCTCGCGTTCGACACCACGCCGCGAAAGCCCGACGCCGTCGTCGGGTCAACCACCAGCGTCGAGATCTGCTTGTCGGTGTAGTCCATGTAGAACGCCGCCGGGTTGAACACCGCGCGGCCATCCAGGAACGCGGTCTTAGCGCCGATCTCGTAGTTCCACAGCTTTTCGGGGGCGTAGATGTTGTCGGACAAGCGATTGAACGTGCCGACCGTCGAGATACCGCCGGGCTTCACGCCTTTGGCGATCGACGCGTAGACCATTGCGTCGTCGTTGACGCGATACTCGGCGAACACTTTCGGCGCGAAGTAGTCCTGCGACAACGGCAGGCCCTTCGGGCCGGGTGCACCGGCTGCGGTACGCACCGGCGTCAACCCGGCGCCCAGGGCGATCTGGCTGGTGGGAAAGCCGTAGACAAACTTTTCCCAGTATTGCCGGGCCTCGACACCCACAGTGAATGCCCCGGTCACGTCGTACTCCAGTACGCCATAAACCGAGTAGTGCCTGGTGTTGCGGGTCTCGTCGGTCGAGGTGATCGCCGGGTTGTTGGCGAGCACGTTGTTGAGGCCGGCCGAGGCGCCGGGAGCGGTCAGCAGCACGGCGAAGCTTCGATTGTCCTGGGTGGCCTTTTCGCGCCAGTAGAGCCCGCCGACCATCCAGCGCAGCCCTTCGTTGTCCAGGCTGGACAGGCGGAAATCCTCGCTGAACTGGGTGGTCTTGCCGTCGGTGTTGAATTCGAACGTCGAGGGCAGCGGCTCGCCGATGCCGCCAGGCGCCGGCAATGCGACTTGCACGGGCCGGGCGCCGAAACCGTCGATGTCCTGGAACACGCTCGAATCGGCCCGCAGGTAGGCCGTGGTCGACTCGATGGTGAACGCCCCGACGTCATATTCGGCATGGAAGCGGCCGAGCACCGTTTCCAGGTCCGCGCCCGGATACTTTTCGAGCGTCCGCGGGTTAAGGCTGATGCGCACGGCGCGGTTCGGCTGGAACGCGCCCGGCTCCGGCGCGCGGATCGAGGCCGGGATCGTGAAGTTGCCGATGCGGCGTCCGGCGACGTTTGACGGCAGCGCCACCACGATCGACGAATTGTCCGCCGATGAAATCTGCAGATACGCTTGTTGTTCGGACTCGTTCTTGCCGTAGCTCAGCGCCGCCTTGGCTTCGAACACGTCGCTGGGCTGGAGATTGGCGGCCATCGACGCCTGGATGCTTTCAAATCCGCCCAGGCGGTCGCCCGATACCGTGTCGCGGTGATACCCGTCGCTGCGCGAATAGCCGCCGTAGGCGCGCAGGCTCAAGGTGTCGGCGACCGGGCCTTCGACCGAGCCGACCGCTTCATAGGTGCCGTGCGTGCCGACCGAGGCGCTGGCCCGTCCGGCGAATTCGTCGCCAGGCGAGCGAGTGACGTAATTGATCGCGCCGCCGAAGGCGACGCGGCCGTAGAGCGCGCTTTGCGGCCCCTTGACCACCTCGATCCGCTCGACGTCGATCAGGCGCAGGTTGAGCAGGTTGCCGCCGCCCGCAGTGGAGATGGCCTCGCTGGACACGTCGACGCCATCGATCAGCACGCCGATCGGCGGCCGGCCGCGACTGGCCGGCAGGCCGCGAATCGTCGGCCGGGTGTCTTGCGCGCTGAACGCCTGGTCGAAAACCAGACTCGGCGTCAGCTTGGCGATGTCGTCGATCCGCGCGATGCCGGCGCGCTCGATCTGATCGAAGGTGAAGGCCGTGACCGCGAGTGGAATCTCTTGAAGGGACTCCGCCCGCTTGCGCGCAGTGACGATGATTTCCTCCACCTGTGCGTGCGCATCGCTCAGCGGCAATGCGAGCACGGCTCCGGTCACGGCGGAAAACACGCGCGTCGGTTTCTTCATGGCTCGTTTCCCCTTACTCAGCGCCTTGATCGGCAAGATGTCATCGTGCGGCAACCCAAGTGGGGTGACGAGCGCCAGCCGCTCGTTAATCGCTGTGCGGTCATTTTTCTCGAATGTGTTGGACGGGCACACGGCCCGCTCAATGATTGCCCATGGCCTGGCCCGGGAGGCCCGCCGATGGCGCCAATCATGCCCCTCGAAACGGTCGAACGGTCGCTCGAGGCACTGCGCGC
>JANRJB010000036.1:0-3019 GCA_033764265.1 Rhodospirillaceae bacterium | reverse complement strand
AGTCCACTTTTCGGCGCGATGCGCTCGGCTTCCTTGCTTTCACCCTGTGCGGCCTTATCCTAGCGCCATGGCCCTGATCGACGGATTCAACGACTTTGCCGACCGAATCGGTATTTCGCTTGCGCGCGAACGCCCGCCGATCGTCGCCGTGGTGCGCCTGCGCGGGGTCATCGCCGCCGGCGGCCTGGGCGGACGCGGCATTTCGGTCGCGGCGTTCGAATCGCTGCTCAAGCGCGCGTTTTCCCGCCGCGTGCGGGCGGTTGCACTGCTCATCAATTCCCCCGGCGGTTCGGCGGTACAGTCGGCCCAATTGGCCCAGCTGATTCGCACCTACGCCGCCGACAAGAAAATCCCCGTGCTGGCCTTCACCGAAGACGTGGCCGCTTCGGGCGGCTACTGGCTCGCCTGCGCCGGCGACGAGATCTACGCCGATCCCATGTCGATCGTCGGCTCCATCGGCGTGATCGCCGCCGGCTTCGGCGCCCATGAGCTGCTGGCCAAGATCGGCCTCGAGCGGCGCGTCTACGCCCAGGGCGAGAACAAGAACCTGTTGGACCCGTTCAAGCCGGAGAACCCGCGCGACGTCGAACGCCTGAAGGCGCTTCAGGCCGACATTCACAAGCAGTTCATCGCCTACGTGAAAGACCGCCGTGCGCTCAAGCTCAATGCCGACGACGCGGTGCTGTTCAACGGCGACATCTGGACCGGCGAGCGCGCCAAGGAACTGGGCCTGGTCGACGGGCTCGGCACCCTGCGCAGCGTGTGCCGCCGCAAGTTCGGCGACGACGTGCGGTTCATGCGCATCGAACGGCCGCTGAGTTGGCTGCAGCGCCGGTTTGGTCGTTGGGCCCCCGCCGATGCCGAAGCCGACGATGGCGGCGGCTGGGCCGGGCAGCTGATCGCCGCCGTCGAGGAGCGGGCCTGGTGGGCCCGCTTCGGCCTCTAGTGGTCCGATTCCAACATTCGCATCCCGGTTCAGGGCGCAATCCTGCGAATGTTGGACTCAAAGGACGACTAGAAATATATGATTCGAGTGGAGCTTTGGATTTGACATTCGCTTTTCGGTTTCGCTGCAAAGGGGGATGCGAATGTCAAATCCGCTCCACTAGGGTCTCATGAGCGCCATTCTCAAGTTCGTTCTGATCGCTGCGGTCATCGGCCTGGTGTGGTTCGTGGTCCGCACCCGCGGGCGCATCAATCCGCTCAAGGCCGCGACCGAGGCCGCCCGGCGCGTCGCCGAGGGCCAGAAACGCGAGGACGCCAAATCCGGCCCGCCGGCCAAGGTGGTGCACGATCTGGTGGCCTGCCCCAAATGCGGCGCGTTCGGACCGACGGGACGGCCGTGCGCATGCGAAAAGGCTTAGAATCAAGGCGAAATCCTTGCTTTGACCGGGTCCGGTGGGTAGGGTCCGCCGCCTTCCGAACCCGATGAAACGTCCGCCATGGCCACCGCCCCGACTCACGCCGTCAATCCGGCCGCGCCCAGTTTCCAGAAGCTGATCCTGACGCTGCAGAATTTCTGGGCGGACCAGGGTTGCCTGATTTTGCAGCCTTACGACATGGAAGTCGGCGCCGGCACCTTTCATCCGGCCACCACATTGCGCGCGTTGGGGCCCCAGCCGTGGAACGCGGCCTACGTACAGCCCTCGCGCCGGCCGACCGACGGCAGATATGGCGAGAACCCCAACCGCCTGCAGCACTACTACCAGTACCAGGTGATCATGAAGCCGTCGCCGCCGGACCCGCAGGCCTTGTATCTCGACAGCCTGCGCGCCATCGGCATCGACCCCATGGCCCACGACATCCGGTTTGTGGAGGACGACTGGGAAAGCCCGACGCTGGGCGCCTGGGGCCTGGGCTGGGAAGTGTGGTGCGACGGCATGGAGGTGACGCAGTTCACCTACTTCCAGCAGGTTGGCGGCCTGGAGTGCGACCCGGTCGCGGTTGAACTCACCTATGGCCTGGAGCGCCTGGCGATGTACGTGCAGGGCGTGGAGAACGTTTATCAGCTGGACTTCAACGGTCGCGGCGTCAGCTATGGCGACGTGTTCCATCGCGCCGAGGTGGAGTACAGCGCCCACAACTTCGAGCACGCCAACACGGACATTCTGTTCCGCCGCTTCAAGGACTGCGAGCAGGAATGCCAAGCGCTGTTGGCGCAGAAGCTGGCGCTGCCGGCCTACGACCAGTGCATCAAGGCCAGCCATACCTTCAACCTGCTCGATGCGCGCGGCGTCATCAGCGTGACTGAGCGCGCTGCCTACATCGGCCGCGTGCGCGCCCTGGCCAAGGCCTGCTGCGAAGCGTGGCTGGCGGGCGGTAATCTGAAAGCCTGACGCCAATGGCCGATCTTCTCCTGGAAGTGTTCTCCGAGGAAATCCCGGCGCGGATGCAGGCCCGCGCGGCCGACGACCTGGCGCGGCTGATCGGCGACGCGCTCAAGGCGCAAGGCCTTGCGGTCGACACGGTGTGCGCCTGCGCCGGACCGCGCCGGCTGGTGCTGCACGCAACGGGTTTGCCAACCGCGCAACCCGACGTCAGCGAGGAGCGCAAAGGTCCGCGCACCGATGCGCCCGCCCAGGCGCTGCAAGGATTCCTGAAGGCAAGCGGGCTTGCTTCGCTCGACCAGGCCGAGGTGCGCGAGCTGGACAAGGGCAAGTTCTACTTCGCCGTCATCAAGAGGCCCGGCCGCCCGACATCCGTCGTGCTGAAAGAGATCATCGAGGCGGCGCTGGCCCAACTGCCGTGGCCCAAGTCGATGCGCTGGGCGTCGAACCCGACGCGCTGGGTACGGCCGCTGCATGGCATCCTGTGTCTGTTCGACGGCCAAGTGGTGCCGGTGAACTTCGCGGGGCTGACCGCCGGTAACACCACCCGCGGCCATCGGTTCCTGGCGCCGGGAGCGATCACAGTCACGGGCTACGCCGATTACGTCGCGAAACTGCGCCAGGCGTTGGTGATCGTCGACCCCGCCGAGCGGGCGAAAATCATCGCCGACCGGCTCGCTGCCCTCGCCGCC
>JANRJB010000024.1:0-1752 GCA_033764265.1 Rhodospirillaceae bacterium | reverse complement strand
GGACGCGGCCTTGCCGACGCCGTCCATGCGCGGGCCGAACAGGCCCTGGGTGTAGATGAACGCGCCGCGGTCATACAGCGCGCCGGCGGTCACGTCGCCCGCGCACAGATCGCCGGAATAGCCGCCCGGCATGGCGTGGTGGTCGTTCTCGGCCACGTAGCGCGGAATTTCGAAGCCGGGCTTCAGGGTCAGGCTGCCCTTGGTCGGGCCCCGGGCGATCTCTTCGGCGCGGGCGATCAGCTCGGGCAGCTGGCGCTGGATGCTTTCGTCCACCGCGTTCCACATCATCTCTTGAATGGTGCGCTGGAACGAGCTGGTGATCTGGTAATAGGGGTGGCGCACCATCTCCTTGCGGATCTCGTGGCGGTCGTGCGGCGGGCGGCCGTGGGCGCGCGTGAACGCGGGCAGCACCTCGTTGTCGTAGGCGGCCTTGGTGCCGGGCGTGAACTCGTTCAGCACGTGCTTGCCCAGCTGGTTGATGAACTCCTGGCGCGCGGCTTCGTCCAGCGTCGCCGTGGGCAGCACGGCGTGGAGTTCCTGCCTGACCATCGGCATGGCGCGACTCTCCTGAAAAATGGCGAACGAAATCGTAGTCCCGGCCCCCGGTCCGGTCAAACGACACGGGTGTGCAAACCGCTCAACCCAGCCGGCAGGTCAGGTCGAGGAACGGCGCGAATCCGATGGCCACCGTCCCGGCGTCGGCCGGGGCGGTGTTGGCGGCCATCGGCAGGCCGGTGGTGGTGTCGATCAGGCTGAGCACATGGTCGCCGTTCGGTGCGCCGTGCAGCATCACCAGGAACGGCGGCGCCCCGGGAAACAGCGCCAGGGGCGCGGTGCCGCCCTCACTGTGCAGGGTCAGGCTCACCGGCGGCGGGGCTGCGCCGCCGCCGCGCGCGCCCAGAGCGGCGGTGCAGGCGGCCGGCCGGGCTTTCAGCATTTCGCGGTCGCCGAAGCCCGCGCCGGGAGCGGCCTCCCAGACCACCGCATCGTCGGCCAGGCTTCGCGCGTGTTCGCGCAGGCCGTAATAGTCGGGCCGCACCGTGATCTCGTAAACGTAGTAGCCGCCATCCCGGAACGTGCAGTCGCGCGATGCCGAACGGCCGAAGAACCGTTCTCCGTCGTGCCTGAGCACGATGTTGCAGGCGGCGCGGAATGGCGTCACATCGCTGGCGGTCACGGATTTGAGCGCGGCGAGGTCGGGCGCCAGAGTCTCGGCATCGGCCAAGGCCTTGGACGCGTCGTTCAGCGTGTAGTAGCTCACGCGCACGCCGCCGTCGTCGGGCGACAGCACATACAGCCGCACCGCGTCCTTAGCCGGGTCGTCGTTCACGCGCTCGGCCGCATACAGCACGTGGGGCCCCAGGGCGGGCACGTCGGCGGCGCGGTAGACGCCGTGCACGTGCGGGTGAGGGGCGTAGACCGGCTCGACAAACGAGCCGCCCGACTGGCGCAGCACTTGGCGGAAGTTGTCCCAGTCGCCGGTCCACCACGCCGACAACAGTTCGACCTGCCGTTCGGCGGTCAACGGCGCCTGCGCCGGCGCCGGGCCTGGGCCCACCGCTGCCGCCAGCACCGCCACCGCCAGCGCTCGCCAAGTGTGCGCCATGGAATCGCCTCCTCAGGTTTCGATCAGGTGATGGATCACGCCGTGCGGCGCGCGCAGGGTCAGCGACTTCACCACGCCATAGGGCGACAGCTTGACCTCGGCCACCGGCGCCAGCACCTCGGCGCCGAATTCGATGGCGCGGTTCT
>JANRJB010000018.1:0-14201 GCA_033764265.1 Rhodospirillaceae bacterium | reverse complement strand
CTGCGCGCGGCCGGCGCAACCATCAGCGCGCCGAGCGCCCGTGGCGCAGGGCGGGAAGCGTTCGTGCGCGACCCCGACGGCTATTGGCTGGGTTTGCGCGAGCGGGACGCCGGCGCATCGTCGGCCGCCGATGTCGAAGCGCGGCGCCGCCGACGGCGCGGCGAAGCTTTCAACCCGGGCTGCGCCGCCATGTCGCCGCGGATGCAGGAGCTGGGTTGGGTGCTCCGCCGTGCCGCCGACGTGCCGGCGCTGGCCGCGTTCTACCGCGAGGTCCTGGAGCTGCCGCAGATCGGCGACGAGGATGGCCGCCCGCAGTTCGACCTGGGCGATAACGTCATTCTCGAGCTGGCGCCCGGCGGCACGGCCGTGCCGCCCCCGATCGATCGTTACCGCGCCACGGCGGCGTTCATCGTGCGCGTCAGCGACATCGCCCGGCTGCGCGGCAAGCTGGCGGCCCGCAACGGTCACGTCGTCAACGACCGCATCCCGCTGCACTGGGCCGATCTGATGTACTTCGCCGATCCCGAAGGATCGGTGATCGGCGCGGAACAGGGCCACCATCCCGGCGTCTACGCCCCGGACAAGTTCGTCCTGCCGGAAAACCTGGAGGCCGAACGGCGCTGGCGCGAACACGTGGCGCGGCTGGAGGGCCGGGGCTGAACGGCCTCGCCATTCGCGGACGGGATCGTCCGGAACACAGCCGGCATAACTCTTCCCGGTCAGCGCTGCCCGCGATATAGACGCACGGTGCGTCCCGGTTGGGGCGCGACCGGCTTGCCGCTATATCCGATGCCGCCCAGGTTGCCCGAGGGATTCGCCGATGACCGCTCGCATTCGATTTGTCGCAGTGTGTGCCGCCGCGCTGATGGCCGGCATGGTGTCCGCGCGCGCCCAGGACGCCGACTCCGAGGTCGAACGCGGCCGCTATCTCGCCGTCGCCGGCAACTGCACCAGCTGCCACACCGCCCCTGGCGGCGCGGCCATGGCCGGCGGTGTGGCATTCGTGACCGATTTCGGCACCATCTATTCCACCAACATCACCTCGGACGCCGCGGCCGGCATCGGCGGCTGGAGCTACGAGCAATTTGCCCGCGCCATGCGCGAAGGCATCGCCGCCGACGGCCGCCACCTGTATCCGGCGTTCCCCTATCCGTCGTTCGCCAGGATCACCGATGACGACATGAAAGCGTTGTACGCCTACTTCAAGACCGTTCCGGCGGCTTCGACCAAACCGCCCGAGAACAAGATGTCGTTCCCGTTCAATCAGCGCGGCCTGATGGCGGTGTGGAACGCCCTGTTCTTCGACGGCGCCGCCTTCGCGCCCGATCCGGCGCAGTCGTCGGAGTGGAATCGCGGGGCGTACTTGGTGCAGGGGCTGGCGCACTGCGGCGCCTGCCACACGCCGCGCAATTTTCTCGGGGCCGAGGACAACGCACGGGCGCTGTCCGGCGGCACGCTGAACGACCGCGTCGCGCGCAACAAGGTGCGGCCGTGGACGGCGGTCAACCTGACCTCGGCCCAGAGCGGACTGGCCGCGTGGACTGAGCAGGATGTATTCGACTACCTCAAGACCGGGCATAGCAATCGCGGCGGCAGCGCCGGGCCGATGAACGAAGTGGTGGGCAACAGCACGCGCCACCTGACCGACACCGACGTCAAGGCGATGGCGGTCTATCTGAAAAGCCTGCCGCCGATCGAACCCAGCCCGCAGCATGAACTCAGCGCCGAGGAACGTCGCCGCGGCGAAACGCTGTACACGATCCATTGCGGCACCTGTCACTTGCCGACGGGCCTGGGCGCGAAACCGGGATCGGAACTGGGGCCGCCGCTGGTCGGCAGCGCCATCGCGCAGGCCGCCGATCCGGCCACGCTGATCAACGCCATCCTGTATGGCCGCGAAATCCTTCCGGGGTCGCAATCGCCCGAGCACTGGACCAACATGAAGCCTTTGGGCAACGTGCTGAACGACGCCGACGTGGCGGCGATCGCCACCTACGTGCGCGGCGATTGGGGCAACCGCGGCGGGCCGGTCACGGCCGAACAGGTCGCCAAGCAGCGGTAACCGACAGAGGCCTCAGTTGATCTCCGTCGCCAGACTCGCGGCGGCTTCCTGGAACAGCGGCACGAAGGTGCGCTCCAGATCGTCGCGGCCCAGCGCCGAGGCGAAGAACCGCATCGACAAGCAGCCGCGCACGCTGTCCTTCACGCAAACCGGCACCGCGATGGCGGCGGTACGCTTCAGCCCCTGGGTGTGGGTGTAGCCGGTGAAGTAGGCATAGCCCTTGGCGCGGATGGCATCCTCGGCCGCCTTGAACCGGCGCAGCTGAAGCTGCGTGCCGCGCAACGGACCGGTCGCCTCGTTCATGCAGACCTCGATCATCGCCTCGCGCACCGCCGGGGCGCAGAATGCCAGGAACGCGTGGCCCGAGGCGGTGGCGAGCAGCGGCAGCAGCGTGCCGACCGGGTAGCGTGTTTCCGTCAGCGGGCTTTCCAGGTCGCTGGACAGCCGCATCACCAGCGAATAACGCCGGGGCGTCGACAGGCTGACCGGCCACACCGCCTTGCGCGCCAGCTGGGCGATCAGCGGGCGGGCCAGATCGTACACCCAATCCTGGCTGATGAAGCCCTCCGACAGGCGCTTGACCTTGTCGGTCAACACGAAGCTGTTGGTGCGGGCGTGGCGGGCGACGTAGCCGTTGACGCGCAGCGTCTCGACGATTCGGAACGCGGTGCCGCGCGGCAGGCCGGTCATCTCCGCAACTTGCGAGATCGACGCGCCATTGTGTGCATTCAGGCGCTCAAGCACCGCCAGGCTGCGGACGATGGAGTTGACGAGACCGGACGACCGCCCGGCCGCGGGGCGCGGCCCGGTCATTTCGGCTGCTCCGCCAGGCCTTCGACGCAGGCGCCGATTTTCTCGGCCAGCGACCACAACTGCGGCAGATAGGACTGTTCCACCTGGCCGCGCTCCAACGCGCCCGCCGGAAAGTGCATCGAGATGCAGCCCTGCACCGCGACACCGGCATAGAACGGCACCGCGACCGCGGTACCGTGCTTGACGTGATCGTGCCACGCATAGCCGCGCTGGCGGATGGTCTCGACCTTGGCGCGGAAATCGCGCACCTGCTCGGGGGTGCCGCGCAACTGGGGATGCGTCTGTCGCAGACAGGCCCGGATCAGCGTTTCGCGCAGCTCCGGCTCGGCGAACGCCAGGTAGGCATGACCCGAGGCCGTGGCCAGCAGCGGCACCGGCATGTCTTTGGTGCGCGGATTGATCGCCATCGGCCCGGTGGTGTGGGTCGACATCCGGTTCAGGATCACGCCGCCGTCCGAGGTGGTCAGCGCCGCGTCCCAGCCGATGCGGCTGGCGAAGTCGGCGATCATTGGCCAGGCATGCTGCTCGATCCAGCTTTGCCGCTCGAAGCCCGAGCTGAGCAGCCGCACTTTTCGGGTCAGCCACACCGAACCCGCGTCCATGTCGCGCCGCACATAGTTGTGGGCCCGCAGCGTCTCGACGATGCGGTGCGCGGTGCCGCGCGGCAGGCGGGCGAGCTTGGCGATTTCGGAGACCGTGGCGCCGTTGTGCTGGTTAAGGGCCGTCAACACCTCGAGGAAGCGGGTGATCGAATTGATGACGGAGGTCATGCAAAGCGCGCGCCGGCGATGCCGATTACTTGAATTGACCGTCGCCGGGCATGGCGATGGTCAGCACCGCGCATGGCTCCAAGCCAACGACCCGGGTGATGTGGCCCTGGCCGGTCAAGTCACGGGCGGTGAAGATGTCGCCGCGGGTGAAGTGGCGCACCTCGCCGTTGCTGACGATCACGTCGATCTGCCCGGACAGCACCGCCAGCACCTTGGCGTCGACCGACGGCGCGCAGTCGACGAAGTGCCCGGGCTCCGACACCGCCATCTGCCAGTAGAGCACGTCCTGGTTCTTCGACGAGATGCGCCGCGGCGGGCCGCTTTGGGCGATCTCGACCTCGTTGAAGTAGGAATGGCCGTCTTGGTCGACCGCGATGTTGGTGAAGATCATCCCGCGCTCCTTCCCTTTAGCGCTTGAACACGTAGTCGCCGACGCCAGGCAACGCCAGATTGAGCGCCGTCACCGGCGTGCGGCTGCGGGCGAACGTGGTGTGATGCAGCGCCTGACCGCGGACGTAGATGCCGTCGCCGGCGCCGGACCGACGCGTGGTCCGGTCTTGCAGGGTGTTTTCCAGGTACCCCGACATCGGCCAAACGATGACCGGCCGGTCGATCAGGTGCATTTCGGTCGGCCCGCCGCCGACCGGTTCGCCCGGTTGATGCACGACGATGCTCCACGAGGTGCCGTCCTGCCGGGCGCTGATCCGATGCAGCGGCGTGGCCTGATCGAGCGGAATCTCCATTGCAGACCACGTCGAACGGCCGTTTGCGTCCAATGCAAGCGCTTTGATCTTCATGAGGCTCTCGACCGCTAGCGCTTGAATGCGTAGTCGACGGTGCCCGGAAACGTCAGGCTGAGGGTGATGACCGGTTCGCGGCTGCGGGCGAACGAGGAATGATGCAGCGCAAGACCATTGACGTAGACGCCGTCGCCGACGCCGGACCGTCGCGTCACGCCGTCCTGCAGCTTGTTGTCGAGGTGCCCCGACATCGGCCAGACGATGCGCGGCTGGTTGGTCAGGTGCATCTCGGTCGGCCCGCCGCCGATCGGTTCGCCCGGCTGGTTGAGCGAGATGCCCCAGTAGGCGCCGTCCTGCCGCGCGCTTTCGCGGTGCAGGGTGGTGATCTGGCGCATCGGAATCTCCACGGTGGACCAGACCGAACGCCCGTTGGCGTCCATTCCGAAGGCTTTGATCTTCATGACGACCTCGAGCGAAAGGGGTTCAGTTCGCGGGGTTGGGCGTGAACGGCGCGCTGGTGGAAATGAACGACGCGTTCTCGGTCACCTCCCAGAAGGTCGGCAGGCCGGCTGGTTCACGCAGCGCGTCGCCGGCCTCGACCACCGTCGTCTCCGGCCCGATGGTGATGCCCATGCGGCCCGAAAGCAGGTAGATCAGTGCGTCGGTGTCGGGCTTGACCTCGGTCGTCCGTCCGCCCTTGGTCAGCGCGGCCACGCGGATCGAATTGCCGTCAAAAACGTAGCGCTTGACCGTGACCGTGGTACCGCCCTGTCCCGATTTTTCGCCTTGCCTGATGGTCGCTTCGGGTGCGTCGGCGGCGCGGACCAGTTTGCTCTTGCCGTCCTTGGGCGGCGCGACCGTGTAGGCGATGATGACCGTGTCCTCGGCCTTGCCTTGCTGGCTGCGCAGCACGCCGCTCGGCAGGCTGACCACGTCGCCGGCGAAGATCGGCGTCGGCACACCCGCCACGCCGACCTCGGCCGAGCCTTGCAGCACGTAGATTTGCGTTTCGTAGGTCACCTGATGCAGCACGCCGCCCGCGGCCTGCGTGAAGTCCAGGATGCGGATGTCGCCGGTGGGAAACGCGAAGGTCTTGGCGCGATATTTGACGGCATCTTGCGGCGCGCGGGCGATTTCCTCGTCGCCGGCGGCGATCAGGATGCGGGCACCGCTTTGCTCGGCCCGCGCAGTGCTCAGGATCTCCCACTCGGCCATCGGCACCCACGGCACGTCGGCGCCGCGCAGTACGTTGCTGCCGGTGGGCGAGACCGGGGTTTGCTGGGCCGCAGACGGCCCGGGCACGGCCGCGACCGCCGCCATCGCGGCCGTCGCGACCATCGCGTGCCGGCGGTTCATCACGCCTGCCGCGCGCTGAAGGAATCGCAATAGCCGGCCGGGTTGACCGGGCCGATGAAAATCTCGCACTTGCCGCACGTCGCCCCGGCGGCCAGCGGTGGCATGAAGCCGCAACCGCTGCAGGTTTTCGCCGGGTCGGGTGATTTTTCCGAATAGTTGTTGGCCTTGCGCAGGCTGTTTTCGGCCACGCTCAGCTTGTTGGGGTCGGCGCAGACCAGCGCCTGGGACTGCTCGCCGCACGCCGCCAGCGCCCACATCGCGGTCCCCACCGCCGTCAACTGCGCGCCCGCCCTGATCGCGCCGCGGCGCGACAGTGGTTCCCGATCCATCTTCAATCCTCCCGTTTTTCGGGCCGATTAAAGCCGAAAGCGGCCGGGCCCGGCAAATGTTATATGTGCCGGCGACCCGCGGCCGGGGCCGGGCCGGCGCTCGCATCGCGGTCAGCGGCGGAAATAGTCCGTGCACCCCGCGCCGATCCCCCGATGATCGCCGGTCGCGCGCGTTCGGCAATCAGGACAGACCATGGACAACGCCAAGTCACTCGAATTCCGCCGCGGTTGGCCGACGCTGGCCGCCTGCGCCACCGGCAACGGCTTCGGCCTGAGCGGGCTTGCGTTCTACACCTTCGGCGTGTTCGTGGTGCCCCTGGTGAACGCGTTCGGCTGGTCGCGCGGCGACGTCTCGGTGGCGGCGAGCTTCCTGCTGATCGGCACCGCCTTCACCGCGCCGATCATCGGCACGGTGATCGACCGCTTCGGCGCCAAGCGCGTGTGCCTGATCTCGATGACGCTGCTCAGCGTCGGCTACGCGCTGTTGACTCAGCTGGGCGGCAACATCGCCATGTTCTACGCCATGTGGCTGGCGATGTCGCTGATCGGCGGCGGCACCACGCCGGTGGTCTGGACGCGAGCCATCAATCTGTGGTTCGACAAGGGCCGCGGCCTGGCGCTGGGCCTGTGCCTGGCCGGCTCGGGCCTGTCGGGCATTTTCGGCCCGCCGTTGTGCACCAAGCTGATCCAGACCTACGGCTGGCAGGGCGGCTACATCGGCGTCGGCGCGATGATCCTGCTGGTCGCCGTGCCGCTGATCGCGCTGTTGTTCAACGACCACGCGCCGCACCACGACACCGTGCGGCACGTCGCAATGCCGACGGCGGCCGCGGCCGCGCCCCCGCCGCCGTTACGGGCCGGCATGGATTTTCACGCGAGCTACCGCACCGCCGTATTCTGGAAAATCGCCATCGGGTTTTTCTTCGTCGGCTCGATCATCGCCGGGCTGATCATCAACCTGGTGCCGCTGTTGATCGACCGCGGCCTGTCGGCGATGGCCGCCGCCGAGGTCGCCGGCGTGCTGGGCATCGCCGTGCTGGTGGGGCGCATCGGCACCGGATATCTGCTCGACCGGTTCCACGGACCGGCGGTGGCGCGCGTGGTGTTCATCGTCACCGGCGCGGGATGCTTCCTGCTCACCCTCGGCGGCGCGCCCAACTGGCTGGCACTGGTGGCGGTGATCGCGCTGGGCCTTGCCGCCGCCGCCGAGATCGACATGGTGGCCTATTTCACCAGCCGCTACTTCGGCATGAAGTCGTACGGCAAGATTTACGGCATCCAGCTCACCGTATTTTACATCGGCGCGGCGATCGGGCCCCTGGTGGTGGGCCAGGCCTACGACCTGTTCGGCAGCTACCTGGAATCGCTCTACGCCGCGGTGATCATCTTGATCGGCGGCGCGTTCGTGCTCGGCAGCCTGGGCCCCATGCCGGACTTCGGCGAAGGCCGCGGTAGCCACTAACCGCGCCCGCTACCCGCCCCGCTCGCTATCCGCCAACCGTCACGCCTTGCATCGGCTGGCCGTCGCGCATGATGGCCGCGAAGCTGCGGTCGCCGCCGAAGCGGATGCCCTTGAAATCACCGGGCTGCTTGTCGAGCGCGTGGGTATACAGCCGCTGGCCCTTGTAGGCCCACTGCAGCGTGCCGTCGGAGCGCTTGAGGATCGTCCAGCTGCCGACCGGCTTGTCGTCGGCCGTGGCGACGAACGGCGTCCACTCGGGGTCGACGCATTCGCCGTTGCAGGCGATCAAGCGCGGGTTCTGGCGGCGATTGCGCGGGTTGAAGGCGTGGGCATAGACGGTCAGGCCCTGGGCGTTGGCCACCAGCTCGCCGGCGTCGGAGTGCTGCAGCGTGGCCCATGGCGGCAGCGGCGGCGGCGGCTGCAGCACCACCGCGCGGCGGCCCGCGACGCCGTGGCCCGCCACCTCGCCGGGATTAACGTCGCCGGCATAGGTGAACAGCGGCTGGCCCTTGAAAGCCCACTGCTTGGTGCCGTCCTCACGCGCCACCACCGTCCAGTCGTCGACCGGGTTGGCCAGCCACGGCGCGGCCAGCGGCCGCCACGTTCGCGCGCAAACCGCGTCGCACGCCGCTGGCTTGCCGCCGGCGGCGGCCTCGGCGGCATACAGCGTCTTGCCCGCGGCATCGCCCAGCACCTGGCCCAGGCGGGTGGACAGGATGCGCACGTCGATCGGCGTGGCGATCTCCTGGAACGCGGTGCGCCAGACCGTGCCGACACCGTCGCCGAAGGTCGCGCCGGCGAACGCGTCGAGCGCGTAGAAATAAACCGGCCGGCCCTTGTAAGCCCATTGCCGCGCGCCGTCGGGCCGGGTGACGAAACCCCAGCCGCCGACGGCTTGCGCGCCGTCACCGGCCAGGAACGGCGGCCACGTGACCGCGCATTCCTCGATGCAGGCCGAACTGCCGGGCGCACCCTCGTCGCGGTCGTAGGTGTACAGCGTCAAGCCGTTGTTGGCCGCGAACATCCAGCCGTGGCCCAGTTTCTCGGCAGTCACGCCGGCCGGAACCGCCGGTGCGGCGGCCAGGGCCGGCCACGCCAGCGCGATGCACAACAGGGGCGCGGCCAGGCCACGGAGGAGTCGGTCCATGGGCACGGATCTCCGGGCAATAAACGGGGGGCTCAGACCAGGATTTCGCTGATGATCTTCGAGGTCTGCAGCGACTTGGTGCCCCACGATTCCAGCGACAGGCCCATCACCTGCATGGCGGTCAGGCCGACGCGGGTGATCGGATCGCCGTTGCCGACCACGTGCAGGCCGGTCTTGACCCGGCCGCCCGCCTTGCCGACGGTGTAGACCGGCACGCCGTCGATCGAGTGCACGCGCGCGTAGTTTGTTTCGGTGGCCGCGAAGATCAGCATGTTGTCGAGCAGCGTGCCGTCGCCTTCGGGGATGTTCTCGAACGCCTCGATGAAGGTGGCGAACGCTTCCATGGTGCGGCAGTTGAACCAGAACGCCACCGGCTGGTAGCCCAGTTCCTTGTCGGGCGTTTCCTCGTGCGTCAGCAGGTGATGGGTGTAGGTCTGGCCCGGCCGGCGCATGTGCGAGAAGTTGTCGCTGAACACCAGGTTGGCCACTTTGGTCTGGTTGCAGGCCACCGCCATCGCCAGGATCTGGCTCATGATGCGGTGGTTGGCGATCACCGTGTCAACCTCGAGGCCCTGCGGCATGTTCTGGTTCAATCCGTCGGTCGACGGCGGCGGCGGCACCTTGCAGGCCAGGTTGGGCTGCGGCTTCTCGAGCTGCAGGGCGAGCTGGTTTTCGAGCTGGCGGATCGACGAGAAATACTCGTCGAGCCGGGCGCGGTCGGACTGGCCCAACGTCTTTTCCAGCGCCTTGGCCTGCTCGGTGACGCCCGACAGCACGCTCTTGCGCACCATGACGCGCGGATCGGGCTTGAAGTCGGCCTTGTTGGGGTCGAGGAACTCCGCGCCGAACACGCGGGCATACAGGTTTTCCGGCAGCGCCTCGGCGGCGGCCCGGCTGTTGGTGCCGCGCGCGCTGTAGTTCTCGCGCGGGATGCCGCAGCTGGTGGCGTCCAGCGTCAGGAAGCGCGTATTGCCGCCGATCTGGTCGGCGACCAGCAGGTCGAGCGTCGGCGCGGGAACTTCATTGTTGCTGGACGGCGCCGAACCGGTGCGCGAGGCGACCCAGCCCGAGAAGTGGGTGTAGTTCGAACGACCGTCGAGCGGCATGTTGAAGCCGCTGAAGTGGTTCAGCTTGTCCTTGTGCGGGATCAACGCCTGGCATTCTTCCAGGAACTCGATGCCCGGTCCGGTCTGGGTTTTCTGCTTGATCGCATGGCCCGGCGTATGGCCCAGGCCCCAGTACCAGGTGGCGAAGCGCACCGGCAGCGGCGCGCCGGTGGCGGCGATCGCAGTGCCGTTGTCGTTTAGGAAGCAGTCCAGGAACGGCAGCGCCACCGAGACGGCGGCGCCACCGAGGGTTCCGCGCAACAGTTCGCGTCGGCTGGGCGCACGGGGCAACAACACGCTCATGATTTGGACTCCGTCTGGGCCGCGGCGGGATCGGCCGCCGGCGCATTCAAGTGGGCATTGGTGGCCGCCGGGCCGTCCGCGCTGGGCTCGTCCTCGGCCGGCAGGATAGCAAAAAATGCGTCGCTGGTCGCGATCATCCGCAACAGGCTGCGCACCTTGTAGCCCGATTCGGCGAACGCCTGCTCGTAGAACGCCAGGACCGGGTTGTCGTCGGACTGTGGCGCGCGGCCGGTGCCGAAGGCAAACAGGCGGTTGACCACGCAGGCCGGCACCGCCGGGTTCTCGCGCATGGCGCGGCCCAGGCCGGGGGCGTCGGCGTAGGGCACGCCGTCCAGGTCGCCCGAGGTGTCGATCGGCACGCCGGCCTCGGTGTCGCGCAGCTGCCCGGCACCGTCGATCTTTTCCATCGCCAGGCCGATCGGATCGGTCAGCTTGTGGCAGCCGGCGCACGACGGCACTTCGTTGTGGGCGGTCAGCCGCTCGCGCGCGGTGCGGTTGGGGGAGTTGGGGTCGTTGAACAGCGAGAAGTCGACGTCGCCTGGCGGGTCCGGCACGCGCTGACACAAGAGCGCCTCGCGCACCGCCTTGCCGCGCAAGGTGGGCGAACTGCGGCCGGGATGGGAGTGCAGCGCGGCGAACGCGACCTGGGTCAACAACCCGGCGCGCGGATCGCCCTCGGGGAATTCGTAAGCCATCCAGCCGCCGTCGGGGCGCGTCACCGGCACGCGATAGATGCGGCCCAAGGGTCCGCTGATGAAGGTCTTGCGGGTGGTGAAGATGTCGCGATAGTCGCCGTCCTGGTCCAGCACCAGATGGGTGATGGTGCGCAGCGTCTGTTCCTTGGCGTCGCGGGCGACCGCGGCGCTGAACGCCGGATAGATGATCGAGTCCTTCTCCAGCCGGTCGACGTCGTCGATCGCCAGCATGTCGGTGAAGAAGGCGCGCATGCCCTTGTCGAGTTGCGGCGAGGCGAGCATGCGGTCGATCTGGCGCGCCAGGCCGGCCTTGGTATGAAGCTCGCCCGCGGCCGCGGCATCCAGCAACGCCGGGTCCGGCGTGGTGTTCCACAGGAAGTAGCTGAGCCGCGCGGCCTTGGCGTACGCCGTCAGACGCAGCCCGCCCGCGGCGTCGGGGTCGGGCTCGGTGTCCTCGATGACGAACAGGAACGAGGGGTTGACCAGCATCCCGGCCAGACCGGCCGCCAGGCCGTCGTAGAAACTGCCGAGAGTCGCGGCGCCCGCGCGCGCGGTCTGCACCGGCAGCGCGATCTCGTCCTCGGTCAGCGGGCGGCGGAACAGCATGCGCCCGACCTGGGCGAAAAACTTGGTGGCGCAGGCATCGTCGGGCGCGGAGGCCGCAGCCGGAACGCATGGTACCAGCGTGCCGCGGTTGGCCTCGCCCACCACCTGGCCGGCGATCGTGCGCGCCATGCGGTCGTATTGTTCCAGACCCGCCGGCGTGATGCGGGCGGTGCGCGCGCCGACCGACAACAAGCCATTGGTCCGCACCAGCGGATCGAAGTGGCCGCCGAAACGGATGCCCGGCCCAAACAGGTCGGCGATGGTGTTGCGGTATTGGGTTTCCGTCAGCCGCCGGATCGACGGCGGCGCGCCCGATACCTCGGGCTCCGGCGCCTCGCACGCCGCAAGGCCGACCGCGATCAGCGCCGCAGCAAGCACGCCGCGCGACAGACGGGACACCGTGGGCGGCCGGTCACTCATCGGAGGATCGCTCAGGTGTCTGGGCCGTCGCGGTCTGCTGGTCGCGGTCACGGACGATGAAGGCCGCCACGGCAGAGAAGTTGAACGCCGAGGAAATCGCCGTGCATTTGCCGGTTTCCGGGTCCGGGTATCCGTCGGCCAACTGGTGCGCGGCGACGTAGATCGACGGGCAGTTGGAAATCGCCGTCGAGGCGATCGGGCCCAGCCCGCCGACATAGAACATGAGGGTGTCGAGGTCGTAATAGCCGGCCGCCGTGCCGGTGGCACTGGCGCCGTCGTCGGCGATGTTCAACGTCATCCGCATGTCGCGGATGCGTTGGTTCATGTAGGTGTAGTTGCCGTAGAATGGCAGGTTCACTTCGCCGGGCTCGGTCGTCAGCACGCCGTTGTCGATGCGACCCTTGACCGCCGAGCCGTAGCGCGGCTTGCCGTCGACGCTGTCGATCCGGTAACTGGAGAACGGCACGAAGCGGCCCGAACCGTCGAGCGTGTACTGATCGATCGAGCGGTAGAAGGTGACCGTGACGTCGGGGTCGTTGCGGGCGTCGTCGACGTCGGTCACCTCGATCAGTGTCATGCCGAGGCCGTTGGACTTGCGGTTCTCGTTGGCGTTGACCTCGAACTGGCCATACGACCGGAAACCGTAGATGCAGCCCAGCAGGCGGTACATCTGATTGTCGACGCCGGGCGTGCCGTCCAACCCCGTGAAGTTCTCGTGCGCGCAGGTCTTGGGCGTGGCGCTGCCGTCCACGTTGCCGTCGAGATCGACCCCGTACGACAGCTTGCCTTCGACCGTCAGCAGCGGCGGATCGACCACCGAGGTCGGGTTCATGCACACGTCCTCGCCGTTCGGCCCGCGGCGGATGGCGTTGAAGTAGCGCTCGAGGCGCGACTTGAGGCCGTTGTCGGTGAGCCGGCCGCGCTCTTCCTTCGACAGGCTCCACCACCAGTATTCATCGTAGCCGACGTTCAGGCCGCGCGGGCACTCGTCGATGAACTTTGATTCGTAAATCGCGGTGTTCCAGATCGTGATGACGAAGCCGAGCGACTGCTTCTCGGCCGCCGCCGCCGGAGCAGCGTGCAGCACACTGGCGGCCGCGAGCGCGGCGATGGAACATGTGGCGATGGCAGACCGGGACACGTGAGTTCACCCCGCACTCGATGCCGTGCTGAAGGCCGGCCTTCCGCCGCGGCAGGCTGACGATAAGTTGATGGCGAAATCTTACGGACAGGCGCGGCCTCATGCATCCGAAAACGAGATCGAGTTCGCATCGTGGTTACGGGCGGCGGGCCTTGGGCAACCGTAGTGCATCGGAAAAACCGCCGTTTTGTGCGGATTTCCGAGCGACGAACCACGGACCGGCGCAACCGCCCTGCCCGTATCGCGGGCACTCTGGCAACCGCGCCCGCCCGCTGGCCGATCAGCCGGCCTGATCGACTTGCCAGCGCGGCGCGGGCCGGGCCACAACTGCGCCCGTGACGACCGGCGATGTCACGGCACCCCACACGAGATCAAGAACGCGATGAAGATCGGCGGGAAGAACTGGACGGAGGCGATCGGCGGCGCGCTGGCCGTCGCGATGTGGCTGTCCGCCGCGCAGGCGGCCGACGACGACATCCTGTTCACCGCCAAGCTGACGCCCGACGAGCAGAGCGCGCCGACCTACAGTCCGGCCAGCGGCGTGGCCGAGGTGCGCCTGGAGCGGGAGACCCTGAAAATCACCTGGAAAGTGACCTACCAGGACCTGACCGGCCCGGCCACCGTGGCCGGCCTGTATGGGCCCGAGAACGTCGGCGCCAACGCCGGCATGGTGGTCGACCTGTCGCCGAACGGTTTGAAATCGCCGATCGAAGGGTCGGCCGTGCTCAGCGACGGCACGTTCCAGTACCTGATCACCGGCCGGGTTTACGTGAACATCCACACCGCCAAGTATCCCGACGGCGAGTTGCGCGGCCAATTGCGGCGCCAACCCAAGCCCTGATGGGGCCCCGTCGCGCGGCGGCACGTGCCCGGATCGCGGGCAGCGCGCCCGGAAATCTGTGTCAAAATTGGCACATTCGGAGAGTTTATCGCGTCACCGCGTCGTGGAGAGGTTTGGCTCGCAAGTTTTGGTTATCATGAGATCAAGAATTTTGATTGCGGCGTGCGCCGGTTCGGCGCGCGGCCGCGTGGTCGAGGCCGCCGGCACCCGGCGGCACGAGATGCGTTCGCAACAAGGGAGTACCCGATGAAGAAGACACTTTGGCTGGCCGGCGCGGCGGTGGCGGCGTTGATGCCCGAAGCGCTGACGGCCGTTCAGGCCCAGGACATCCGGCTCGAGGAAATCGTCGTCACCGCGCGCAAGCGTGAAGAGAACCTGATGACAGTGCCCTTGGCCATCACCGCGTTCTC
>JANRJB010000001.1:0-3053 GCA_033764265.1 Rhodospirillaceae bacterium | reverse complement strand
AGGGCCGCGCGCCCGGCGGCAAGGTCCGCGGCCACCACATCGCGCGCGGCGGCCAGTTGGGCCGCGCTGCGATCGACGCCGGTGACGTGCACAGCGGGCCAGCGGCGCAACAGGATGCGCATTTGCGCGCCGACCCCGCAGCCGATTTCCAGCACGCGGGCGCAGCCGCTCAGGTCGATGCCGGCATGATGGAACGGTTCGAGAAATTCAGCCTGGCGGATCAGTCGGCGCTGCTCTTCGACGCTGAAGGTGTGAATGTATCCGGGGTCTGTCATGGGCGTGCGCGCGGATTGTCGTGCCAGAAATCGCGGTTTCGGGACGCGGCGTCAACCGCCGCGATCTGTTTGGTGCCGCCGCGCGCGGCCGCCTAAGATGGGCCATGGACGTGTCTCACCCGCTGACGATGGGCCTGTCGCCCGCACCGCTGGACGACTGGCTGGCCCCGGAGCCGGACGACGCGCAGGTTTTGGGCGAACGCGCGCGCCTGATCGCCGAGCACCCCGGCGATGTGATCGCTGCGCTCCCGGCAGGCGCGGCGGCGGTTCGAGAGCTGGCTGCGTGCTTGCGTTTCCGCTTCGACCTGTCCGCATCGAATGACAGCGCGCTGGTCATGGCCGCGCTGGGTCGGGCGTGCGCCGAGGATGTGTGCGTGCTGTCGGGAGACCCGGACCCCGTGCTGGTCGCTGCCGTGCTGTGTTTCCCGAACCGTTGGCGGCTGGCTGACAAGATCGGCCGGTCGGTGACGGCGGTGCACGACCCCGTGCCGGACTACGCCGACGAGATGGCCGGGCAAGTCGACCGCTTCATCGCACGGCTGCGACCGTTGCGCCTGTTCCGGCGCAGCAACTGGGGGCTGGCGCGCACCGCCGAGCTGTTCACGCCGCTGCCGAGCGCGCCGCTCGACCCGCGCCGCGACCCCTGCATGGTGCGCTGCGAGCGCCAAAGCTTCGTGAAACTGCCCGAAACCGGCGCCACGATCTTTTCGATTCGCACGGACATGGTGCCGTGGTCCGGGCTGGCCGCCGCCCCCCGCCAAGCGATCCTGGCCCAGATCGACCGGCTGTCGCCGCCGTGGCGGGCCTACAAGTCGATCAGCGGCCTGCCATGAGCAGCTTCGGCGGCGGGGGACATCACGCTTTTTACGCGTAACAGCACTGGGGTACCCTGTGGAAAAAATGTGGATTCGCGGGCCTGACCGCTCCTTCGGCTGACGGGACTTGTTTCGTACAGTCCAATCTGCGGCCTCTCAGGTCTTCGTATCTGCCCGGCCAGCACATCAATAACTGATTGTTTTATCGTATGTTTAAAGATGGCACTCCGCGTCGCACATGAACAAGCCCTTTTGGTTTCGAGAAGAAACTATTTGACTTAAAGGGTTGCCCTTGGCACAGTCCAGCCGTCACCGATACACAAGCATCAGTAGAAAATATGCAATGTCGGTGACGTGGTCATTGAGGATTGCCCAGGGTTCCGGGGTCGGCGGACGGACATCGAGTCCATCCCCTCGCGTCCCCACCCGCGACGCCCGCCCCTGGGTCTCTTCCGCCGCGACGTTCCACTTATGGGTTCGCGGATTGCCGCCGGTAGTTGGCGGGGTCCTTCCAATCGCCTGACCCGTCGTAGACCGCTCGATCCGGATACGGAAACACCGGCCGCGCGAACCCGGCATCCGATGGTTTAAACCCGACCGGCAGCGCGGCGTTGGGCGCGGTGCGCGCAAGGTGATGGGCAACCAGGCCTTCGGGGGCGGCGCCCTCCTCCACCCAACGCTCGAGCGCGCCCAGGAAATCGACGCTGTTGAGTCCTGCTCCGCCGGTGCAGTGATTGAGCCCCGCCGGCAGATAGAGGCGCGCGAATTCTCCCGTCGCCGCCGCGCCGCCCATGGTGCGCGTGACCATGTCGAAGTAGGCGATGGTGGACGTGGCCATGATCGCCGAGTCCGAAAGGCCGTGAAACACGATCAGCTTGCCGCCCGCGTTGCGGAACAAGCCAAGGTCCGGGTTCGCGGCGGTGTAGACCGACAGGCTCATGCGCTCGGGATCGCGCGACCAGTCGAACATGGTCGGTTCGAACGACGGGCCCGGATCGTCGGCGAATACCAGGTAGCGCATCAGCTCGGCGGCGAAGCCGTAGTTGGACGCGGCTTTGCCGCCCTTGAAGTAACCTTCCCAGGTCAGTTCCGAGCCCGGCAACAGCCCGAGCGGCGCGAAAGTCTTGCCCGGCCGCGATGGCGGACCGGCGTACATTTTTTTCACGACGTCGATCTCGGCATCGGTCAGGCAGGTGTCGTCGGGCCGGCCCGAACAGCGCAACACGGCGGGGTCGAAGCGACATTGCAGCGGCAGGTCGATCAGGCCGTCCTTCACCCCGTCGTCGGCGTCGCAGGCCGCGACCGCGGCTTTGTTGAGCGCCGGCAGCTTCTTTTCGCTGACGATGGCGTTGCCGGCGGCATCAAGGTTGGCGGTCGCGCCCCAGAACAGCTGCAGCGGCGGGCCCATCAGCTGATACAGCACCGGCGAGCCGGCGATGATGCCGTCGTAGTCGTAGGGGTAGCGTTGCGCCGCGACCAAGCCCTGGCGCCCGCCGGTGGAACAACCGCGGTAATAGGCGCGCGCGATCTCGCCGCCGTAAAACGCCTGCGTGACGGCTTTGGCCGCGACAGTCGCAACGTGCGTGGCGCGGTGGCCGAGGTCGGCCTCGGCGATCGGATTGTTGTAAGCCCATTTGCCGTCGTAAGGCAGGCCACGGTGGCCCATGTCTGTGGTGGCGCAGGCATAGCCGCGCGCCACCGCGTCGTCGCACGAGGCCGCACCCAGCATCATACCGCACATGGCGCCGCATCCGGCGAACAGAAACTTGCCGTTCCAGCGATCGATCGGCAGGCGCAGTTCCAGGCCGACATTGGTGGCGACGTACCCGTCGGCCCTGCAGTAGGCCGGCACGCCGTCCTTGGCGGCGACCACGTCGGTGCGCGTCAGCCGCGTCGGCGCATCAACCACGCGCCCGAAATCGCGCGCGGCGAGTTCCTTGCAGGCGAGCTCGGTCGCGGCGTG
>JANRJB010000011.1:0-12697 GCA_033764265.1 Rhodospirillaceae bacterium | reverse complement strand
CGCCCCCGGCCAGCAGCCCGCCGATGCCTGGGCCGAGCACGAAGCCGAGGCCGAACGCGGCGCCGACCTTGCCCAGGCCGGCGGCACGGTTCTCGGGCGTGGTGATGTCGCTGACATAGGCGTAGGCGGCGGCCAGATTTCCGGCGCTGATGCCGCCGACCACTCGCGACAGCACCAAAAGCCAGACGGAATCGGCCACGCCCAACAGCAGGAAGCCCAGCGCCGAGCCAGCAACCGTGCCGATCAGCACCGGCTTGCGACCGTAGCGGTCGCTCAAGCGGCCCCACAGCGGCGCGGCCAGGAACTGGCACAGCGCGTAGGACGCCATGATGAGGGTGATGAACGCGGGGCTGACGCCGAGCCTGAGCGCGTAGAAGGGAATCAACGGCGCGAGCAGGCTGGTGCCCAGCATGCCGACGAACACGATCAGAAAAATGGCGAGCATGATGCTGACAGGCTTCGTGCGGCGCGGCCCTGCTACAGTATGCAATTGTCGCTGCGGATCAACGTGCATAAGATCGTCGGACCCAGGCCGCGGCGGCTGTGCGCGATGTTTCCTCAGGATATTTACGATACTCCCGGCCAGATCGTTCCCGCCGAGCGCGAACTCTATTACGCGCTGGCGCGAGACGAATACCAGGGCCTTGGGGAAATCGTTGAACTCGGCGCTCTGTTCGGCGCCTCGGCCGTTTGTTTCGGGGCCGGATTGCGGGACAATCCGCGCGTGCTGCGCAAGAGCAAGCGAATTCACGCCTACGACCTGTTCGAGATTTATCCGGAAATCCTCTCGTACTTTCCCGATGGCGCGGTCGGCCAGAGTTTCCGCCATGTCTTTCACATGCACACCGCCCCGTATCGCGACTTGATCGATGTCACGGCCTGCAATGTCCGCAACGTGCCTTGGGACGGACGGCCGATCGAAATCCTGTTTATCGACGCGGAGAAGTCGGCCCAGGGGTACGAAGCGATCATGCAGACCCTGTATCCGTTCCTGATCCCGGGCTTGTCGAAGATCGTCGACCAGGACTTCTATTATCAGGGCGCGTGGTGGCTGCCGGTCAAGAACGAGCTGCTATCGGAGTTCGTCGAACCAGGCGTCAGCGCCGACTGCACATTGGTGACCCAGGTTCTTCAAGAGTTTCCAGCCGCGCGCCTGGAGACACGCATGGAGGAGCTGTCCTCGGACCGCAAGCTCGCATTGATGACCAGCCAGGCAGAACGGATCGGCGGGGAGTACGGGGCGCTGGTCGACATCCAGCGCGCCCATGTGCTGTTCATGGATGGTCGGCGCGACGCCGCGATCGCGTTGATCGATGCCGTGATGGCTCAATTCGACACGGCCGTCGTGCGATTTCGCATCAACGAAATCCGCGCCGCTTTCGGTTTGCCGAGCGTCAAGTGGAAGACGCCGCCGGCTCCCGGCGCTACCCGATCCCCAGCAGCATCGCGCTGAGTTCGGCGCGCGCGGTGATCATGGCGTCGTGGCCGGTATCGAGCGTCAGCCAGGTCCATTCAGGTTTGCCCTTGACCATCGGCTCGATCGGGTCGGGCTGACTCATGTCGCGGCGTTGCAGGCAGCGGATGAAGGTCTTGGGCAGGCCGGCATCGCCGCCGTTGGCGAAACGCACGGTCTCGGCCAGGCAGTTGAGCGAATGATTGGTCAGCCGGCGCGCGACCCACGGCGCGAGGGGGTGATCGGCCGGTACGCCGAACCACGTCACCTCCGGCGGCGGCTGCAAATAGCCCTTGATGGCGGTGCGGGCACGTTCGGCGACCACTTCGGGCGGCAGGAACGGCTGGCCGTCGCGGGCGATGACGGCGTCGAGATAGACCTGGTGGCGGATGCGACCTTGCAGTTTGTCGGCCACCCACGGAATGACGTGACCGGCGTAGCTGTGGCCGACCAGAATGACGTCGTTCAATTCCTCGTACGCGATCAGGTTGACGACATCGGTGACGTGGGTGGACAGGTTGACCTCGGGCGTCATCAGGTGCACCCGCTCGCCCAGACCGGTCAGCGTCGGCACGTGCACGTCGTGCCCGGCGGCGCGCAGATCGGCGGCTACGTCGCGCCAGCACCAGCCGCCGTGCCAGGCGCCATGTACCAGCACGTAAGTCTTGCGCTGGCCTTGCGCCTGCGCGGTTTGCGCCCCGGCCGCGCTGGCCGCCGCTGCAGATGCCGCTGCCATGATCATCATCTCCCGCCGTTGCATGTTGGTTTGCTCCGTTACCGCTGCCCTCGAACGTTAGGCCAGCGACCTGTTCGCGGCAACTGGCTTGCCTCGCCGGGCACGCGCCCCTAGCCTTCGCCGCTCGCCGAAATTCGTACAGGAATTCTGTCATGTCCGCCGACCCGATGGTGCGTGCCGACGGCACCTACCCCACCGCGCCCCTGCGCTCGGATACCGTTACCGTCGCCGTGGTCCAGACGCGCGTGCACGGCGTGTCGGGCGACAATCCGAAGCCCGACATCCAGGCCAACCTTGACTACTTCATCGAGTGTATCGACGCCGCGCAGGGCTATGGCGGTCGCGCCGATCTATTGGTGTTTCACGAGTTCCCGATCACCGGCTTTCGCCGCTGGACGCGCGAGCAGCACTACAATCTGTCGCTCGAGATCGACGGGCCCGAGATCGCCCGCGTCGCCGAAAAGGCCAAGCAATACAACTGCTACATCGTCTTCGGCACCTACGCGAAAGACCCCAAGAACTGGCCCGATCACATCCTGCACCTGATGATCCTGCTGGGGCCGGAAGGCAAAGTACGCGCCGCCCATTGGAAACAGCGCAACGTGCGCGGCATGTTCCCGGGCTCGGAGCAGTACACCACCGTGATCTATGACGTGTACGACCGCTTCGTCGAGATGTACGGCCTGGACGCCGTGATTCCGGTGGAACGCACCGACATCGGCAACATCGCCATGTCGGCGGTGCAGTTCGAACCCGAACTGTTCCGCTGCATGGCGATGAAGGGCGCGGAAATCATCGCCCGGGTGGCGACCGGCGGCTTCGAGTACGACGACATGAAGCTGACCAGCTACCACAACAGCCTGTACACCCTGATCTGCAACAACTCGATCGCCGTCGGCCGGCGCGGCACCGGTTTCCTGGAGGACACCAATTACGGCGGTCCGGGACGCTCGGCAATCTTCGGCCCCCGCGGCGTGGAGCTGGCTGTCGCCGGGCCGTTCGAGACCAAACGCCTGGCCGCCATAAACATGAAGGACTTCCGCGCCAAGCACAGAATCCCCGACGTGCACATGGCCTTGTACAAACCGGTTTTCGACGCCTACCGCGAACGCTACGATCGCGGCCTCTACGAAAAATACCTGCCCAAGGACGGCCGTGATGCCTACCGCTACTTCGTCGAGAACGCACGCTGGGTGCATTACTGGTAAGGAGCGCGCGACCATGCGCACGCGTCGGCGGTGTTGGCTCGGGATCACGTTTGCGCTGGTCGCGCTGGCCGCGATGCCGGTGGCGGGCAGCGCCGAGGCCAAGGTGGTGTTTAATCGGTCCAGTTCGGCCGATCCCGACACCCTCGACCCGCACAAGTCCAACGGCAATACGGCATCCGTCATCCTGGCCGACCTGTTCCTGGGCCTGATGACCACCGACGGGACGGGCGAGATCGTGCCGGGCGCGGCGGAAAGCCACACCGTCAGCGCCGACGGCCTGGTTTACACCTTCAAGCTGCGCGAGGGCCTGACCTGGTCCGACGGCGCGCCCCTGACCGCGGAGGATTTCGTCTACTCGTTCCGCCGCGTGCAGGACCCCGCCACCGCGGCGCGCTACGCCCAGTGGTTCTGGTCGGTGAAGAACGCGCAAGCCGTCAACAAGGGCGAAGCGAAGCCGGAAGACCTGGGCGTGCGCGCCGTCGACGCCCGCACCCTGGAAGTGACGCTGGCCGCGCCCTCGCCGATCTTCCTGGAGATCCAGGCGACCATCATGGGCTACCCGGTGCCGCGCCACGTGATCGACAAGCACGGCGACGCCTGGACCGCGGCCGGCACCCATGTCAGCAACGGCGCCTACATGCTGACCGAGCGGATTCCGCAGACGCGCGTGACCGCGGCCAAGAACCCGCGATTCTACGACGCGGCGAACATCCAAATCGACGAGGTCAACTACTTCCCGACCGACAACCTGGGCACCGCGCTGAACCGCTTCCGCGCCATGGAGATCGACGTGGCGCTGAACTTTCCGCCCGAACAGATCGGCTGGCTGAAGGAAAACATGCCGAAGGAACTGCGCATCGCGCCCAACCTCGGCGTCTATTACTTCCTGATCAACCAGAAGAAGCCGCCCTACGACGACATCCGGGTGCGCAAGGCGTTGTCGGCGGCGATCGACCGCGAAGGCATGGTCGCCAAGCTGTTCGATACCGGCGTGATGCCCGCCTACAACCTGGTGCCAGCGGTGGTGCCGGGCTACACCATCGCCAAGGCCGACATCGCCGGTAAACCCATGCCCGAGCGCATCGCGATGGCGAAAAAACTTCTGGCCGAGGCAGGCTACGGCCCCGACAAGCCGCTGACGGTGGCCTTGCAGTTCGACACGCTGGAGGAAAACCGGCGCATGGCGGTGGCGATCGCGGCCATGTGGAAAGGCATCGGCGTCAACGCCGAGCTGAACAACAGCGAGTTCCGCGACATCCAGCGCCGGGCCCGCACCGGCGAGTACGAGGTGATGCGTTTCGCCTACTTCTCGCCGTTCGCCGACGCCTCGTCGTACCTGAACCTGTATCGGTCCTCCGACATCAGCAACTACGCCGGCTTCGCCAACGCCGAATACGACGCGTTGATGGAACAGGCCAACCGCGAAATCGACCTGGCCAAACGCGCGGCCTTGATGAACCAGGCCGAGCAAATCCTGATGAACGATTACGCCATCATGCCGATCTACTACTACGCCGCCCGCCGCCTGGTGCACCAGTACGTCGAGGGTTGGATCGACAACCCGCGCAACGTCAACCAGGCACGCTACCTGCGCATCAACCGCCCGGCCGGCTGACGGCGGCGGTGGGGGCAGGCTTCCAGCCATGACCGCCTTTGCCCTACGCCGGCTGGCGATCGCTGTGCCGACGCTGTTCCTGATCATCACCGCGTCGTTCTTCCTGATGCACGCGGCACCCGGCGGGCCGTTCGACGCCGACGCCAACCTGGAACCGCAGGTCCTGCGCAATCTCCAGGCGGCCTACAGCCTCGACCGGCCGGTGCCCGAGCAATATGTGCTTTACCTGGGCAAGCTCGCGCGTGGCGACTTCGGCCCGTCGATCATCTATCCCGACCAGACCGTGACCCAGCTGATCGCGACCGGCCTGCCGGTCAGCGTGCGGCTAGGTGTAGCGGCGCTGTTGATCGCCGCGGCGATCGGCGGTGTGCTCGGCGTGATAGCCGCGCTGCGGCAGAACAGCGCAGTCGACTACGGCGTGATGGGCGTGGCCATGACCGGCGTTGCGGTGCCCAGCTTCGTCATGGCGCCGTTGCTCACGCTGATCTTCGGCGTGATCCTGCGCTGGCTGCCGATCGCCACGCTCGAGCCCGGCGGCGCGCTGGCCCGCGCCGTGCCGACGCTGGCGCCGATCACGCCCTACATCCTGCCGGTGATTGCGCTGGCCCTGCCGCAGATCGCCATCATCGCCCGGCTGACGCGCGCGGCGATGATCGAGGTGTTGCGCCAAAACTACGTGCGCACCGCCCGCGCCAAGGGCATGTCGCGCGGCCGCGTGGTGATGGGCCACACCCTACCGGCGGCGCTTTTGCCGGTGGTGAGCTACCTGGGACCGGCGGTGGCCAACGTGGTCACCGGCGCGGTGGTGGTGGAAACCATCTTCCAGCTGCCGGGCATGGGCCGGTTCTTCATCCAGGGCGCCATCAACCGCGACTACCCGACCGTGCTCGGCATCGTCGTGGTGTTCGCGCTGGCGGTGATTCTGATGAACCTGATCGTCGACCTGCTGTACGGCCTGCTCGACCCGCGCGTGAAGACCGGCAGGTAGGATCGGCGTCGCCATGGCGTTCTTCAGGGCTCAACGCGACGCGCAGGTGCAGATGATGGAGGCCGCCGCGCTGTTGCGCGGCCGCTCGCCGTGGGCCGACGCCGCCCGGCGCTTCGCCAAGAACCGCGCGGCCATGGCCAGCGTGGCGGCGCTGATCGTCATCGCGGTGATGTCCATCGTCGGTCCGCGCATGAGCCCCTACGCCATCGACGAGCTGGCGTGGGACGCCATCGGCACGGCGCCGAGCCTGGAAGGCAGCCGCTGGTTTGGCACCGACGACACCGGCCGCGACATGTGGGTGCTGACCTGGTCTGGCGCTCAGGTCTCGCTCGCGATCGGCGTGATGACCACGCTGGTCGCGCTGGTCATCGGCGTGATCTATGGCGCCACCGCCGGCTACCTGGGCGGCCGCGCCGACCAGCTGATGATGCGCTTTGTCGACGTGCTCTACGCCCTGCCGCTGCTGTTCTTCATCATCATCCTGGTCACCGTGTTCGGCCGGAACATCTACCTGGTGTTCCTGGCGATCGGCTGCGTCGAATGGCTGACCATGGCGCGCATCGTGCGCGGACAGACGCTGTCGGTGAAGCGCAAGGAGTTCGTCGAGGCCGCCATCGCCGCCGGCCTAGGCTCGGGCGCCATCATCCGCCGGCACATCATCCCCAACGTGATTGGGCCGGTGATCGTGTATGTCACGCTGCTGGTGCCGACCAACATCCTGGTCGAGAGCTACCTGAGCTTCCTGGGGCTGGGCGTGCAGGAACCGCTGACCAGCTGGGGCGCGCTGATCTCCCGCGGCGCCAATTCGGTGCAGACCACGCCCTGGTTGCTGCTGATTCCCGCCACGTTCCTGGCGATCACGCTGTTCTGCTTCAACTTCATCGGCGACGGCCTGCGCGACGCGCTCGACCCGAAGGATCGTTAGGTTCAGGCGGCTTTACTCAACGCCTTGCGGACCACGTCGGGGGCCCGAATGATCAGTCGCAAGTAATTCATTGCGATCTGGTCGGGCTTGTAACGGCCCTGTTCCCAGTCCTGCACCGTGCGCAGGTTGAGATTAAAAGCAGCCGCGAATTCAGCCTGTGTCATTTGAACGCGTGCGCGGGCCACCTTCGCCCAGTTCCCGCCGTTTTCCTCGACGCGCATCTTTCCGGACGCAAGCCGTTGGCGAAACGCGGCGCGGGTAAGGTAGGGCGCATCATCGGGACCCAATTCCCTCGAAGTAGGTTTCCGTCTCGTCATGATTTGCCTTTCGGAGCGAAATAACCCGCCTTACGTCACCGCGATCGGTATATACGCAGCAATAGACGCGAAATGCGATCACGCCATAGGCAATGACGCGCCTCTCGCCGTAATCGACTCGGCTATCGACTTCGGAGATCGTCGGCGACTCGAAAAACTCCCGAGCCGCAGCCAAAGTAATGCCGTGCTTCGCGAGATTCGCCTTGTCTTTGGCGGGGTCGAAATCGATCCGCATCATCAAAGACTATACGGGTCACCCGTATCAATTGCAAGCCGAGAGTTCGGCTGCTGTGCGTGGCGTTCCTCGGGCAGCAGGTCCCCCACACGACGCGTCTTGCGCGGCGACGATTCCCGGCAGCGCGCGCGGAGGATGGAGCTGCGCGACGCGCTCGACCCGAAAGATCGTTAGCTCAAAAACCCCGCGCCTGGCGTACGAACTCGGGCTGCGCCGCGGCCACGCGCTCGGGGCCGGCGGCAGCCAGCGCCTCGTCCAGCGTGGCGAACTTGCGGCCCTCGTAAGTGGACACCGAAAGCGCCGGGCGGTTGCCACCTCCGGTCCAGTTGCGCAACACCACCATGCGCTTGCGTACCGCCGGCGCGGACGAACCGCCGTCATCGTCGGCATCGGTGATGTAGGTGTTGAGCTCGCGCAGGGTGCGGGTTTCACCCGCTGCGGTCTTCGCGGTGATCGCGAAAATCTCCTCCACCGCCGCCCCATGGGCGCCCGCGGGGCCGATCATGGAACGCGCGTGCAGGGTGCCGGAGATCGAACTCGCCGCCCGGCGCGGGTCGTCGGCGCCGAAGCCGTGCCGGCCCTGGCCGTCGAAGGCATAGGCCAGCGGCCGCGCCGCAGACGTGGCGATCGGCTCACGCTCCCCGGTCAATGGATTGACGAAATCCTTGGCCAACGCGCCCGTGTCCAGATCGAGGCCCATGCCGCCTTCCAGCGTGCGCAGCAGCACGGTCGCGCCCGCATCATCCAGCATGTCGCCACGGTCGGTGCGCAGGGCCGAGATCATGCCGAACTGGTGCAGGGGAACGACCGCGAGATCGTCGGTGGTCAACAGGTACTTCACACCCTGGGTGTACCAGAACACGGTGCGGGCATCGGTGGCCGCACGGATGCGGAAGAACGCGCGGCGGGTGGCGAGCGGTGGCGCGTTTAACGCGGCGGCGAACGACGGCGACAGCAACGCGCCGACCGCCGCGGCCAGCGCGGCATCGGCCAACAGGTCGCGACGTGTCGGCATGGGTCTAGATTCCCGGGTCGGCGAGGAAACCGGGATAGCGCGCCTCGATCCACTCCCGCAGCGCCTTGGGGCCGTCGGCCGGGCCCGTCACCTTGTGGCCCCAGGTCTGCCACGACAATTGGCCGGGGCGGTCGCCCATTTTCATCCATGCCGGCCATGATCCGAGGCTCTGATAGTTCAGGTAGCAGGGCACGAACTCCAGATCGGCGTTCTCCACGTCGGCGATCTTGGCCGTGAAGGTCGACAGCGACGACGAGGTCGACGCCGTGCGGCCGGGTTCGGCGCGGCCGCGGCCGACGAAGTTCTCGGTGAGCCAAATCGTGTCGCCGCTGACGGTATGGTCGGCGATGCGGCCATCGAAATAGGCGCGGTTGGTTTCCTCGCCGGCCAGGACCAGCTGGCCGCCCGGCTGCACGGTCTGCAGCGCCAGCGACTTCACGTGCGGCGGCGTGCCCGTTTCGCCGTTGAAGGGATTGGTCCAGGTATCGAGCGGCGCGTTGGTGACGGCGTCACCGTAGAATCCCCGGCCGGCCATCTTCTGGTCGATACCGCCGTCGGCGCGCAGCGTCAGGCGCTGAAAGGTCAGTCCGTTGACGCGAAAGACGATGCGCGCCACGTCGTCGGCGGGCTTCGCCCAGGCATTGGCGGTGTAGTACCACAGTGCCAGCTCGCCATCCTGTCCGCCGCGCATGCGCGCATAGGCCTTGAGCAGGTTGGCGGGGTCGCGCGCATCGAACGCCTTGGCGGCGGCGCGCACCGGCGAGGCCGCGATGGCAACGGTGGATACCGCGAGCGCGGCGCGTCGGGAGAGGCGCATGAACGAGTCCTTTCGAGTTCAGATGCCGGGATTGGCCAGCCAGCCGGGATAGTCTTTCTCGAAGCGGGCGCGCAGCGCGGGTTGAATGGCGTCGACGCTCGCGACCTTGTGGCCGTAAAGCTGCCACGACTGCCAGCCCGGGGCGCGGCCCATGCGCATCCACGGCAGCCAGCCGTTCATGGTCTGAAAATTAAGCGTGCAGGGCACGAACGCGAGGTCCTTGTTCTGCACGTCCGACAGCCGGGCGGCGAAGGTGGCCAGCGAGGTGGCGTTCAAACTGTCGCCCACGTCCTCCAGCGGATCGACGTTGGCGCGTTTGGGGATCATGAACTTGGTGGCGAAATTCTCCGGGATCCACAGGCCGTCGCCGTTCACCGCCGCCGGGCCGATGGTGCCTTCGAACTCGCGCTGGCTCATGCGGCCGTCCTCCTTGCCCCGCAAACCGCCGTCGGGCGTGGCGACGATGGTCTGCATCGACTTGTAGTGCCGCGGCCTGCAGGTCTCGCCGTTGTAGGGGTTGGTCCAGGTGTCGGCGATGGCGCCGGTGGCGGGGTTCTTGAAGTAGCCGGCCTCCGACATCAGCTGGATCATCGAGCCGTCGGGCTGCATGGTCAGCTTCTGGAAACTGAAGCCGTCGATGTTGAGGACAAGCTTGGCCAACTGGTCCGGCGTCTGCATCCAGACGTTGCCGGTGTACCACCACAAGCCCATCACGCCGTCGCCGCCGCCCCGCATGCGCGTGTAGGCGCGGTAGACGTCGACGGTCTTGCTCAGGTCGAAATCGAAGCCGGCGGCGCGCGCCGGCGCGGCCAAAGCGGATACGCCCGCCGCCAGACCCGTCGCCAACGCGCCGCGCCGATGGACCGAAGTCATGAGCCGCCTCCCCAATTGCTATCCCTTGATCCCGCGAATGATGGCGTTGGGCATGAACGCCTCGTCGAAGCCGGCGTCGCGCGGCGGCGGAAAGCCCATGCGCAGCACGATCAGATCGAGCTTCGGGCTCATCCAGATGCGCACTTTGCCGCCACCGTCGAAGTAGAACATGTCGTCCACCGCGAACGGCTCGGAATGGATGTTGGCGAACTGGTCGGGCAGATCGGGCATGTACTTGCGGTACTTCTGGTACGCGCCGTCGACCCAGATGTGCAGGCCGTAGTTGGGGTTCTGGGCCGAGGCCGTTTTCATCTCCGCCACCCAGCCGTCCGGCAACAGACGCGTGCCGTCGGGCAGCAGGCCGTCTTTCAACAACAAGTGCGCCACGCGCATCCAGTCCGACGGCGCGGACAGGAAGCAGCAGTACGAGACGATGTTGCCGCCGTAATTGCGGTCGCGCCGAAGCGCGCCGCGCTGCGCACCGACCGGCCGCCACAGCTTCTGGGACAGGTACTTGTCGAACGGCACGCCGGTGGCGCGGTGCAGGATCATGCCCAACAGCTGGGTGTTGACGTTGTTGTGCGAGAATGCCGTGCCCGGCGGATCGGCGAGCTTATGGGCCAGCACGGTCGCGACCATGTCGGTGCCTTCGACCAGCTGCAGGCCGAGGCTCTTGGTCGGGTCGGTCTCGCGCAGGTCGGGTTCTTCCAGTCCCGTGGTGTTGTGCAGCACCTGGCGCACGGTGATGGCGCCGCGTGGATCGTCCTTCCACTCGGTGATCCAGGTGCCGATCGGCTGGTCGAGGCTTTGGATGGCGCCGTCGGTGACGGCGAAACCCGCCAGGATGCCGTGCAGCGTTTTCACCCAGGAATGCGAGCTGATCGCCGAGGTGTCGGTGTAGCCGTCCATGTACGATTGGGCACGGATCTTGCCGCGATGGTAGACGATGAAGGCCTGCGTTTCCCGCGCCATGGCATAATCGCGCGCCGCCGCGATGGCCTTGGGGTCGATGGTCGGTGCTTCGTCAGGGCCCGCGACCGGCAGGTAGGGCCGCAAGCCGCCGTCGACCAGCGCCATCGGGTTGTACCAGTCCTGCGGCTGCCGGAAGGCGGCGCTGTCGGGCATGTTGGCGATGCGGTACCAGAACTCGAAGCCCTGGGCCTGCACCTCGCGCACCCACTCGATCTTTTTCTGAATCTCCTCTTTCGTCATGCCGGACGCCGGGACCGCCGGCGCAGGCGTCGGCGCCTGCGCCCAGGCCACAGCGGGCAGCAGCGCCAACACGACGAGACAGTTTTTCATGAGACCTCCCCGCGCCGCGGGCGGGGATCGCCGCGCGCGCCGGGGCCAAGCATACCCCGGAGCCGGGGCGCGCCGTCCAGCGGAACAGACAGGAAGGCGATCACGCCGCCTTGGGCTTGATCGACTTCAACTCGGGGCCGATCTGGCGCAGCCGCTCCATCAGGTCGAAATCGGCCTGCAGGCCGAGAAAGAAGCCATTCGACATGCGGAAATAACGCGCCAGGCGCAAATCCGTGTCGGCGGTGACGGCGCGCTTGCCGAGCACGATTTCGTTGATCCGCCGCGGCGGCACGCGGATCGCCCGCGCGAGCGCATTCTGGCTGAGATTCAGAGGCTTCAGAAACTCCTCGCTGAGAATCTCGCCCGGATGCGGGTTTGGCAGCAGGTTCTTCCTAGGCATGATAGTCGACAACCTCCACGGCGTAAGCGTGGCCATCGCTCCATTGAAAGCATACGCGCCACTGCTGATTAATGCGGATGCTGTATTGCCCGGCCCGATCCCCCTTGAGCCTTTCCAGGCGGTTGCCGGGAGGGTTCATCAGGTCGGTCAACGATTGAGCCCGGTTCAGCATGCGCAACTTTTTCAGGGCCGCTGGTTGCATGTCATGGGCGAGCCTTTGACTGCCGACACCGTCCCAGATCGATCGCGTCTCGCGGTCAGCGAAACTCTTGATCATGAGCCAATCGTAACGCGCGGCGTTATATAACGCAAGGCGTTATAACTGGGAACGTTACCGCCGCCCGACCCAGGTGGCCGGGTCCTGCCAGTCGCCTTGGCCGGTGAAGGCCGCCACGTCGGGCCAGGCGTAGATCGGCCGCGACCAGGTGTAGTCGGCGCGCGGCAGCGGGAAGCGCAGCCGCGGTAGGCCGTTGTAGGGCTGCGGCTTGACCGTCTTGTGCGCCATGATGAAGTCGGGAGCCTCGCCGCGCTCGACCCAGGCTTCCAGCGCGGCGACCGGATCGAACGCATCCGCCCCCGGCCCGCGCCGGCAGTGGGCCATGCCCGGCACCATGAACAGGCGGAAGAATTCGCGCGTGGCGTCGAGGCCGCCCATGGTGTTCACCGCCGTCTGGTAATAGTCCAACGACAGGCCGGGCGGGATCTCCATGTCGTCCCAGCCGTGATACAGGATCAGCTTGCCGCCGGCGCCCTTGAACGATGCGCACCTTCAACGCGTTCGGCGCTGGAGTTAAGCTGGCTATGTCTGGCTAT
>JANRJB010000010.1:0-15306 GCA_033764265.1 Rhodospirillaceae bacterium | reverse complement strand
AAGGTTGGGGTCGAGGGTTCGAATCCCTTCGCCCGCTCCATTTTCCGATTCCGGTTTCGTGCAACAGTCCCCGGCTTGCGTGCTACCGCGAGCACGGACTGTCGTATTTTGTTTTTTCCGGGACGGGTCCACACTCCTCGCTTCGCCATCGTGCCTGGAGATTGGGACATGCTCGACCGCCGCGCCGCATTGATCGCAACCGGTTCCGGCCTGTTGGCCGCGCCCCCCGCCGTGGCCGCGACCTCAGCCGTGACCCCAGTCACCGCCCCCGTCACCGCCGTGGACGTGCCCGCGCCGATCGTGGGCCCGCGCATCAATTTCGCCCAGGCCGAGAAGATCATGACCGAGCTGGGGCTGGACGCGATCGTGGTCGGATCGGGCGTGAACTTCTATCACGCCACCGGGCTCGACCTGTCGGCCACGCGCATGGGCCACGCGCCGGGGTCGTACGCCATCATCACCCGGCGGCAGGATCAGCGCCTGGCGCTGGTGGCGCACGCCTTCGCCTATTACTACACCATCGCCCAGGATCACCGGCATGCCGACTATCCGGTCTATCTGTTCACCGCGCCGGCGAACGACGCGCCGGTGGTGGGCGAGGCCGAGCCGGCGGCCCTTCCGGGCGAACCGTTCCGCGACCGCGGCGAAGCGCCATTGGACGAGATCGAGCGTTTCCGCGCCGCGGCGCTGATGAGCGCGCAGGCCCAGCGCGCGGCCCAGGCGAGCCTGATGTTCGCCGTGCGCAAGGCGCTGACCGACCTGGGCGTGGCCAACGGACGCATCGCGGTGGACGTGCCGCCGGTGTGGCGCACGGTGGCCGAGGCCGCGCCCAAGGCCGCCATCGTCGACGCCGACGACGCGCTGCGCCGCATCCGCCCGGTCAAGTCGGACGTGGAGATCGCGCTGATGCGCCAGGCCGCGCAGAACAATGCCGCCGCGGCGCTGGAAGCGGTGCAGACCGTGCGCGCCGGCGGCGATGTGCGCGACCTGCGCGCGGCCTACTTCGCCGCCGCCGCGCGCCGCGGCATGCGCGGGGTGTTCATGGTGATCAACCGCGTCAGTTCGCCGACCTACGCCGCCACTTTCCGCGACGGCCAATGTTTTTCGATCGACTGCGTGAGCGAGTACATGGGCTATCACGGCGACTACGCCCGCTCGGTGTTCATCGGCGAGCCGCCCGCCAACATGAAGAAGGTGACCGCCGCGGCCGCCGCCGCCTGGGATTCGATACGCGAGATCATCCGCCCCGGCGTGAAGTTTTCCGAGGTGCGCGCCCGCGGCAAGGAGACGCTGAAGAAGATGGGCGTGGATTATAACATTTCCTTCACGCCGCACAGCGTGGGCCTGTACCACGACGACGCCGACGGCAGCGCGGGCCTGCCCCGGCGCGAGGACATCGTGCTGGAGAAGGGCTACACCCTGAGCGTGGATTGCCCGCTGCTGGAAGCCGGCGCCGGCGGGTCGCATCACCTGGAGGATTTGACGCTGCTGACCGCCGACGGCGGCGAGCAGATCAACGACACCGGGCAGCGCACCATCACGGTGTGACGCGCGCGCAAACCTTTATGTTGCGCTGCACCCAAAACATCGGCGCGACGTTCCGTCCACTGCCCTAACGTGCTGACTATGCTAGCCTTGCTGGCTTGAACACGGCGGCGCGCAGGCGCCGCCGGCGCCGGTCGCACGGGCCGGCAGTGGGGGGACGGTTCATGGGCCAGCCAGCCAATCGCGGCATCGCCGAGATCATCAAGGCCGCGCAGGACGCCGCGGGCAAGAAAGCCACGGGCGCCGAAGCCGCCGAATTGAAGCGCTTCATCGCGCAGCTGTACGCCAACAGCCCGCCCGACGACCTGAAGGCGCGCACGCCCGACGACCTAGCCAACGCCGCCGGCCGGCTGTGGAGCGCCTTGCAGTCGCGCGCCCCCCAACGGTCCATCGTCCGCGTGACCGCCGGCGATCAGGCCGGCGCGCCAGGGCGCACGGTGGTCGAGATCGTCACCGACGACATGCCGTTCCTGGTTGACTCGGTCACCGCCGAGCTGGAGCGCATCGAGGAGCCGGCGCAGCTGGTGATCCACCCCATCGTCACGGTCGAGCGCGACGCGGCGGGCAAACTGAAAAGGCTTTGCGAGCCCGACGACAGCGGCGGCGCCAACGAGTCGGTCATGCATATCGAGATCGGCGAACTGGCCGACTCCGACATGGCCGAGCGTATCACCGATACCGTGACCTCGGTTCTGGGCGACGTGCGACTGGCGGTGCGCGACTGGCAGGCCATGCGCCGCGCCGCCGGGCGTTTGGCGGCCGAGTTCGACGGGCCATCGCCCGGTATCGACGCCGAGCAGGCCGCCGAGATCGGCGACTTCCTGCGCTGGCTGCACGACGACCACTACACCTTCCTGGGCTATCGCCGCCTGGGACTGGATACCGCGGGCGGCAAGCGCGTGCTGAGGATCGCGCAGGCCGAGAGCCTGGGCGTGCTGACCAAGGCGCAGATCAACATCTTCGACGGGCTGGCCGACGGCGCGCCGGTGCCGGCGCAGTTCGATGCGTTCCTGACCGGCGCGGCGTCGCTGTTGATCGTGAAAGCCAACCAGCGCGCCACCGTGCATCGCCGCGTGCACTACGACGTGGTGGCGGTGAAGATTTTCAACGACCAAGGCAAGGTGACCGGCGTGCATCTGTTCGCCGGCCTGTTCACCGCCGACGTCTATACCAACAGCCCGAGCTTCGTGCCGGTGCTGCGCCGCAAGATCGACCGCATTCGGGCGCGCGTGGGCTTCCGCAAGCACAGCCACGACGGCAAGCGGCTGCAGAATATCATGGAGAACCTGCCGCGCGACGAGCTGTTCGAAAGCTCCGACGACCAGCTGCTCGAGGTCGGGCTGGGCCTGCTTCACCTGCAGGAGCGCGCGCGCACGGCGGTGTTCGTGCGCACCGACCGCTTCGAACGCTTCGTGTCGTGCCTGGTGTACGTACCGCGCGACCGCTACGACACCCAGCTGCGGCTGGCGGTCGGCGACATTCTGACGAAGGCGTTCGACGGGCGGCTGTCGTCGTACTTCACGCAAGTGACCGACGCGGCGCTGGCGCGCATCCATTTCATCATCGCCACCAGGCCCGGCAAGCTGCCGGCGGTGGACATGAAGGCGCTGGAAGCCCGGATCGCGCGCGCGAGCCGCGCCTGGTCCGACGATTTGCGCGAGGCCTTTGTCGCCCGTCACGGCGAGGCCGAAGGCGCGCGGCTGGCCAACCTGTTCGCCCACGCCTTCCCGCCCGGCTATCGCCACGCCTTTGTCGCCGAGGACGGCGTGGCCGACGCGCGGTTCGTGCTGGCCTGCCTGGATCAGAAGAAAGTCGGCATCCGCGTCTACCGGCCGCAGGCCGTGAAGGACGGCAATCCCGAGTCCGCCGTGGGCATCAAGCTCTACAGCATCGGCGCCACGCTGGCCCTGTCGGAGATGATCCCCATCTTCGAGAACATGGGCTTCAAGGTGTTGAGCGAGAATCCGCACCAGATCACGCCGACCGGCGCGGGCGGCGGCACCCAGGGCCGTGCGTCGGTGTGGCTGCACGATTTCCAGATGACGGTGGCCGGCGGCGGCGCCTTCGACATCGAGCGCTTCGCCGCGCCGGTCGAGGAGGCTTTCGACAAGGTGTGGTCCGGCGAGATGGAAAGCGACGGCTTCAACCGCCTGGTCGCTTTCACCGGATTCCCCTGGCGCGAGGTGACGATCCTGCGGGCTTACGCAAAGTATCTGCGCCAGGTCGCCTTCCCGTTCTCGCAGAGCTACATCGAAACGGCGATCGCGGCCCATGCCGGCATCGCCCGCAAGCTGGCCGACCTGTTCCTGTTGAGCTTCGACCCGGGGCTGAACACCGGCGCCAAGGCCAAGGCGACGGCGAAGAAGGTCGAGGATCTGCGCGCCGCCATCGCCGCCGACCTGGACGGCGTGACCAACGCGGACGAGGACCGCATCCTGCGCCGCTACCTCAACCTGATCGACTGCAGCCTGCGCACCAACTACTTCCAGAAGGACGCGAACGGCGCGCACAAGCCGTACCTGTCGATCAAGCTCGACAGCCGGCGGATCGAGGACTTGCCGCTGCCCCGGATGAACGTCGAGGTGTTCGTCTACTCGCCGCGCATGGAGGGCATTCACCTGCGCGGCGGCAAGGTGGCGCGCGGCGGCATCCGCTGGTCCGACCGGCGCGAGGACTTCCGCGCCGAGATCCTGGGCCTGGTCAAGGCGCAGATGGTCAAGAACGCCGTGATCGTGCCGACCGGATCGAAGGGCGGCTTCGTGGTGAAGAATCCGCCGCCGCCCGCCCTGGGCCGCGAGGCGGTCCAGAAAGAGGGCATCGCCTGCTACCAATACCTGCAGCGTGGCCTGCTCGACATCACCGACAACGTCATCGACAACCAGATCGTTCCGCCGGCCAGCGTGGTGCGCAAGGACGCCGACGACCCCTATCTGGTGGTCGCAGCCGACAAGGGCACAGCGACCTTTTCCGACATCGCCAACGCCGTTTCCGCCGATTACAAATTCTGGCTGGGCGACGCCTATGCCTCGGGCGGGTCGGCCGGCTACGATCATAAAGTGATGGGCATCACCGCCCGCGGCGCCTGGGAGTGCGTCAAGCGCCACTTCCGCGAGATGAACGTGGACTGCCAGGCGCAGGACTTCACCTGCGCCGGCGTCGGCGACATGTCGGGCGACGTGTTCGGCAACGGCATGCTGTTGTCCAAGCACATCCGGCTCAAGGCCGCGTTCAACCACCTGCACATTTTCATCGACCCCGAGCCCGACGCCGCGAAAAGCTGGGCCGAGCGCGACCGGATGTTCAAGCTGCCGCGCTCGTCGTGGACCGACTACGATGCCAAGCTGATCTCCAAGGGCGGCGGGGTGTTCGAGCGGTCGGCCAAGTCGATCAAACTGAGCCCCGAGATCAAGGCGATGCTGGGCCTGACCAAGGCCGAGGCCAGCCCGACCGAGATCATGAACGCCATTCTGCGCATGCCGGTCGACCTGATGTTCTTCGGCGGCATCGGTACCTTCGTGAAGTCGGCCGCCGAGTCCCATGCCGACGTGTCCGACAAGGCCAACGACGCCATCCGCATCAACGGCGCAGAGCTGCGCGCGAAAGTGATCGGCGAGGGCGCCAACCTGGGCATGACGCAGCGGGGGCGGATCGAGGCGGCGATGAAGGGGGTTCGGCTGAACACCGACGCCATCGACAATTCCGCCGGCGTCGATTGCTCGGACCACGAGGTCAACATCAAGATCCTGCTTAACGGCCTGATGCAGACCGGCAAGCTGACCCTGCCGAACCGCAACAAGCTTTTGGCCGAGATGACCGACGAAGTGGCCGAGCTGGTGCTGCGCGACAATTACCAGCAGTCGCAGACCATTTCGCTGCTCGAGCGCCGGGCCACCGAGTTGCTGGACGCCCAGAACCGCACCATGAAGGTGTTCGAGCGCGACGGCCTCTTGAACCGCGCCATCGAATACCTGCCCGACGACGAGGAACTGGCCGAGCGAATCGCCGCCGGCAAGGGGCTGACCCGGCCCGAGATCGCGGTGTTCCTGCCCTACGGCAAGATGTGGCTGTACGAGCGGCTGATCGCGAGCGACCTGCCCGACGATCCGGTCTCGGAAGAGGACCTGTTCGCCTACTTCCCCAAGCCGATCCAGAAGAAGTACCCGGACGCCGTGCGCAAGCACAAACTGCGCCGCGAGATCGTCGCCACCGGCGTCACAAACAGCTTCGTCAACCGCGTCGGCCCGCAGTTCCTGACCACGCTGATGGACCGCTCGGGCCTGGGGCCGGTGGACGTGGCGCGCGCCTACATCGTCACGCGCATCGCCTACGGCCTGCGCGAGGTGTGGCGCAAGATCGAGGCGCTGGACGCCAAGGTGCCGGCCGACGTGCAGAGCGACATGTTCATCGAGATCAACCGCATGATCGAGCGCAGCGCGCTGTGGCTGTTGCGCAATGTGCCGGCGCCGATGGACATTTCCGCCACCGTCGCCAAGCTCAAGCCGGTGGTCGACGTGTTCAAGAAGGACTACCGCGGCATGTGGTCGGACGAGGTGGCCGGCTACGTCAACCGCGCCGCCGACGCCTACAAGGCCAAGGGCGTGCCGGCCGACACCGCGCTCGACGTGGCTCTGTTGTTCCGCATCGCCGCGGCCAACGACGTCTGGCGGCTGTCGGAAGCGCTCAAGCAGCCGGTGCCGCAGGTGGCCAGGATGTACTTCCTGGTCGGCCAGCGCTTCGGCATGGGCGACCTGCGGCGCTCGACCGAGGACCTGGCGCGCACCAGCCACTGGGAGCGCCTGGCCGTTTCGGCCGCGGTCGAGGAGCTGTACGCCCACCAGACCAAGCTGACGCAACTGATCCTGACCCTGGGCAAGGCCAGGAAGCTGGCCGGCGACAAAGCGATCGAGGCCTGGGCGGCGGCCAACAAGGCGCCGGTCGACCGCTTCGACCAGGTGCTGGGCGAGATCCGCGGCGCCGAGACGGTGAGCCTGGCCATGCTCACGGTCGCCAACCGACAGCTGAGCGCGCTGAGCGCGGGGTAAAGCGGCGCACGGCCGGTACCTCTGTGGCACACGTAAAGTCATACTTGACGCCGCGGCGATCCCGCCCCATCTTCCGGTCGTGATTCGCGGCTTCCGCAGCAAGGCGCTTCGCGCGTACTTCCAGACCGGAAAAGCCAGCGGTTTGAGCGTGCAGAATACCTCACGAGTAAGGCGCATTCTGGTTGCGTTGGACGCGGCAGCGCGCCCGGAAAACATGAATCTGCCGGGCTACTTTTTTCACGGATTGCACGGCGAGCGGCGCTGGTCGGTCAGAGTCACGGGCAACTGGCGAATTACTTTTGGTTGGGACGCCGCCGACGCGATTGATGTCGATCTTGAGGATTATCATTGATGAGCAAGAAATCAGCCGCGCGCGGACTTCCACCAATGCATCCCGGAGAACTGCTTCGCGAAGACGTTCTGCCGGCGTTGGCGCGTTCGCGCGTCGAAATCGCGCGCCATCTCGGCGTCTCGCGTCAGACCTTGCATGCGATTTTGACCGAGCGCGCGCCGGTGACGCCGGAAATGGCGTTGCGACTGGGTAAGCTTTGCGGCAACGGACCGGAGCTTTGGCTGAATCTTCAGTCGCGCTACGATTTGGAGCGCTTGAGCAAATCCAAGCGCGCCCAAATTGCGGCCATTCCGACGCTCGCCGTCGGCTGATCGGCCGGCCGCGGGCCGAAATCTCGGGGTGGTAGTGAGTGTACGGCGCGGGGCGCTGGTTCAGGCCTTACGTTCGCTGACTTTATCCCACTCCGCGCGCAGCACGGCGTAGAAATCGCGCGCGAAGCCCCGCACGTCGCACAGCGGCGAGGCGAGGACGGCCGCGCGCAAGGCGCGGCGCTGGGCCGACATCGCCGTGGGCGGCGTGGCCGCGAGCGCGCGGGCCTGTTCGACCAGTTCGTCGAGGCTGCCGCACACGCCGTCGGGGTAGCCGCCGTTGATCAGGTGCGCGCTGGCGTGACGGCCGCAGAAGCGATCGCCGGTCACGGTCAGCACCGGCACGCCCATCACCAGCGCCTCGCAGGTCGTCAGCCCGCCGGAGTAGGGTGCGGTATCGAGAATGGCGTCAACCTGGGCGTACTGGGCCAGGAACTCGGCGTGCGGCCCGCCGGCGGCGAACACGATGCGCTCGGGATCGATGCCCTGGTCCATGAACAGGCTGATGACCCGGCCCTGACGCGCGCCGTCGGCGAACAGATAATTATTGAACAGCATGCGCGCGGCCGGCAGCGCCTTCAGCACCGCGGCCCACTGCTTGGCGGCGCTGGGGCCGATCTTGGTGACCTCGCTGAAGCAGCCGAAGGTGAACACGCCGGTGGAGGCGCACGGGCTGCCGGCCACCGGCGGGGTGTAGGCGGGCGGGCGGTAGCAGACATAGTCGCGCGGCAGGCGCACGACCTTTTCCACGTACAGGCCGTCGTCGGCGACGGGCGTGTGGACCGGATCGCCGAGCAGCACGTCGATGGCCGCGAGCCCGCGGGTGTTCACGTAATCGCCCCAGGCCACCTGCAGCGGCGCGGGTTTGAGCGCGAAGGCCGGCAGCCGGTTGTGCGGCGCGTGGCCCGACAGGTCGATCAGCACGTCGATGCCGTCGCGCACGATCAGTTCGGCCAGGTCGCCTGCGGACAGATGGCGCACGTCGCGCCAGCGGTCGGCGTCGGCGCGCCAGGTGCGGGTGTGGTCGTCGGGGCGCGCGGTGGTGGAATAACAGGTGAGGTCCCACTGGCTTTTGTCGCGCGCCTCGAACACCGGCAGGGCGAAAAACAGCATCGCGTGGAAGCGAAAGTCGCCCGACATCACGCCAAGCCTAAGCTTGCGCCCGGCCGTGAAGTCCACCGGCCGCGCGGCATATGCCGGCGGATGCGCGGCGTCGAAGGTGCGCCCGAACTGGCGGCCGAAGGCGCGATGCTCGGCGGCGATCTCGGCGCGTGTGGGCTTGTCGGCGTAGTGCAGGCACATCAACAGGCTGGACCAGATCGCCGGCAGATCGGGGCGCAGGGCCAACACCGCGCGGCGGTGGGCGACCGCGTCCAGGCTGCCGTCGTCGACCAGATCGGCCAACCCGACGTAGGCCTGCGACAGCGTCGGATCGCGGGCGATGGCCTGGCGGAACAGCTGTTCGGCGCCGGTCGTATCGTGCTGCTCGGCCAGCACCACGCCCAGATTGACCATGGCCTGCACGTGATCGGGCTTCAGGTCCAGCGCGCGCCGGTACGCCTGAGCCGCCGCATCCAGCCGCCCGGCGGCGTGCAGGGCGTTGCCCAGGTTGAAGCGCAGCTCCGCCGCCTTGGGGGCGAAGGCGATCGCCTCGATCAGCACGGTGACCGCGCTTTCGACATCGCCGCCCGCCTTGAGCATCAGGGCCAGGTTGTTGTAAGCGCCCAGGTGCCCGGGCTTGAGCGCGAGGACCTTTTGATAGGCTGCCGCCGCCTCGGGCCCCTGGCCGGCATCGCGGTAGGCATTGGCCAGGTTGAACAGGATTTCAGCCTCTTGCGGCGCGGCCGCGGCGGCCGGCGCAAGCGCGGCGATGGCCTCGTCGGTGCGGCCCTGGGCGAGCAGCGTGGTACCCAGCGTGTTGAGGTAGATCGGGTTGCCGGGCTGGGCCGCCACCGCGCGGCGGATCAGGGCCTCGGCGTCGGCCAGATTGCGCGCATCCTGGGCCAGGATGGCGGCCAGGTTCAGGCCGTCGCCGTGCGCCGGATGGGCCGCGACCAGGTCGGCGGCGATCTTGCCCGCGCCGGCGCGGTCGCCCGACTGGTAGAGCTGCACGGCCCGGTCGAACAACTGGTCGGCGCTGAGCGTTGACACAGCGGTCATGGCGCGCGCTCGGCGAACTGGAGTTCGTAGAGCCGCTGATAGAGCCCGCCGCGGGCCATCAGGTCGTCGTGGGAGCCCGCGTCGACGCAGCGGCCGCGATCGATCACGCAGATCCGGTCGGCGCGCGCCACGGTGGAGAGCCGATGGGCGATCACAAGCGTGGTGCGCCCGGCCATCAGGCGTTCCAGCGCGTCCTGCACCTGGCGCTCGGTCTCGGCATCGAGCGCGCTGGTGGCTTCGTCGAGCAGCAGGATCGGCGCGTTCTTGAGCAGCGCCCGGGCGATGGCAATGCGCTGGCGCTGCCCGCCCGACAACGCCTGGCCGCGTTCGCCGACCAACGTGTCGTAGCCCTGGGGCAACGCGGCGATGAAATCGTGGGCGCCGGCGGCGCGCGCTGCGCCCTCGACCTCGGCGTCGGACGCGCCAGGACGCCCGTAGCGAATGTTTGCGCGCGCGCTGTCGTCGAACAGCACCACGTCCTGACCGACGAAAGCGATGGACTGCCGCAGCGACGCCATGGCGACGCGGCCGATCTCCTGCCCGCCGATGGTCACCGCGCCGGCCTCGGCCTCGTAGAAGCGCATCAGCAGGTTGAATACCGTGGTCTTGCCGGCGCCCGAGGGACCGACCAGCGCGGTGGTCTTGCCGGCCGCGGCGGCGAACGACAACCCGCGCAGCGCCGGCTGGCCCGGACCGTAAGAAAACGAGACGTGATCAAAGACGATGTCGCCGCGTGGATCGGCCAGCGGCGCGGCGTCGGGCCCATCGGCGATGGCGGGCCGGGTGTCGAGGACCGCGAACAGCCGTTCGGCGCCGGCCAGGCCTTCCTGCACCTGGGCGTTGGCGTTGGCGAGCGCCTTCATCGGCCGATACGCCATCAACAGCGCGGTGATGAACGAGAAGAACGCGCCGGCGGACGTCACGCCCTCGATCACCCGCCAGCCGCCGTAGACGATGATGACGGTGACCGCGACGCCACCCAGGGTTTCCATCAGCGGGCTCGAGATCGCCTTGATGCGCTCGGCGCCGATGATCAGCTCGCGCAGCTTCGCGGTCAGCTCGCCGGCGCGGGTGGCCTCGTAGGCCTCGAGCCCGTAGGCCTTGATCACGCGCACGCCGACGAAACTCTGCTCCACCAGCGTCATGAAAGCGCCGGTCTGGGCCTGGGTGTTGGCGGTGACCTTGCGCAAGCGGCGGCCAAGGCCGGTCACGCCGATCACCGCCGGCGGAAAAGCGACGAAGGCAACCGTGGCCAACAGCCAGTCCTGATAGAACATCACGCCGATCAGGAAGATCACCGACAGCGCCTCGCGGCCGACGGCGGTGACGGCGGTGGACACCGCCTGGCGCAGGGCGGCGATGTCGGTGGTCAGCCGCGAGATCAGCGCGCCGGTCTTGTGGCGGGCGAAGAACGCCAGGTCCATCGCCAGCATGTGGGCGAACAGGCGGTTCTGCAACTCGGTCAGGATGGTCTGGCCGGTGCGCATCATCAGCACGGTCTGGGCGTAGGCCGCCACGCCCTTGACGGCGAAGCAGGCGAACACCGCCAGGCCCACCGGCCACAGCAGATCGGCGCGCCGGTCGACGAATACCCGATTGACCACCGGGTCCATCAGCCAGGCAAGCGCGGCGGTGGACACCGCCACCAGCACCATGCACACCCCCGCGGCCACGAACGCGCCGGCGTGGGGCCACATCGCCTCGCGCATCAGGCGGCCGAGAATCCGTCGCCCGGACTGCGGCGGGACGGCGGGCGTCGGGGTCGCCGCGGCATCGGCGGCGGCGGTGGCAGGGTCGGTGGAGTCGCGCATGGAGGGCAGAAACTACGCCGAACCGGGGCGCGTTGCACGCGGCGCCACGGGCGGCGATACCGGGGGGTCGCATTGCCAGGGGAATAGCCGCAGGCTAGTTTCGCGAGAACGGCCGATCGGCGCAAGCCGGCGCCGGTTGCAAGGTTTTCCCGCGATGCGCGATACCGCCGCCGATCCGGCCTCGCCGAACATCACCGCTCCGATCGCTTTCATCGACCTGGCCGCCCAGCGCCGCCGCATTGAACCCGCGGTTTCCGCCGCCATCGCGCGCGTGCTGGCCCACGGCGCTTTCGTGATGGGCCCGGAGGTGGCCGAACTGGAGAGCCGACTGGCCGCCCACTGCGGCACGCGGCACGCGGTCAGCTGCTCCAGCGGCACCGACGCGCTGCTGATGCCGCTGATGGCCTGGGGCATCGGCTCCGGCGACGCGGTGCTGGTGCCGTCGTTCACCTTCACCGCCACCGCCGAGGTGGCGGTCCTGGCGGGCGCGACGCCGGTGTTTGTGGATGTCGACGCCGACACTTTCAACATCACCGCCGAAAGCCTGGCCCGCGGCATCGCGGCGGCGCGCGCGGCAGGTTTGCGCCCGGCGGTAGTTATTCCGGTCGATCTGTTCGGCCAGCCGGCCGACTACGACGCGCTGGGCGATGTGGCCGCGGCGCACGGCTGCCGCGTGCTGGCCGATGCCGCCCAGAGTTACGGCGCTTCCTACAAGAACCGCAGGGCCGGCGCTTTGGCCGAGGTGACCGCCACCAGCTTTTATCCGTCGAAACCGCTCGGCTGTTACGGCGACGGCGGCGCGGTGTTCACCGACGACGACGCCCTGGCCGCGCGGCTGAGGCAGATCCGCGTGCATGGCCAGGGACGCGATCGCAACGACAATGTCTGCATCGGCCTGACTGCGCGGCTGGACACCATTCAAGCCGCTGTCCTGATCGAGAAGCTGGAAATTTTTGACGACGAGTGCCGCGCGCGCCAGGACATCGCCGCGCGCTACGATGCGTTATTGGCCGGTGCGGTGATCACGCCGCGTGTGGCCGCGCACGCCCGCTCGGTCTGGGCGCAGTACACGGTGCGCTCGCCCGCGCGCGACCGCATCGTCGCCGCGCTGGCCGCGGAAAAAATCCCCACCAGCGTGTTTTATCCCAAGCCGATTCACGTGCAGCCGGCCTATCGCCAGTTCCCACGCGCCGTCGGCGACTTACCCGTCACCGAACGGCTGGCGCGGGAGTGCGTCAGCCTGCCGATGCATCCCTACCTGAACGCGCCCGACCAGGAGCGCGTGGCCGCGGCCGTGCGCCGGGCGGTGGCGTGAGCGCGCCGCCCCTCGCGACCGGCGATTTGCGCGTGGGCGTGGTCGGGCTGGGGCCCATGGGCCTGAACCACGTGCGCGCCGTGAGCCGCGGGCCGGGCGCGTCGCTGGCGGCGGTCTACGACATTCATCCCGACCGTGCGGCTGCCGTGGCCGGCGAATACCTGTGCGCGGCGGTCGCCGATGTGGCCGCGCTGGCCGGCTGCGTGGATGCCGCGATCGTGGCCACGCCGCCGGCCACTCATGCCGAGGTGGCGACCGCCCTGCTGCGCCGGGGCGTACACTGCCTGATCGAAAAACCGCTCGCGACCGCTGCGGACGAATGCGAGGCCATCGCCCAGGCCGCGCAGGCCGGCGGCGCGATCGTTCAGGTCGGCCACATCGAACGCTTCAATCCCGCGGTCGTTGCGCTGGCCCGGGAAATTGGCGCGGCGCCGGCGGCGGAGATCTCCGCGCGCCGGCATAACCCGCCGCCGGGCCGCGCGCCGGGCATCGACGTGGTCGCCGACCTGATGATCCACGATATCGACATCATACTGATGCTGAAGCGCAGCGCGCCGGTCGATGTGGCCGGCCTGCGCGAATCGGCCGAACGCGTGAGCGCGGTACTGCGGTTTGCCGACGGCACCACGGCCCATCTGAGCGCGGACCGTGCGGCGCAGAACAAGGTGCGCGAGCTGACCTTGACCGCCGGCGGCATGAAGTGGCGTTTCGACTACGCCGCCCGCCAGGCGTGGCGCGGCAGCGTGCCCATCGCGGTAGATGCGCGCGATGCGCTGGACGCGCAACTGGCCGCCTTCGTGGCCGCCTGCCGCGGCGGGTCCAATCCCGTGCCCGCCGCCGCCGGCCGCGCGGCCGTGGCGGTGGTGGCGCGCATCAACGCCGCATTGGAGCACGCGCCATGATCGCCCCGGCCGCCGCGACCCCCCGCGAAAAGCGCGCCATCGCCGCCTGGTGCCTGTTCGACTTCGCCAACTCCGGCTACGTCACCGTCATCGTCACCTTCGTGTTCGCCACCTACTTCACCCAGGCGATCGCACCGACGCCCGAGCTCGGCACCGCCTGGTGGGGCACGGCGCAAAGCCTGTCGGCGCTGATCATCGCCCTGGTCAGCCCGGTGGTCGGCGCCATCGCCGACCAGACCGGACCGCGCAAGCCCTGGGTCGCGGCGTTCACCGGCGTGATGGCGGCGGCGACCGCGTTGTTGTGGTTCGCCGAACCCAATGCCGGCTTCGTGCTATACGCGCTCGCGCTGGTGGTGATCGCCAACGTCGGCTTCGAGGTCGGCCAGGTGTTCTACAACGCCATGCTGCCGGGCGTGGCAGGGCCCGCCGCCATCGGCCGCGTCTCCGGCTGGGCCTGGGGCGTGGGCTACCTGGGCGGCCTGCTGTGCCTGGTGGCCGCGCTGTTCGGCCTGATCCAGGCCAGCCCGCCGCCGTTGGGCCTGAACCCCGACGCCGCCGAGCCGGTGCGGGCGACCGCCCTGTTGGTCGCCGCCTGGGTGGTGGTGTTCGCCCTGCCGTTGTTCCTGGCGGTGGGCGATGCGCCCGGCCGGCGCATCGCGCCGCTCAAGGCCGCGCGCGATGGCCTCAAGCAGCTGGCGGAAACCTTCCGCAGCGCGCGACGCCAGCCCAACGTCATGCGCTTCCTGGTGGCGCGCATGCTGTACAACGACGGCGTCAACACGATCTTCGCCTTCGGCGGCATCTACGCCGCCGGCACCTTCGGCATGGAGATCGGCGAGGTCATCCAGCTTGGCATCGCGCTCAACGTCAGCGCCGGTTTGGGCGCCGCGGCCTTCGGCTGGATCGACGACCGCGTCGGTTCCAAGCGCACGATCCAGGCGGCGCTGGTGGCGATCATCGGCTTGGGCTGCGTGGTGCTGGCCGCGCCCGACAAGACCTGGTTCTGGGCCGGCGCGCTGGCGCTCAGCGCGTTCTTCGGACCGGTGCAGGCCGCCAGCCGCACGCTGATGGCGCGCCTGTCCCCGCCCGATGCGCGTGGCGAGATGTTCGGGCTGTTCGCCGTGACCGGCAAGGCGATCTCGTTCTTGGGACCGCTCGCGGTCGGTTGGGCGACGGCGGCCAGCGGCAGCCAACGCTGGGGCCTCGCGACCGTGATGATCTTCTTCGTCGCCGGCTTCTGGCTGCTGCGCGGGGTCAAGGAGCCGGCGCAGGGCGGCGGCTGAACGCCGGCCTCGAGAATCAAGCGCGCATTCCGACCGAAGGGAAACTGACCATGGCAAGCAAGATCATTAGAGGCGCCCGACAAGCCTTGGCGTTCGCGCGCGGCGAAATCACGGGCGCGCGCATCCATCATGTTGATATTCCCGACGTGCAAGGCATTCGCGCCGATCTCGGGCTGACGCAGCACACCGTCGCCAAGCGGTTTCAGCTGCCGCCGGCGATCATCCGCGACTGGGAGCACGGCCGCCGCGTGCCCGACAACGCCGCGCGCGTGCTGCTGAAAGTGATCGCGCACAACCCCAAGGCGGTCGAGCGCGCCATCGCGGATAATTGGTCCGGCTAATGCCTGAAATGCCGCATTCCGGTGAACACCATCGCCAGACCCTTCTCGTCGGCGGCCTTGATCACGTCGTCGTCGCGGATCGACCCGCCCGGCTGGATCACCGCCGTCGCGCCCGCTTCGACCGTGGCCAGCAGGCCGTCGGGGAACGGGAAGAACGCGTCTGACGCCGCCACCGAGCCTTCGGTCAGCGCGCCCTTCAGGCCGGCCGCCTGGGCGGCTTCCTTGGCCTTGATGTGGGCGATGCGCG
>JANRJB010000368.1:0-17821 GCA_033764265.1 Rhodospirillaceae bacterium | reverse complement strand
GTGCTGGAGCAGGTGTTCATCGACGAGAAAGCCGAAGAGGCGCTGCGCTTCGGCCTCGACATCAAACCCGACCAGCTCGACGTCATCCAGCACTGGATCAGCCTGCGGCAGCGCCAGTGCAAGTGGCCCGCCATCGCGCCGTGGCCGGGCCTGTCGAAGGAACAGCTGCTGAGGGGCATCTCGGCCTTGTCGCTGGCCGCCCACACCGACGACCCGCTCTTGCAGCTTGCCAATGCCCATCACTACAACGTCAACGCTGTCGGGCGACCGAGCCGGTCGTTCGCCGACATGCACGCCCGCCGCCGGCTGACCCTGTCGAAGTCGCGCGGCGCGCGGCTGAAAATCGGCTACCTGTCGTCGGACCTGCGCGAACACGCGGTTGGATTTCTGACCCCCCAGGTTTACGAACTGCACGACCGCGCCAAGGTCGAGGTGTTCCTCTATTACTGCAACACGCTGCCCGAAGATGCGATGCAGCGGCGCATCCGGTCGGCGGGCGACCACTGGTGCGACATCGCCGGCATGACCGACGAACAGGCCGCCGAACGCATCGTCGCCGACGGCATCGACATCCTGGTCGACCTCAACGGCTACACCAACGGCGCGCGCACCAAGATGTTGTCGATGCGCCCCGCCCCGGTGATCGTGAACTGGCTGGGTTATCCCGGCACAATGGCCAGCCCCTATCACGACTATCTCGTCGCCGACGGCTTCATCATCCCCGAGTCCCACGAGATATATTACTCGGAAAAAGTGCTGCGGCTGCCGTGCTATCAGCCCAACGACCGTCAACGGGTGATCGCGGACTCGCGGCCGACGCGGCCCGACGCCAAACTGCCCGAAGACGCGGTCGTGTTCTGCTGCTTCAACGGGGTGCATAAAATCACACCGTTCACCTGGCGTCGCTGGATGTCGATCCTGCGCCAGGTGCCCAAGGGCGTGTTGTGGTTGCTGGAGGGCGTCGAGACGACCAACGCGCGCCTCAAGCAGCTCATGGCCGACCACGGCATCGCCCCCGAGCGGCTGGTGTTCGCGCCCAAGATGACCAACGCCAATCACCTCGCGCGCTATCCGCTGGCCGATCTGTTTCTTGATACCTCGCCTTACGGCGCGCACACCACGTCGTCCGACGCGTTGTGGCTCGGCGTGCCGGTGCTGACGCTGGTCGGCCGCAGTTTCGCCTCGCGCGTCTGCGGCAGTCTGGTCACCGCCGCCGGGTTGCCGGAACTGGTCGTGCGCGATCCCGGCGCGTATGTGGCCATGGCCGTCGACCTGGGGAACCATCCCGACAAACTCAAGGCCTTGCGCGTCAAGCTCGCCGCCCAGCGCGAAACGTGCGTGCTGTTCGACATGAAGCTCCTGGTCGCGCGCCTGGAGGATTTGTACGCACAGATGTGGTCGGACTTCGAAGCCGGGACCATTCCACGACCCAACCTCGCCAATCTCGACATCTATAACGAGATCGGTATTGCGCTCGACGACCCCAATATCGAGCTGCTCGCCGTGGGGGACTATCAGGACCGCTATCGGCAGAAATTGATCGAGTTCGACAATTTCAGCCCATTGCCGCCGGATGCCCGGCTGTGGCCGCCAAGCCAGGTCAGGAAGTACAGATAATCTATACGAATCAGTCAGTTAACTAGGCTACGCCGTAACGCCCATCAGGCGTTTTTCGGCCCGCGCGCGACCGATCAGCGGCAAGAGGGCCTTCATTTCGGGCCCGTGCGGCAATCCGGTCAGGGCCAACCGCAACGGCAGGAACAAGCCTTTGCCTTTGCGTCCGGTGGCGGCCTTCACGCGCTCGGTCCAGTCGTGCCAAGTGGTCTCGCTCCACGGCTCGTCCGGCAGCAGGGTGCGGGCCTCGGCGACGAAAGTGGTGTCCTCGATGCTGGGCGCGTGCGCGCCGAAGCACACGGCCCACCATCCCGCCGCGTCGGAGAATTTTTTCAGGTTGCCGCGCACCGCGGTCCAGAACACGTCGCCGACGCGCGCCAGCGCCGCGTCGTCGATGCCGAGCGCCGCCAAGCGCGGCCGGGCATCGGCGAATGGCAGTTCGTGCAGCACTTTCGCGTTCAAGAACTCGAGATCGTGCGGGTCGAACTTGGGTGTCGCGCGGCCGAAGTGGGCAATGTCGAACTCGGCGATCAATTGGGCCATGGTCGCGCGCGGCTCGATGGCGTCCGACGACCCGATCTTGGCCACGAGGCTCGCGATCGCCATGGATTCGAGGCCCGCCTCGCGTAAATCCCTGAGCGCGAGCGAGCCTGACCGCTTCGACAACCCCTTGCCGGCCGCGTCAACCAGCAACGGCAGATGCGCAAACGCCGGGACGGGAGCGCCCGTCAGCGCGCGCCAGATCTGCACCTGCAGCGCGGTGTTGGTGACGTGATCCTCGCCGCGCACGATATGGGTCATGCCGAGGTCGATGTCGTCGACCACGCTCGGCATCATATACAGGAACGTGCCGTCGGCGCGCACGAGCACCGGGTCGGTCAGGTGCTCGCCGTGATAGACGCAAGGCCCCCGCACCAGATCGTCCCAGGCGATCTCGTCCGGCGCGATCGCAAATCGCCAATGCGGGCGCCGGCCGTCGGCCTCGAATGCAGCGCGCGCGGCGTCGGTCAGGTGATGATCGGCGCGCTTGTACAAGGGCGGCTTGCCGGCCTTGAGCTGAAGCTTGCGCTTCATCTCCAACTCGTCGGGCGTCTCGTAACAGGGATACAGTAAGCCCATCGCCCTGAGGCGCTCGGCAGCCGCGCGATAACTGTCCAGTCGCGCGGACTGATGGATTTTGTCGTCCCAGTCGAGGCCCAGCCACGCCAAGTCCTGCTCGATCGCGGCCGTGAACTCGGGCTTGCTGCGCGCGGTGTCGGTATCGTCGATGCGCAGCACGAAGCGCCCGTCGACCTTTCGCGCGAACAGCCAGTTGATCACGGCCGGTCGGGCGTTGCCGATATGCAGGTAGCCGGTCGGGCTGGGGGCGAAGCGAAAAGCCGCCGTCACGCGCTGTCTCCGCGTGTCATGTCGGGCGGTTCGCGGAAGCCGTTGGTGATCGGGTAGCGGTGGTCGCGGCCAAACGCCACGCCGGTGATCTTCACGCCCGGCGGCGCCTGGCGGCGCTTATATTCGGCCACGCGCAGCATCCGGTCGACGCGGCGCACGGTGGCGGGGTCGTGGCCGCGGGCGGCCAGTTCAGCCACGCCCAGTTCCTCGTCGATCAGTCCGTGCAGGATTGCATCCAGCACGTCGTAGGGCGGCAGTGTGTCCTGGTCGGTCTGATTGGGCTTGAGCTCCGCCGTTGGCGGCTTGGTGATGACGCGCTCGGGCATCACCGGGCCGTCGGGGCCTAGTGCGCCGGCGGGTTTGCGCGCATTGCGCCACCGCGCCAGCGCGAACACCATGGTCTTGTAGACATCCTTGATGACCGCGTAGCCGCCACACATGTCGCCGTAAAGGGTGGCGTAGCCGGTCGACATTTCGCTCTTGTTGCCGGTGGCCAACACCATCTTGCCGAACTTGTTGGAAATGGCCATCAGCGCAAGCCCGCGTGCGCGCGACTGGACATTTTCTTCGGTGATATCGGCGGCGGTGCCGGCGAACAGCGGCGCCAGCATCGTGCGGTACGCATCCATCGCCGGGCCGATGTCGATGATATCGTAGCGCGCGCCCAGTAAATTCGCGCAGGCGGCAGCGTCCTCCAGGCTTTCGTGGCTGGTGTAGGGCGAGGGCATCATCACGCAATGCACCTTGTCGGGCCCCAGCGCGTCGGCGGCGACGGCTGCGCACAGCGCGCTGTCGATGCCGCCCGACAAGCCCAGCACCACACCGGGAAACCTGTTCTTAGTGACGTAATCGCGCAGGCCCAGCATCAGCGCGTTGTAGACGTTGTCGAGCCGATCGGGCGCCGTGGCCGGAGCTTGCGGCGCGCAAGCCCAGGTGTCGTCGCCGACCTTGGACCACGCCGAAACGGCGAATGCGCCACGCCACCACGGCAATTGCAGCGCCAGGCTGCGATCGGCGTTCAGCACGAACGATCCGCCGTCGAACACCAGATCGTCCTGGCCGCAAACCTGGTTGACATAGATCAGCGGCAGAATGGTCTCCCCGACGCGCGCCACGGCGTGGTTCAATCGCACGTCGTACTTGTCGAGTTCGAACGGCGAGCCGTTGATCACGACCAGGATTTCAGCGCCGGACTCCACCAGTGTCTCGGCCACGTCGGGGAACCACATGTCCTCGCACACCATGATGCCCAGCCGCACGCCGCGCACCACGACCGGGCCGGGATGCGGGCCGGAGGCGAACACGCGCTGTTCGTCGAATACGCCGTAATTGGGCAGATGATGCTTGAACCTGGAAGCGACGATGCGTCCTTCGTCCAGGACCAGCGCCGCGTTGTAGACCAGCGGCCGATTCGATCCGTCGGCGCGTGTGCGCTGGCCGCGCCAGGGAGCGCCGACCACGATCGCCGGTCCGCCATCGGCGGTGTCGGCGGCCAGTTCATGGGCGGCCCGATCAACCGCGTCCAGGAACGACACGCGATAGACCAGGTCCTCGGGCGGATAACCGCTCAAAGCCAGTTCCGGAAAAACCACCACATTGGCGCCGGCGGCGGCGGCTTTGGCGCGTTCGGCGCGAATCAGCGCCAGGTTTCCGCCCACGTCGCCGACGGTCGGATCGATCTGGGCGAGGGCGATGGAGATCGAAGATGACATGGGGACGCGTCAAGAACCGGGTCGGACGGCGGCCCCACCGGACGCGACGGGGCAGACCTCCGAGATGATCGGCCGGGCGCTATTGCGCGGCCGCGGCGTGCGCCTTCTTTTCCTGCAGGTGGCGCGCCCGCTCGTCCTTCAGCATTTCGGCGATCAGGAAGGCGAGTTCGAGCGCCTGGCTGGCGTTCAGGCGCGGATCGCAGTGGGTGTGGTAGCGATCGCCCAGCCGTGCCTCGGTGATCGCGGTCGCGCCGCCGACGCACTCGGTGACGTCGCGGCCGGTGAGCTCGAAGTGTACGCCGCCGGCGTGCGAGGCTTCGGCCGCGTGCACGGCGAAGAACGCGCGCGCCTCGGCCAGGATGCGGTCGAACACGCGGGTCTTGTAGCCGGTGGCACTTTTCACCGTATTGGCGTGCATCGGGTCGCACACCCAGACGATGTTGCGACCCTCGCGTTTCAACGCGCGCAACAGCACCGGCAGATGCTCCGACAGCCGTTCAGCGCCCATGCGCGTAATGAACGTCAGCCGGCCGGCCTCGTTGGCGGGGTTCAGCGTGTCGCACAGTTTCAACAGGTCCTCGGGCTTGGCGGTCGGGCCGACCTTCAGGCCGATCGGATTGTTGATGCCGCGGAAGTATTCCACGTGCGCACCGTCCAGCTGGCGCGTGCGTTCGCCGATCCAGATCATGTGCGCCGAACAGGCGTACCACTGGCCGGTAGTGGAATCGATGCGCGTCAACGCCTCTTCGTAAGGCAACAACAGCGCCTCGTGCGAGGTGTAGAATTCGGTCTCGCGGATCTGCGGCACGGTTTCGCCGGTCAGGCCGCAGGCTTCCATAAACGCCAGGGTTTCCTGGATGCGGTCGGCGAAGCGTCGGTAGCGCTCGATCTGGACCTCGTCCTTGACGAAACCCAGCGTCCACTGGTGCACCTTGTGCAGGTCGGCGTAGCCGCCCTGAGCGAAGGCGCGCAGCAGGTTCAGGGTGGCGGCCGACTGGTTATAGGCCTGCACCATGCGCTGTGGGTCGGGCGTGCGCGCCGCCGTAGTGAAATCCATGCCGTTGATGATGTCGCCCCGGTACGATGGCAAGGTCACGCCATCGATGGTTTCGGTGGGCGCCGAGCGCGGCTTGGCGAACTGCCCAGCCAGCCGGCCGACCTTGACGATTGGCATGGCCGCGCCGAAGGTCAGCACCACCGCCATCTGCAGCAGCACGCGGAACGTGTCGCGGATGTTGTCGGGGTGGAACTCGGCAAAGCTTTCGGCGCAGTCCCCGCCTTGGAGCATGAAAGCCTGGCCGGCGGCAACGCGGCCAAGCGCGGCCTTGAGGCGGCGCGCTTCGCCGGCGAACACCAGCGGCGGATAATGGCGCAGCTGTGCCTCAGCCGCGGCCAAGGCGGCCGCGTCAGGGTAGGCTGGCACCTGCGCGATTGGCTTCGATCGCCAGCTGTCGCGGTTCCACTTCAACGCCGCGGCCATTTTGTCCTCTGTCTGTCGGGGCTTGGCCCAAGATACGGGCTGCGCGGTGATATAACGCCGCATTTCCGCAAAAGCCAGCTTGGGCGGTGGAGCCAAAATGCTCCCAAGTCGCCGGTTTTGGCTGCCGAAGAGGGTCCAAGGCGGCCCGAACCGGGCCCAGTGTAAAGAATCCTGATCGCGAGTGCCTGCCGACAATTCGGCCACTTCACTGTAATATATAGATTTATTGACGCAATCGCAGCGTGGGCCGGCCTCCAGTAAGATTCTCCGAGGGGGTGTAAAGAAAACTGACAGTTGCAGTGATCGGCGGTAAGCCTGATTTAACTATATGATTTATATATATAAAACGCATATTTTCTGAAACTGGAGGCGGAGTCGCGCGCCCGTTGGGGTGTCAGGATTCTTTACAATTGGCGGGTCCACAAACCGGCTCAGTTCGACTAAGTATCTGGAATTAAATAGTTTATGGAATCTGGCACGCGGTTTGCATATAAAGGCCTGAGACTGATTTCACTGACCTTCACGATGGGAGATGAACATGAAGAAACTTCTTGGATTGACGGCGGCGGCTCTGGTGGCGTTCACCGCGTCGCAAGCCTCGGCGGTCGTAATCGTCCGCTGGGATATGAACGCGACCGATGGCTTGGCCGTTCCGGCCGGTTCACCGGGCGCCGACTACGGCGATTTCGGCTACACCGCGATCTTCGGCAAGTCGTCGTGCATGGCGGGCCACCTTTGCGAGCCGCCGTTCCCGGGTATTAACCCGCAGACCGGCCGACCTGGTGAAATCGAAGCCTTCAATGGCGCCGAGTTGATGTTCCAGGGAGTTCAGACGGACTCGCTCTTGGGCATCTTCTCCGGTTTCGATGCTCCGGCGATCATGCACAATCACAACACTTTGTTCCCCGATCCGACTCTATTCGTGATGGACTTGCACGTGCAGGGTGGCAGCTGGGGGACTGTGTGGAGCACATTGCTGGCGGGTGGCGAACGCCGTTGCGTCGGATGGGGCCTCTCCAACCCTTCGGACTCTAACGCTTGCACCCCGGGCGGCAGCGATATCGCCAACTGGACTGGAGTAACCTCGACCGCTCTTGACACTTTGTGGGACAACACCTCGGGCCCACTCGGTAGCGGCAAACCTGGTTCGATTTCCTTGGGTGGAACCTTCATCATCGATGGTCTGCGCCTGTATGCTCTTGATCCGACGACCATGACGCCGCTGACCTCGCAGGATGCGTTCCATCTCGGTACCTACTTCGTCGATTTCGCCTTCTCGGGCGACATCGTCCCGGCTCCCGGCGCGCTGTTCCTGCTCGGTGCTGGCTTGCTCGGTGTCGGCGCGCTCCGCCGCCGCGTGAAGTAATCCTAATCTGATCACTCCCATCGACTTGGGCTTCGGCCCTGATCAACCCCCGCTCGCGAGAGCGGGGGTTTTTCTTTGAGGGGTCGTCGCCGTGTGCAGATGAAGCGGGTCTGGATCCGCTCCCGAGGCCGCCAGGTCGCGGGTCAGCGGTTCTCGCCGCCGGGTACCGGAAGGACGACCGGCTCGCGCAGGGTCACGAATTCCTCGGCGGCGGTGGGGTGGATGCCGATGGTGGCGTCGAACTGGGCCTTGGTCGCCCGGCACTTCAGCGCCACCGCTAGGCCCTGGATGATCTCGGGCGCATCCTCACCCACCATGTGGCAGCCCAACACCCGGTCGGTGGGCTTATCGACCACCAGCTTCATCAGGGTGCGCTCATCGCGGCCCGACAGGGTGTGCTTCATCGGCCTGAACGACGTGCGGAACACGGCCACGTCATGGCCCGCGGCGCGGGCGTCTTCTTCCGACAGGCCGACCACGCTGACCGGCGGCTGGCTGAACACCGCCGAGGCGACGTTGGTATAGTCCATCTGCATCGGCGTGTTGTTGAACTGGGTTTCGGCGAACATCCGGCCTTCGTTGATGGCCACCGGCGTCAGGTTGATGCGGTCGGTGACGTCGCCCAGCGCGAAGATGTGCGGCACGCTCGACCGGCTGAAGTCGTCCACCGCCACCGCGCCGTGTTCGTTCAACGCCACGCCAGCTTCGGCCAGACCCAGGCCGGCGGTATTCGGCGCGCGGCCGGTGGCGCACAGCACCGCGTTGGCCGGCAGGGCAAGGCCGTTGTCCAATGTGGCGGTCAACGCGCCATTCGCCCGGGAGACGCCGATGACGCGACTGTGGATGTGAACCTTGATGCCTTTCTTGACCAGTTCGCCTTGCAGATGAGTCCGCACGTCGCCATCGAACCCGCGCAGCACGCGGTCGGAGCGAATGACCAGATGCACCTCGGATCCCAGTGCGCGAAAGATGCCGGCGAACTCCACGGCGATGTAACCGCCGCCCCAGATGACCACGCGGTCGGGCCGGTCCGGCAGGTCGAGCGCTTCGTTCGAGGTGATCATCAGCTCCCGGCCGGGAATGTCGGGCATCACCGGCCAGCCGCCGGTCGCCACCAGAATGCGCTCGGCCGTCAGGCGGCGGCCGGTCACTTCGACCGTATGAGCGTCGGCCAGCACGCCGCGGCCCTCGATCAGGTCGTTACCGGCGTTTTTCAAAAGGTTGCGGTACACCACTTCGAGCCGGTCGAGTTCCCGGTTCTTGGCGGCGATCATCGCCGGCCAGTCGTGCCGGGCGCCGTCGACGGTCCAGCCGAAGCCGCGGGCGTCCTCGAAGGCATCGCCGAAGTGGGCGCCGATCACCAAGAGCTTCTTGGGCACGCAGCCGCGCATGACGCAGGTGCCGCCGATGCGCGAGGCTTCGACCACCGCAACCTTGGCGCCGTAGCGGCCGGCCATACGGCTGGCCCGCACGCCGCCCGAACCGGCGCCGAGCGTGATCAGGTCATAATCGAAACGTCGCATGGGGTGCGCGGGGTCAGGCCGGCGCGCTGGTCTGCAGGGCGAGGGCGTGCAGCTCTCCGCCCATCTTGCCCTTGAGCGCCGCGTAGACCATCTGGTGCTGCTGCACCCGCGACTTGCCCTTGAAGGCCGCCGACGTGACGGTGGCGGCGTAATGGTCGCCGTCCCCGCGCAGATCTTCGATCGCCACTTCCGCGTCGGGAAACGCGTCCTTGATCATCGCCTCGATCGCCGCCGCGCTCATCGCCATGGCTGGTCTCCTGCGAGATTCCGGTCCGTCAAAGCTCTGAGGCCATATAGGTGGGGAACCAGGCCTCGTTCAACTGCTTGAGCGTCGCCAGCGGCACCGATCCGGCGCCCGCGATGGCGATGGCGGTTCCGCCGGTCGTGCCGATCGTCCGCACCGGCACGCCCAATTCGTCCACCGCTGCGATGATCTTTTTCGCGTGTTCGGCACGCGCGCTGACGACATAGCGGCCCTGATCCTCGCCGAACAACAGGGCGTGGCGCGGCGCGCCGGGGTCCGTCAAAGTGCAGCCGACCCCCCCGGCAAGCGCCATTTCGGTCACCGCGACCAGCAGCCCGCCGTCGGACACATCGTGGCAGGCGGTCACCAAACCGGCACGGATCAGTTCGCGCACCGCGTGGCCCGCAACTTTTTCCATTTGGATGTCGACCGGCGGCGGCGCGCCCGCTTCGCGACCGCAGACTTCGCGCAAGTAGAGCGACTGGCCGAGCCACCCGCCGGCGAAATCGCGCTGGCCGATCAAGAGGACCGTTTCGCCAGGCCGCTTGAAGGCCAGCGTCATCATCCGGTCCAGGTCGTCGATGACTCCGACACCGCCGATCGCCGGTGTCGGTAAAATGGCGTGGCCGTTGGTCTCGTTGTAGAGCGAGACGTTGCCCGACACGACCGGAAAGCCCAGCCCCGCGCACGCCTCGCCAAGACCTTGGATCGCGCCGACGATCTGGCCCATGATCGCGGGCTTCTCGGGGTTGCCGAAGTTCAGGTTGTCGGTGACGGCGAGCGGCCGGGCGCCGACGGCGGTCAGGTTCCGCCAGGATTCCGCGACCGCCTGCTTGCCGCCCTCGACCGGATCGGCTTTCACGTAGCGCGGCGTGCAGTCGGTGGTGATGGCAAGTCCGCGATTGCTGCCGTGAATACGCACCACGGCGGCGTCGCCGCCCGGGCGCTGCACGGTGTCGGCCATCACCGTGTAGTCATACTGCTCCCACACCCAGCGCCGGCTGGCCAGATCGGGGCAGGCCATCAACGTCTTCAGCGCCTCGCGCCAGTCGACCTCTTTCACCTCGTGGGCGGCGACCACCGGCTGCCGCGGGCTTGGCGTCCACGGCCGGTCGTATTCGGGTGAGGCCAGCGCCAACGGGTCGATCGGCAGGTCGCCCACCACCTTGCCGTGGTGCTTGAGGATCATGCGTCCGGTGCGGGTCAACTTGCCGATCACGGCGAAATCCAACTCCCACTTGCGGAAGATCTTCTCGGCCAGCTTCTCCTTGCCGGGCTTGAGAATCATCAGCATGCGTTCCTGGCTTTCCGACAGCATGATCTCGAACGGCTGCATGCCGGCCTCGCGCTGCGGTACCCGGTCGAGATTCAGTTCCACGCCGAGGCCGCCCTTCGAAGCCATCTCGAAGGACGAACTGGTCAGGCCGGCAGCGCCCATGTCCTGGATGGCGACGATGGCGTCGGTGGCCATCAACTCCATGCAGGCTTCGATCAGCAGCTTTTCGGTGAACGGGTCGCCGACCTGAACAGTCGGGCGCTTTTCCTCGGAATCCTCGGCGAATTCGGCCGAGGCCATGGTGGCGCCGTGAATGCCGTCGCGACCGGTTTTTGAGCCGACGTAAACCACGGAGTTGCCGACGCCGGCCGCCGCCGAATAGAAAATCCTGTCGGTTCGCGCCAATCCCACGGTCATGGCGTTGACCAGGATGTTGCCGTTGTACGACGAATGGAAATTCACCTCGCCGCCCACGGTCGGCACGCCGACGCAGTTGCCGTAACCGCCGATGCCCGACACCACGCCGGATATCAGGTGCTTGGTCTTCGGATGCTTGGGATCGCCAAAGCGCAGCGCGTTCATGTTCGCGACCGGCCGCGCGCCCATTGTGAACACGTCGCGCAAAATGCCGCCGACGCCGGTGGCCGCGCCCTGATAGGGCTCGATGTACGACGGATGGTTATGGCTTTCCATCTTGAAGACGGCCGCCAGGCCGTCGCCGATGTCGATGACGCCGGCGTTCTCGCCTGGTCCGCAAATCACCCATGGCGCCTTGGTCGGCAGGGTCTTGAGCCACTTCTTCGACGATTTGTAGGAACAGTGCTCGGACCACATCACGCCAAACACGCCGATTTCCACCTCGTTCGGTTCCCGTCCGCCCAGGATCTCGACCGCGCGCCTGTACTCCTCCATCGACAATCCGGCGGCGGCAATCTCGGCCGGAGTCCAGCGCGACTTGGTTTTTTTCGACTTGCGCGGTTTCACGCCACGGCCTCCACCATGCTGTCGAACATGCGCCGCGCGTCGGTGCAGCCCAACCGCGGATCGGCCATCACCTCGGGGTGCGGCATCAGCCCCAAGACGTTGCGCCGGCCATTGAAAATGCCGGCGATGTTGTGCTGCGCGCCGTTTGGGTTGACCGCGTCGGAAACCTTGCCGGCGGCGTCGCAATACCGGAAGGCGATCTGGCCCTTGTCTTCCAGGGTTTGCAGCGTGCGACGGTCGGCGAAATAATTGCCCTCGTTGTGGGCGACGTGGAACGTGATGACCTCGCCCTTGCGGTAGCGCGACGTAAATGCGCTGCGGGTCTGTTCGACGCGCAGATGGACGTCGCGGCAGATGAACTTCAGTCCGCGATTGCGCATCAGCACGCCGGGCAGCAGGCCGGCCTCGGTCAGAATCTGAAAGCCGTTGCAGATACCGATGACGCGCAGGCCCTTGGCGGCGCGACGCTTGACCTCGGCCATGATCGGCGATTGGGCGGCCATCGCCCCGCAGCGCAGGTAGTCGCCGTAGGAGAACCCGCCGGGCACCACGACCACGTCGACCTTCGGCAAATCGGGGGCTTTATGCCAGACCATCGCCGGCGGCTTGCCCAAGCTTTGTTCCACGGCCAGCGCGACGTCGCGGTCGCGGTTGGAGCCGGGAAATACGATGACCGCGGCCTTCATTCGCTCAGGTCCACCGTGTAGTTCTCGACCACCGTGTTGGCCAGAAGCGTCTTGCACATCTTCTCGACCTGGGCCTTGGCGGCCTTGCGGTCCTTGGTCTTGAGGGTCAGCTCGATGTATTTGCCCTGGCGCACGTCGGCCACGCCCTTGAACCCGAGGCCGGCCAGCGCGTGTTCGACCGCCTTGCCTTGCGGGTCGAGCACGCCCGGCTTCAGCACGATGTGGACTCTGGCTTTCAATGTCGCTCTCCCAAAATTTCAATCCCCGGATCGTGCCGGGGACTGAGTGCTATTGCATGGTCGAGGGGCCCTTGACGTCGGTGGGTCCACTCTCGGGCAGGATGCCCAACCGTCGTGCCACCTCCTGGTAGGCTTCCTCGATGCGTCCCAAGTCGCGGCGGAAGCGATCCTTGTCCATTTTCTCGTTGGTTTTCAGGTCCCACAGGCGGCAGTTGTCGGGCGAGATTTCGTCGGCCAGCACGATCTGCATGTCGCCGTTGTCGTGGTAGAGCCGGCCGTACTCCAGCTTGAAATCCACCAAACGGATGCCAATGCCCAGGAACAGACCGGTGAGGAAATCGTTCACCCGCAGAGACAGGTTCAGCATTTCGTCGATTTCGTGGATTGAGGCCCAGCCGAAGCCGGTGATGTGTTCCTCGGACACCAGCGGATCGCCCAACTGATCGTTCTTGTAATAGTACTCGACGATCGAACGCGGCAGGCGGGTGCCTTCGGCCATGGCGAAGCGCTCGGCGATCGAGCCGGCGGCGACGTTGCGAATCACCACCTCGATCGGGATGATCTCCACCTCTTTCACCAGCTGCTCGCGCATGTTCAGGCGGCGCACGAAGTGGGTTGGTATGCCGATCTCCTCGAGGCGTGTCATCAGGTACTCGGAGATTCGGTTGTTGAGCACGCCTTTGCCGGTGATCGTGCCCTTCTTCTTGTTGTTGAACGCCGTGGCGTCGTCCTTGAAGTACTGCACCAGGGTGCCGGGCTCGGGGCCCTCGAACAGCACTTTGGCCTTGCCTTCGTAAATCTGCTTGCGACGCGCCATGGGAGGGGATGCTTTCACGCCAGACATGCGGACCGGACCGGCCGCTCAGGGGCCTCGAGTCGGCGGGCGCGGGGGCCCGATCCGAGCGGTGGTCATAGCAGGACGTATTGCGCCCGACAACACGACCGGACGCACCTGCCGACCCCCCGAAGGCGGGGAAATGGCGTCAGGCTGTGGATAATTTTCGGGTGGTCGGAGCGGTTAAATCGATGGGCCTGAACGGCGCTGAGTCAGGCGGGCCGGCCGCGAACCGCCAGACCGGCGCAAGCCCGTCGTCGTGCGCGGCCTGGGCGGACGGCACGGCGAGCAAGGACGACGACGACGTGCCGAACCCGTTGTCCAGCATGAATGTCATGCCGTGATAGGGCGTTTCGGTTGCCGCCCGACGGCCCAACAGGTCCGACCAGGGTTGCCACCGCCCGGCCTCCGGGTCGGGGACTTCAGCTGCCGCGAAGCGCGGCAGAAAGGCGGCGATGCGCCGCTCGGCCATATCGTTGCGGTCTCCGGCCGTGAACATCGACAGGCCCGCGGGAATCGGCTCCGCGGCGACGCTCCGCGAATCCTGGCGCAACGCCAACCACCACGCTGTGGCATTGTCGGCGATCACCATGTTGAAGGGACGGTACGCCGCGGGATCGACATGGGCCAACGCCTCGGCGGCCGCCGCGGCATCGGCATGGTCGAGCGCCTCCAGCACCAGCTCGCCGCGGCTGCGCTTGCCGGCCTGCGGCCCCAACGTGCCGTGGCGGTTGAGGATGCACGCAACCACACCCGTGTCGTTCAAGCCCATCCACGTGCCCCCGGCCAGCTCGTCCAGGCCGGCGACTACGTCGGGCCGGTCCGGCCAATGCCGGGCGGGCGGGCGCCATGGCCGCGTCACGGCTTCGTCACGGTTGGCGCCCAGGATCAGGGGCCAGCGGTGTCCGGGCCGAAACAGCGTCACGACGGTGCACATGGCCCGCACCATTTCCGACCGTCGCGGATTGGTCAATGGCGACCGCCGCCAAGGGGCGGGGGCAGGGTGGTGATTGCGCCATGCAAGCCCTATCTGTATGACACCCGGGTTGTTTGCCCGCGCACCCAACAGAGAGGACCAATGAGCGACGCTTTCAAGGATCGTGAGAAGGGTTTTGAGCGCAAGTACCAGTTGGACCAGGAACAGCAGTTCCGCGTGCAGTCACGGCGCGACAAGCTGTTCGGGTTATGGGCTGCGGGCAAGCTGGGCAAGTCGGGTGACGCGGCCGAGGCTTACGCGAAAGAAGTGGTCGCCGCGAACTTCGACAAGCCGGGCGACGACGATATGTTCGCGAAGGTCGACAAGGACCTCAAGGCCGCTAACGTCGCGGTCAGCGACCAGGATCTGCGCGCGCAGCTGCATGTCGCCTACGACCGGGCGGCTCAGCAAATCTTGAGTGAAAGCCCAAAGAAATAGCCATGCCGGAACGGCTCGCCTGGATCGTGGTCGCCGTCGCGCTGACAGCGGCGCCGGCGGCCGGCCAAGAGACGTTCCGCGACTGCCCCGAGTGTCCGGAGATGGTCGTGCTTCCGGCGGGCGCGTTCGTCATGGGTGCGCCCGACGACGAACCCGACCGCCAGCGCTGGGATGGACCGCAGGTTCGGGTCACCATCGACCGGCCGTTCGCGCTCGGCAAGTACGAGGTCACGCGCGGCCAGTTCGCCGCGTTCATGGCGGCGACCACCCATCGCTTGGCCGAACCCTGCCGGACCTTCACCGGCACCTGGACCGAAGATGCCGCGGCCTCTTGGCGCAAGGTCAATTTTCCGCAGACCGACGATCATCCGGTCGTATGCGTTGCCTGGTACGACGCGCTCGCTTACGTGAACTGGCTGAATACCAAGGGCGGACGGACATATTATCTGCCGTCGGAAGCCGAGTTCGAATACGCAAATCGCGCCGGCCGCACGACCATCTTTCCATGGGGTACCGACCGCGCCGAGATTTGCACGTACGCCAACATCGCCGACGCCACGGTCAAGCGCCGCCACGCCCACGTCGACGCGCATGACTGCGACGACGGGTTCGAGTTCACCGCGCCGGTCGGCTCGTTCCCGGCCAATGCCTTCGGCCTGCACGATACTTTCGGCAATGTGTGGGAGTGGGTGTTCGACTGCTGGACGTTCAGCCATGACAGCGCCACCGGCACGACCGCGCCCGTCACCACCGGCGAACACTGCTACAAGCGCATGATCAAGGGTTCCGGCTATGAGTCGGTGGCGCGCTATGCCCGCTTGGCCGCCCGCGGCCGCGACGACATACCAGATTTCCGCAACGCCGTGATCGGTTTTCGCGTCGCGGCTTACGTCGACTAGCGGTCAGCTATCGCCAAAGACACGTCGAAAAATCGTGTCGACGTGTTTGGTATGGTAGCCCATATCGAACAGCGCGTCGATCGCGGCCGGTTTGAGCTTCGCGGTCACGTCGGGGTCGGCTTTCAGCCGGTCGGCCAGTTGGCCGCCCTCGTTCCAGACTTTCATGGCATTGCGCTGGACGTAAACATAAGCATTCTCGCGCGACACGCCGGCCTGGGTCAGCGCCAGCAGGACCCGCTGTGAGAACACCAACCCGCCCATCATGTTGAGGTTGCGTGCGATCGCGTCGGGGTAGATCACCAGCTTGTCGATGACGCCGGTCAGGCGCGCGAGCGCGAAGTCGAGGGTGATGGTCGCGTCCGGCCCGATGATCCGCTCGACCGAGGAATGCGAGATATCGCGTTCGTGCCACAGCGCCACGTTTTCCATCGCCGGCAGTGCATAGCCGCGCACCACACGGGCCAGGCCCGTCAGGTTCTCGGTCAAGACCGGATTGCGTTTATGCGGCATGGCCGAGGAGCCTTTCTGCCCCGGCGAGAAATACTCCTCAGCCTCACGCACTTCGGTGCGTTGCAGATGGCGAATCTCGGTCGCGACCCGTTCGACCGAGCTGGCGATCACGCCCAGGGTCGCGAAATAGGCGGCATGCCGGTCGCGCGGGATCACCTGGGTCGAGATCGGCTCGATGCTCAAGCCCATCTTCCGGGCGACGTGGGCCTCGACGCGCGGGTCGATGTTGGCGAAGGTGCCGACCGCGCCGGAAATCGCGCAGCTGCCGATGTCGTCGCGGGCGGCCTTGAGGCGGGTGCGATTGCGCGCGAATTCGGCGTAGAAGCTGGCGAACTTCAGGCCCAGCGTGACCGGTTCGGCATGGATGCCATGGCTGCGGCCCATGCATACAGTCATTTTGTGTTCCGCAGCGCGGCGCTTGAGCGCGGCCAGCAGCGCGTCGATGTCGGCCAGGAGAATGTCGGCGGCCTGCACCAGCTGCACCGATAGGCAGGTGTCGAGCACGTCGGACGAGGTCATGCCCTGGTGTAGAAAGCGCGCGTCGGGGCCGATGTGCTCGGCCAGATTGGTCAGGAAGGCGATCACGTCGTGCTTGGTCTCGCGCTCGATCTCGTCGATGCGCGCGATCTCCCACTTACCCTTGTCCCAGATGGTCCTGGCCGCGCTCTTGGGAATCACGCCGAGGTCGGCAAGCGCGTCGCAGGCATGGGCCTCGATCTCGAACCAGATGCGGAACCGGTTATCCGCGTCCCAGATCTTGGTCATCGCGGGGCGGGCATAACGCGGAATCATCGGCGGGGGCTTTCACGCTGCGGCGACGCGGACGAAGCATGTATACGGCAATCCGGGCAAATGCCAAGGTCGCCGACATGGGCTCTAACAATATGATTTCAATGGAAGAATCACCGTTCTCCGGCTGCTCATTCGCAGCGTGGCGCAGGCCTGACGCGATGCCTTTCGCTTGCCCCGCTTGATGTGCATAACAGGACGCGGAAGCCAGTTCGATCAAGCGGGAGGCGCGTGTGGCGGACGAAAACAAGCAATCGTGGCCGGTGATGGATCCGGGTGACGGCAAGAACCCGGTGTACTTCGACAACCCGATGATCGACGCGCTGGCCTCGGTGACCATGGAACTGGGCGCCGCCCTGTGGGTGCAGACCGAGCGGCTGCGCGTGATTGAACGCCTGCTGACACAGAACGGCGCGGTCACCACCGAGATGATCGAAAAATACGTGCCGAGCGACGCCGAACGCGCCGAGGCCAAGAAAGCCCGCGACGCATTCATCAACCGGGTTTACGGCGCCTTCAGCCGACTGCCGGGTTAATGCGTCCTGCCCCGCCTTGCCGGATTGAGTCTAAACTGGTGTAATCTGGTAGCTAATTCTGAGGTTGGAGTGACTTGCCGTGCAGGATCGTGCTGCCAGAGAAGCCGCTCTGTATCTCGTTAAAGCGGTCGACCATCTATCGAATGCTTTGTTAATCATACATGCGCCTGATAAGGCCAGCCGCGCTGGATTGGCGGGACCTTCGTTTCAAATTGAAATCTCACTAAAGGAGTGCCGCGATAACTTGGAAGCGGCCATCAATGCACTGAATCGCGTCAATGTCTGATCCAGCCACAAAGCTCCTGGACGATCGAATTCAGAAAGC
>JANRJB010000426.1:0-12017 GCA_033764265.1 Rhodospirillaceae bacterium | reverse complement strand
CGGCACTTACTGGGGCAACGTGCGCTCCATCGGCGAAAAGGTCCGTAACTGCGGGCATACGTCGGGCATCATTCCCTTCGTGCGCGTGATGGATTCGCTCACGCTTGCCATTTCCCAAGGTTCGCTGCGCCGCGGCTCGGCTGCGGTGTACCTCGACGTGCATCACCCCGAGATCGAGGAGTTCCTCGAAATCCGCAAACCCTCGGGCGACTTCAACCGCAAGAGCCTGAACCTCCATCACGGCATCAACATCACCGACGCCTTCATGGAAGCGGTGCGCGACGATAAGCCGTTCGATCTGGTCAGCCCGAAAAGCGGCGAAGTGCGCAAAACCATCAACGCCCGCGAGCTGTGGCAGAAGATTCTCGAGAACCGCCTGAACACCGGCGAGCCGTACCTGATCTTCGGCGACACCGTGAACCGCCAGATGCCCAAGCATCAGCGCGACTTGGGGCTCAAGGTCACGACGTCCAACCTGTGCAGCGAGATCATGCTGCACACCGGCACCGATCACCTGGGCGTGGACCGCACCGCCGTGTGCTGCCTGTCCTCGCTCAACGTCGAGACGTGGGACGAATGGTGCAACGAAGAACTGTTCATCGAAGACGTCATGCGCTTCCTCGATAACGTGCTGCAGGACTTCATCGACCGCGCGCCGGATTCCATGGAGCGCGCCAAGTACTCGGCCATGCGCGAACGGTCCGTGGGCCTGGGCATCATGGGCTATCACTCCTTCCTGCAGATGAAGGGCATCCCGTTCGAAAGCGCGCTGGCGAAGTCTTGGAACATCAAGATGTTCAAGCACATCCGCCGCGCTGCCGATGCAGCATCCGTGAAGTTGGCCGAAGAGCGCGGCCCGTGCCCGGACGCCGCCGATACCGGCGTGCTGGCGCGCTTCTCGCACAAGCTGGCAATTGCGCCGACCGCGTCGATCAGCATCATCTGCGGCGGCACCAGCCCATGCATCGAGCCGATTCCGGCCAACGTCTACACGCACAAGACGCTGTCGGGCTCGTTCTCGGTGAAGAACCCCTACCTGACCCAGATTCTGGCCGAACGCGGCCTCGACAACCCGGCCACCTGGAACTCGATCCTCGAGCACGAAGGCTCGGTCCAGCACCTGAACGGCCTGACCGACGAGGAAAAGGCCGTGTACAAGACCGCGTTCGAGATCGACCAGCGCTGGGTGGTGGAGTTCGCCGCCGACCGTTCGCCCTACATCTGCCAGGGCCAGTCGATCAACGTCTTCCTGCCGTCCGACGTCGACAAGTGGGACCTGATGATGCTGCACTGGAAGGCGTGGGAGTCGGGCGTGAAAAGCCTATATTACCTGCGCTCGAAGTCGGTGCAGCGCGCCGCCTTCGCCGGGGTCGAGGCCGACAACACCCGCGCCTGGCCGACCAAGCCCCTGGCCGCCGATCGCACCGACTACGACGAGTGCCTGGCCTGTCAATAGGGCGGCCGGCCGTTCGCCCGCCGCCCGAAACGCAGCCCGATCTCAGCGCCGTGATTCGATTCCGCTCGAAATAGATTCAGCCAAAAAGATTCCGTCATGAACAGCATCGCGCCGAAGGCTGCCGCTCCGATTCTGACGCAGGTGTCGCTGCCGGGTCTGCTCACGCCCAGCCACGGCTACAAGCCGTTCCGTTATCCGTGGGCGCACGACTACTGGAAGCGCCAGCAGCAGATCCACTGGATGCCCGAGGAAGTGCCGCTGGGCGAGGATTGCAAGGACTGGGCGAGCCGGCTGACCGACCAGGAGCGCAACCTGCTTACGCAGATCTTCCGCTTCTTCACGCAGTCCGACGTGGAAGTGAACGACAACTACATGGAGCGCTACGCGCGCGTGTTCAAGCCGACCGAGATCAAGATGATGCTCTCGGCGTTCTCGAACATGGAGACCATCCACATCGCCGCCTATGCGCTCTTGCTCGAGACCATCGGCATGCCCGAGACCGAGTTCGCGGCGTTCCTCGACTACAAGGAGATGGCCGACAAGCACAGCTACATGAAGCAGTTCGGCGTCGACAGCCACGCCGACATCGCCCGCACGCTGGCCATGTTCGGCGCCTTCACCGAGGGCCTGCAGCTGTTCGCCAGCTTCGCCATGCTGCTCAACTTCCCGCGCCAGAACAAAATGAAGGGCATGGGCCAGATCGTCTCGTGGTCGGTGCGCGACGAAAGCCTGCACTGCGAGGCGATGATCAAGCTGTTCCACGCCTTCGCACGCGAGACCGGTTGCCTGACCCAGGGCGTCAAGGACGACATCGTCGACTGCGCCAAGACCGTGGTCGGCCTGGAGGACAAATTCATCGAACTGGCCTTCGGCCTCGGCCCGGTCAACGGCATGACGCCGGACGACATCAAGTCCTACATCCGCTACATCGCCGACTGGCGGCTGTCGCAGCTGGGCCTGCCGCAGGTCTACAACATCAAGGACCACCCGCTGCCGTGGCTGACGCAGATCTTGAACGGCGTCGAGCACGCCAACTTCTTCGAGACCCGTGCCACCGAATACTCCAAGGCCGCCACCCGCGGGTCCTGGCACGGCCCCGAGGGCGTGTGGTCGCATTTCGACAAGATCATGGGATCGCGCAAGACCGTCACCACCGAGGACGTGGCCAGGACGCATTGAGGGCCGGCGCCCCTTGTGAAGGGCGTTGGACGGCAAATTTGAAGTTGGTTAGTGTGCCGGAACCCGTCTCTCGCCAGTGCCCGAGGCGCCGTCATGCCGTCGCGCGCCACCACGGACAGTTCAACGCCAGAAGCCGTCGCAGCGGCCAAACAGGTCCTCGCCCTCAAGCGAACGGTCGCGGCCCAGCCCCGCGACGCGGCGGCGCACTTTCAGCTGGCCGGCGCCTACGCGTCCGTCGGCGATGCCGCGCTGGCCGAGCGCCACCTACGCCGCGCGGCACAACTTGAGCCCACCAGCGCCCGCGTCCAGATTGCGCTTGGCGTCCTGTTGACCAATCAGGGCGAGTATGATCCGGCGATGGACTGTTTTCGGGCCGCGTTGCGGTCGGAACCGGCCAACCTCGACGCGCTCGCCAATCTTGGCGAAGTGCAGTTGCATGTGCGCGAGTACACCGCCGCCGCCGCCACATTCGCCACTGCCGCCCGCCTAAGCCCCGACAGCCTTCCGACGGGGCTGGCGCTTGCCTTCGCTGAGGAAAAGCGAGGCAACCTGCAGGCTGCCGTCGCAACCTATCGGGCGCTTGCGGCGCGATTTCCCGAAAATGCAGAAATTCGCTTCCGCCTCGGCGAGGCCTTGATCAAGGCCGAGCCCGACCGAATCCGCGAACACCTGACGCATCTGGACGACGCCCGCCAGCGCGACCCCGGCAATCTCATTTACTTCGCGCGCACGGCGATTCTGAACGCGATGATCGGCGACGACGAACGGCGGTTCGCGGCCCTGCACAGCCTACTGTCGCTGCCCACGCGCACGCCGGACGACATCGCGATTCGGATCTGGGCTCTGATCAAGCTCGGAAAGATCGAGGATGCATTCTCAACGCCGCATCCGGCCCTGAATCTGGCGTCGTTGGCGGAGCAGGACGCGGTCATCGCCGCCGGACTGCCTCCGGCTCACCGCCCGCCACCCCTGTGCTTCGTCGGGCGGGCCCCGGCCGCCGAGACTGACCGGCCCTTGGTGTTCGCGGTCGCCAGCGGCGACTATGCGCAAACGTATGCGCCCGATTTCGTGTCGTCGGGGATCGCGAAGGTGCCGGGCTGTGACTTCCATGTGCACCTGATGGATCCGGGATCGGCCGACCCCAAATCGCTGGCGCCGGAAGCACCGGCGGAGCGGCTGACCTGGTCCGCCGAGACTCTCGAGCGACGCACCAAGGGGATTTACGCGGCTCGGCGCTTCTTGCGACTGCCGGATCTGCTCCGCACGCTCAAGCGCCCGATCGTTTGCGTCGACATTGACTCCCTGTTCGTCGGCGATTTCAGCGGCACTCTCGCCACGCTGCAACCGTTCGACGCCGCGGTCCATGAACGGCGCTCCGAGTTCCGGGTCCAGCAACTGGTCAGCGCGGGCTTTTTCGCGGTGTCGCCAAGCGCCGCAGGTCTTGCCTTCGCCGATTTCGCCGCGTCGTACATCGCATACTTTGAATCCTCTGGCCGCGAGTTGTGGTTCATCGATCAGGTCGCGATTGTCGCGGCTAAGCTTTGGATCGAACGGAATTGGCCTTCGGCGCGCATCGCCAGTGCTCCGGAAGAAATCCTCGACTGGTCGCCAAACGGAGAATCTGCAAAGTTCATCTGGACCGCGAAGGGTGCCGTCAAGTTCAAGCGCGACCGGCATCCGCAGCCGCGTTGAGCCCGGCCGCCCGGGGGTGCCCGCATGGATCTCCAAGCTCGCAACGAAAACGCGCGCCAAGTACGACGCCAAATGGCGGCCGCCAACGACTTCGGCATCGCCGAACTCGCGAAGCTGCCGCCATTGTTCGATTGGGTGGATTGCCGCGCCGGCGATTCCCGGTTCGCGATGTTCCTGGCCGGTAACGACGACGGTGTCGCGCTGCGATTTTTCTGGAACGGCGCCTACGAACCCGCGGCGCTGAGGGCGTGGCTTTGGCTGGTGCGACACGCGCGCGGCAAGTTCGCGTTGGACATCGGCGCCCACACCGGCGCCTATACTTTGGCCGCGCTTGCGGTCCGGCCCGACCTCAGGGTGCTTTCATTCGAGCCGCATTTCATGAATTTTGCGCGCCTGAACCTGAATTTGCGCGCGAACGGGCGGCCGACCGACGGGGCATTTCAATTCGGTGTCGGCGCGCGCGATCAGAAGCTGCCGTTCACGGTCGCGACCAGCGTCGATTACCTGACCACCGGGGGCAGTTTCAGCCCGCACGCCAGGGGACTGGTGCGCGAGGTCGAGGTCATTGCGCTCGATGCGCACGCCGATGCGGCGATGAAAGCCTCGGTCGGAGTTGTGAAGATCGATGTCGAGGGGTTCGAGGCCGAGTGCCTGGCCGGAATGACGGGGATCTTGGGTTCCTCGCGGCCGGCCGTCCTTCTCGAGTGCACCGACGCGGCGGTCGGCGCGGCGGCGGGCGCCATCCTGGGAGAACACGATTATCGCTTTGTGCTGATCGACGAGCGGGCGCAATCCTATGCGCCGGTCGACGCGATCGCCCCCTGCTACGATCAGGGCGGGAGTCTCGACATGAAAAAGCTCAACCGCATCGCGATTCCGGCTGAAAAGTGGACCGACTTCGAGTCGGCCCACCGCTAGCCCAGATCACCTGGGCCGACGGGGTGTGCAGCCAGTTCGACCGCATCTTGGGCTCGCGCAAGACCGTCACCACCGAGGATGTGGCCAGGGCGCATTGAGGGCCGGCGCCATCGTTGACATGCGCGCCACATGTTTAGTAATGTGGAGCGCATGTCGAAGATGATCCAGTTGCGCAACGTGCCGGACGCGCTGCATCGCCAGCTCAAGGCCCGCGCCACCGGCGAGGGGATGTCCCTCTCTGACTATTTGATCCGCGAAGCGCGGGCGATGGTAGCCCGGCCGACGCTCGCGGAATTCAAGGCGCGGCTGGCCGCGCTTCCGCCGGTCTTGAGCGTACCGGAATCGTCGGCCGAGGCCGTCCGCGCCGAGCGGGAAAACCGCGACGCCTCATGGTCGTGATCGACGCTTCGGCGTTGGTCGAACTCCTTTTCAAGAGGCCGTTCAGCTGGCGCATTGCGGAGATCGCGTTTGCCGCCGGCGATACACTGCACGCGCCGCATTTGGTCGATGTGGAAGTGATTCAAGTGATCCGGCGTCATGTTCGCGTCGGCGCGATGACACACGCGCATGGGGCGAGGGTCGTCAGCCTACTGGCCGACCTGCCGCTTGAACGGCATCGACACGATGTGTTGCTGCCGCGGATTTGGGACCTGAGGGATTCGTTCAGCGCCTACGACGCCGCATATGTTGCCCTGGCCCAGACGCTCCCGGCCCGCCTCTTGACCTGCGACGGCAAACTGGCCGCCGCGCGCCCGCCCGGCGTCGAAATCATCCTCGTGCGTTGAATTGGCTCGTGCTCGTGAGTTGAACCGGCTCGTGGCTCCACCCCATTCGCTCGCCTCTGTTGCCGCTTCGTGAAATCGTCGTCGCGATCGCTGTCGCCGGGCGACGGTTCTGGCATGATACCGGCCATGGTCCGCCGTATTGCCCCGCTCGCCATTGCTCTCACGCTCGCCGCCTGCGCCGCGTCCCCGCCGCCGGCGGCCGACAAGCCCCTCGTCATCGCCCATCGCGGCGCGAGCGGTCACCTGCCCGAGCACACGCTCGAGGCTTACGCGCTCGCCATCGATATGGGCGCGGACTACATCGAGCCCGACCTGGTGATGACCAAGGACGGCGTGCCGATCGCCCGGCACGAGAACGAACTGTCGGACACCACCGACGTGGCGGCGAAGTATCCTGGCCGCAAGGCTGCGAAAACCATCGACGGCCGCGCGGCCGAAGGCTGGTTCAGCGAGGACTTCACCCTGGCCGAGATCAGGACTCTGCGCGCAAAGGAACGCGTGGCCGGCCGCAGCCGCGCCAACGACGGAAAGTTCGCGGTGCCGACCCTGGCCGAGGTGCTGGAGCTTGCCAACCGCAAGGGCGCCGCGCGCGGCCGCGTGGTCGGCGTCTATCCCGAGACCAAGCACCCCAGCTATTTCCGCGGCATCGGCTTGCCGATCGAGCCGGCGTTGCTGCGCGCGCTTTCCGACGCCGGGCGCAACCGCGCCGACGGCGGGGTGTTCATCCAGTCGTTCGAGGTCGGCAACCTGCAGGCGCTCGCGGGCGAGACCCAGGTGCCGCTGGTCCAGCTGCTGGGCGGACCGGACGAGCGGCCATATGACCAGGAGCTGGCGGGCGCGCCGCTGACCTACGGCGACATGGCGACCGACGCCGGCTTGCGCGCCATCGCCCGCTATGCCGCCGGCATCGGGCCGTTCAAGGCGTATATCGTGCCGATGGACCGCGACGGCCGCACCGCTGCGCCGACCGACTTCGTGGCCCGCGCCCACGCCGCCGGGCTGAAGGTGCATTCCTATACCTTCCGCTCCGACGCGCCGTTCCTGCCGGCCGCCTACGGCGGCGACCCCGCGGCGGAGTACTGCCTGTTCTTCGGCCTCGGCGTCGATGGCGTGTTTTCCGATTTTCCCGACGCGGCATTGAAAGCCCGCGACGAATTGTGTCCAATGCGCTGACCCGCGCCGCCGGGTGTTGCGCACGGGAGGGGGAGCAATCCGGGGGCCCGCATGGACATCGCATTGGAGAACGTCTGTTTCGTCATCGCCAAGGCGCGCGAGGCCATGGCCGACGTGCACGAGCTGCAGGACGAACCCGGCCAGCATTCCGGCGACGACGTGATGAAGGACGATCTGCCGGAGGAGGATGTGCCGACGCCGCCCGGCTCGCCCGAGTTCGAGGAGCTGAAGGACTTCATCAAGGCGCTGAACGAGGACGAGCGGTTCGAGCTGGTGGCGCTGGCGTGGATCGGTCGCGGCACCTTCACCGCCGACGACTGGGACGAGGCGGTCGACACCGCCCGCGACGAGCATCCCAAGCGCACCGCCGAATACCTGTTGTCGATGCCACTGTTGGCCGATTACCTGGAAGAAGGCCTGAACGAGTTCGACCTGTCGTGCGAGGACGTGGATTAGGCCGCGCGCGGCCGGTGCGGGCCGCATGACCGGTGCGCCGGTCCTCGAACCCCGCTTTCGCCCGCCGCCCGGCCTCGGGTGGGGGCAGTTCACGGCCGCCGATGGCGCAATCTTGCGCTGGGCGCGGCTGGGCCCGACGTCGCCGCCGCGCGTCGCGGTCGTGCTGCTCGGCGGGTTCAGCGAGTTCATCGAGAAATATTTCGAGACCATGGCCGACATGACGGCCTTGGATGCCGACGTGTGGTGCCTCGACTGGCGCGGGCAGGGCGGCTCGCCGCCGCATGAGTCGCGGCCCGGTCCGCGCGACTATGGCCGTGACGCCGCGGACCTGATCGGCTTTGTGGATCATGTGTTGGGCGCGCGGTTGCCGCGCGTAGCGGCGGCCCATTCCATGGGCGCGGCCATCGCGTTGCACGCCCTGCGCGGCCGGCCCGATCTGTTCGCTGCGGCGGCCCTGTCCGCGCCGATGCTGGCGCTGGCGTCGCCGATCCCGGCCGCGCCGGCGGAATGGCTGGCGCGCGCGGCGGTCGCGCTGGGCGCCGGGCGCGTGCTGCTGCCGGGCACGCGGATGTGGCCGCCGGGCCCGGATCGCGGCGTGGCGCACAGCATCACCTCCAGCGATCCGGCGCGCGACGGTTTGCGCCGGGCGTGGTTCGCGGCCCGGCCCGACCTGCGCATCGACGGCGTCACGTTCGCCTGGCTGGCCGGGGCGTTCGCGTTCTGCCGCCGGCTGAACCGGCCGGAAGTTCTGGCTGCGATCCGCACGCCGGTTCTGTTGGGCATCGCCGGGCAGGAACGGTTCGTCGATCCGGCGGCGCTGCGCCGGGCCGCGACACGTCTGCCCAACGTCCGCGTTCAGGAATTCACCGCCGCCAAGCACGAGCTGTTCATGGAAGCCGATGCCATTCGCGCACCCTGGCTGGCCGCCATCGCCGCGTTCACGGCCGAACACGCCACGGGCGGGCCATGACCGCGCCCTGGTGGCACGGCGCCGTCGTCTATCAGGTCTATCCGCGCTCGTTCCAGGACTCGAACGGCGACGGCGTCGGCGATCTGAACGGCATCGCGGCGCGGCTCGATCACCTGGTCGACCTGGGTGTCGACGCGGTGTGGCTGTCGCCGGTCTACCCGTCGCCAATGGCCGACTTCGGCTACGACGTGTCGGACTACACCGGCATCGACCCGTTGTTCGGCACCATGGCCGATTTCGACCGGCTGCTGGCGGCCGTCCACACCCGCGGACTCAAGCTGATCATGGACCTGGTGCCCAACCACACGTCGACGGCCCATCCGTGGTTCTTGCAGGCGCGCGCCGCCCGGCAAAATCCGCGCCGCGATTGGTACGTGTGGGCTGACCCCGCGCCCGGCGGCGGCCCGCCCAACAACTGGATCAGCGAATTCGGCGGCCCGGCGTGGACGCGCGATGCTGTCACCGGCCAGTACTACTACCACGCCTTTCTGGCCACGCAGCCCGACCTCAACTGGCGCAATCCGCAAGTGCAGGACGCCATCGAACAGGTGATGCGATTCTGGCTCGACAAGGGCGTCGACGGCTTCCGCCTCGACACCGTGCAGCACCTGTTCGAGGACGAACGCCTGCGCGACAACCCGCCCAATCCCGACTGGCGGCCGGGCCAGCCGCCGACGCAAGCCTTGCGGCGGCTGTACACCACCGACCGGCCCGAACTGTTCCGGCTGTTGCCGCGCTGGCGCACATTGGCCGATTCGTTCGGCGATCGGGTGCTGATCAGCGAGGCCTATGTGCCGCTGGCGGGCCTCGCACCGTATTACGGCGCGAACAATGATTCGATGCATCTGCCGTTCAATTTTCACCTGATCGGCGCACGCTGGAACGCGGCGGAGCTGGCCGCGCTGATCCGCGATTACGATGCGATCGTGCCGGCCGGCGCGTGGCCCAACTGGGTGCTGGGTAATCATGACCGCAGCCGCATCGCCGCGCGCGTGGGCGCCGACCAGGCGGCGGCAGCAGCGCTGCTGCTGCTCACATTGCGCGGCACGCCGACGATGTATTACGGCGATGAACTTGGTCTGTCCGACGTGCCGATCCCGCCCGACCGCGTGCAGGACCCGTGGGAGAAAAACGTGAGCGGATATGGCCTTGGCCGCGACCCGGTGCGCACGCCGATGCCCTGGTCGGCAGCGGCCAACGGCGGTTTTTCGGCCGCGCCGCCGTGGCTGCCGCTGAACGCCGACTTCGCCGCGCGCAACGTCGCGGCCCAGCGCGCCGATCCGGACTCGCTGCTCAACCTGTACCGCCGCGTGCTCGCCCTGCGCCGCGCCGAACCGGCGCTCGCTCTGGGCGATCTAGTCAGCGTCGGCCACCAGGGCGACGTGCTGTGGTACATACGCCAGCGGCAAGGTCGCGCGCTCACGGTCGCGCTCAACCTGGGGCCGCGCCCGGCGACCTGGACGCTGCCCGCTGCGGCGCCGTGCCGCGTTGTGCTGTCGACGGCGCGAACGCGCGCCGGCGCGCTCTTGACGGGATCGGTCGAACTCGCATCTGGTGAGGGCATGATCGTCGAAGCCGCGCCATGACGCCGCATCTTGATCGCGCGTTCACGCACGATGGCCTGCGCTTTGCTTACCGCGAGGCAGGCGCGGGGCCGGCCATTGTGTTCATCCACGGCGGCGGCTCGCGCGGCGATCATTTCGCCGACGTGATCGACCGACTGGCGCCGCGTTTCCGCTGCGTCACCTACGACCAGCGCGGCTTCGGCGCCACGGCCGCCGGACCGGACACGCCGATCGATCACGGCCGCTGGGCCGCCGACCTGGGCGCGCTGATGGATCACCTGGATCTCGCGCGCGCGGTTCTCTGCGGCTGGTCGCTGGGCGCGACGGTGGCGCTGAACTACGCCAGCCGGCACCCGGAACGCGTCGCGAGTCTGGTGCTGCTCGGCGCGCCCGACCCCAACCGGCCGATCGATCGCGCCTTTTTCGCGCGCCGGCTCGCGCTCGCGCAGTCCGGCGCGCCGATCGCCGAGATCGTCGCGCAGACCTTTCCGGCGGTTGAAGGCAACTTCAGTCCCTGGACCCGCACGCACCGGCCCGAGGTCGTCGACCGGGTGCGGCGTGAGCATCTGGGCAACCTGCCGCGCCTGATGGCGCCGGTGTTGGACGGCTACGCCAGCCGGCCCGACTTCGGCCCGATCCTGGCCAAGGTCGGCGCCACCTTGAACGCCCCCATCGCGCTGATCGTCGGCGACGACGACCGTGCCTGCCCGCGCGCCGGGGCCGAGGCGCTGGCCAGGCGTCTGCCCGGCAGCACGATCCATGCGGTCGCGAACTGCGGCCATTACTACGCCGTCGAACAGCCCGATACGGTCGCGGAGCTGATCGCGCGCGCCTGCACTGTCATATCCTGACAGCACAAATCTCATATCCCGGCGTGGACAGCCGGCCTGGGCCGGCGGCATGATCGCGAACCCCGTTTCCCACGATCCGAAAGGGCCGCCATGTCGCCCAAGGACGCCACCGCGCCGGCCTACGTCGAACCCGCCCGCATCATCGCGCGCGCGCCCTTCATCGGCATGAGCCGCGCCGAACAAATCCGCCACTTCGAGACCGAAGGCTACGTGCTGTTGCCCGATGTGCTGTCCGCGGGACAGATCGCGCGCCTGAAATCCGAACTGGCCGGCCTGCCGATGCGGCCGTCGTTCTATTCCGACGCGCCGATGTTCGCCAAGGTGCCGCCGCACACCTTTGCCCAGTCGGCGGCGGACCTGATCGGGCATGAACCCACGCTCGCCTTCCTGCGCGACCTGATGGGCGACGACCTGGTGTTCATGCACAGCTTCTACATCCTCAGCCATCCCGGCACGCCGGCCGTGGACATGCACACCGACTACCAGCCCTACGGCTCGACCTATTCGGGCTGGCTGGAAAGCTGCCCGGTGCGCGTGCGCGTGCTGTACTACCTGGACGACACCCGCACCGACCGTTCGGCGCTGCGCATTGTGCCGCGCTCGCACATCTGCTTTCACGCCGACGCCCAGCCCTATCGGCGCTACGTCCGTCTGGCCGACGAGGCGGTGGCGCCGATCGCCGCGGGCGACGCCTTCGTGTTCGCCGTGCGCCTGTTCCACGGCACCGGCCCCAACACCACGGCTGAGACCCGCGGCATGATGGAGTACGACTACCGCCCGGCCTGGGCGCGGCCCTATCAGCCGGTGCCCGAATGGACTTCCGAGCAGATGGCGCTGGTGCCCGAAAGCGCCCGTCATCTGATCCGGCCGCGCAACCACCTCGACTTCGCGTGGGAGTTCGACGCCAAGCGCGCCTCGGTCGACGTGCCCGCGCCGGGCCTGTCGCCGAAGCGCTGGGGCGATCAGGGCTAG
>JANRJB010000410.1:0-23073 GCA_033764265.1 Rhodospirillaceae bacterium | reverse complement strand
ATGTCGGCGCGGCAGGCGGCGATGGCGGTGGCGAAGTCGAGGTCGGTGGTTTCCACCGGCGGCGCGACGCGGTCGGGGTCTTCGGGGTGCGACGCCAACCGGTCGCAAGCGGTGGGTTCGGCGGCGGCCGACGGCGTGGCGGCGGCGCAAAGCCACGCCAAGAGCGCGATGATGCAGTCGCGCATCGCCGGCTACTTTCCGTTGGCCGCGCGCCAGGCCGCGAAATCGCGCGCCAGCACGTCGGCCAACACCACGGCGTAGTAGCCGAAGCCGCCCGCCTGCTTTTTCGCGGCCTCCAGGAAGCCGGCGATCTCGGCCGCGTCCGCGTGTTGCGTGCAGCTTCCGAACCGACCGGTCATGACGTGGTTGGCGTAGCTGACCTGGGCGGCGAAGCGGCCCTGGCGCGCCGACTTGACCCACAGGTCCTCGACCTTGCAGGTGTCTTTCTTGACGCCCTGGATGCCCTCGTCGGTGATGTAGCCCAGCACGAACTGCGCCTGCTGGCTGCCGGCATCGGCGGCGAACTGCAGATGCGGCAACGATTTGTCGGTCTGCTTGTCGTAGAACAGCACGCGCGCCAACTGATAGCGCTGCACGCGGTCGTTGGGATTGGCGGCGACCGCGGCCTCGCACGCGGCGATGGCGGCCTTCAAGTCGGCCACCGGCTCGACGCCCGGGCCGACCTTGTCGGGGTCCTCGGGGTGCGAGGCGAGCGTGTCGCACGCGGTCATCGCGGCCGCGGGCGCGGCGGCGAACATCAGCGCCGCAAGGGCGGCAGTGGTCATGAGCGAACCCATGGAACGTCTCCCCGGTTGTTCGGCGGTTATTTCTGTTTGGCCTTAAAGGCCGCGAATTCCTCGGCGATCATCGACACCAGCATCTGTTCGTAATAGCCGCTGGCCTGCGGCTTGGCGCCGGCGATGAATTGTTCCATCTCGGCGATGTCGGCCTGCTGGGTGCAGCCTTTGAACAGCCCGCGCACCACGTGGTGCGGGTAGCTGACCTGGGCCGCCATGCGGCCCTGGCGGGCCGATTTCACCCACAGGTCCTCGACCTTGCACGGATCCTTGGCGACGCCGCCGTAGCCGTTGTCGATGATGTAGCCCAGCACGAACTGCGCCTGCTGGCTGCCGGCGTTGGCGGCGAATTCCAGGTGCGGCATCGCCTGCGCGAACTTGCCGTCGTAGAAGTAGGCGCGACCCAGCTGATAGCGCAGGCGGCGATTGTTGGGGTCTTTCTGCGTCGCGGCCTCGCAGGCGGCCTGGGCGGCGGCTTTGTTCATGGCGTCTTCGCTGACGGCCGGGGCGATGTGTTCCGGATCGGAGCCGTGGGCGGCCAGCCGGTCGCACTCGGTGATCTCGTCGGCGGCGAACGCGGGTGCGGCGAACGCGGGTGCGGCGAACAGGGCCGCAGCGGCAAGCATCAAAGCGAGTTTCATGGCAGGGTCCCTCCGTGAACGTGGCGCGCTGGTCGCGCGCGGCCGGCGGGGAGTGTCCACGTTGCGCGCCGCCCCGGCAAGCCGGTTCGGCGGCCGTCGCGCGGGCGCGGCCTGCGCCACGGCATCCGGCGCGCAAGGGCGGGCGCGCGCGACCACCCGGCGGCGGCTTGCGTGTGTACGGCAATGCGGTATAAAAACGGATGGATCGGCGGCTGCAAACCGTCCGGGAAGAGCACGCGTTCCAGCGATGGGCGGATCGGCACTGGACCGAAGCCGATCGGCTTGAGTTCATCGCCTTCATTGCGCGGAATCCGCTGTCCGGCGTACTGATTCCGGGGACCGGCGGTATCCGAAAGATTCGTTGGGGCGTCCAGGGGCGAGGCAAGCGCGGCGGCGTCCGAGTGATTTACTATCACTTCGATTCCGATTGGCCGATCTTCTTGCTGACCGGCTACGCGAAAAGCCAGCGCGACGACATCAGCCCGGAGGTCCGCAACGCATTGCGGGAAATTGTGCGGCAGATGAAAGTGCAATTTCGGTGAATCGGAAAAGCGGCATGAAAAAGCGGCGGAAATCACGACTCGAGCGCGATATTCTTGAAAGCATGGAGAGCGCATTGCGATACATGCAGGGCCTGCCCACGAGCGGGCGGACCCATGTCATCGAAGTGCCTGACGTTCATGGACTTCGCCAAACACTGAAGCTGTCCCAAGCGTCGTTCGCCAAGCGCTTCGGCATCCCCAAGCGCACGGTGCAGGATTGGGAGCAGGGCCGCCGGGTGCCCGACCAGGCGGCGCAAAGCTACCTGAAGGTCATCGCCCGCAATCCGAAGGCGGTGGCGAAGGCGCTGGAGGCTTAAGGCGCTCCAGCCGCGCGATCGCGCCGGCGCAGGCGAGCATCAACAGGCTGGTCGTCGTCAGCGGCAGCACCAGGGCGTAGACGCCGCCGGTGTAGAACACCCCGCCGACGATGGTGAACACGCCCGACAGCGCCATCGCCAGGGCGCCGCACAGGCCCGAGGCGGTACCGGCCATGGTCGGATGGGCGCCGACCGCGCCCGACAGCGCCAGCGGCGAGCTCACGCCGAGCAGGCCCGACAGCAGCACCATCGGCGCGATGATCACCAGCGGCGATGGGCCGACAAGGGCAATCAGTGTCGGCAGCGCGACGCCGACGGCCGCGCCGGCCGCGAGACACACGTTGAACGCGGCGCGCCGGCCGAAACGGCGCACCGCGCGCGCCCCGGCCGCGGCGCCGACCAGGAAGGCCAGCGCCATGTACGACCAGTAAAGGCCGAACGCGGCGCCCGAGACCGCGAAGTTGCGCGCGAAGTATTCGGGGCCCACCGCCAGGAAGGCGAAGAACCCGGCCCCGGTCAGCCCGTAGATGGCGGTGTAGGCCAGAAACAACGGTGAGCGCAGCACCGCGAGGCTGGTGACGAGCGCGTGGCCGAGGCCGAACCGCCCCGGCGCGGACGCGCGGCGCGGGCGGGTTTCGGGGAACGCCGCGACCGACCACGCGAGCAGCGCCACCCCCAGCCCCGCCAGCAGGAAAAAGATGCCGGCGTAGCCCATCGCCTCGCCCGCCAGGCCGCCGATCATCGGCGACAAAGAGTGGGCGACCGAATGACCGACGGCGATGAACGCCATGCGCCGGGCGGCCTCGTCGCCGTGGTGAACGTCGTGCACCGAGGCACGCACGGCGGTGGCCACCGCCGCCGCGCCGCAGGCCTGCAGGAAGCGCGCCGCCACCAGGAAGCCGAGCGTGGGCGCCATCGCGCACTTGATCGAGGTGATCGCGTACACCACCAGCCCGCCGATCAGCACGACGCGGCGGCCAAAGCGGTCGGAGATCGGGCCCAGCACCAGCTGCGCGACGAACAAGCCGAACAGGTAGGCGGAGATCACGTACTGGATGCCGGCGGCATCGGCCTGGAACGCGCGCGCCATCTCGGGCAGCAGCGGCGCGGCGACCACCATGGCGAACGGCGCGAGCGCGCTGGACAGGGCGAGCTGCAGCCGCGACAACCCGCGCTGCGGCGCGGGCGCGGCGCCGGACAGCGGCGACGAAGGAGTGAGCTGGTCCATGGACCCCTGTCATACCCGATCCGGCTTGCGGGCGCATGCCACCGGCCTCACTTCGGTGTTGATCGCGGGGCCACTTCGGCCTATCGCAGAAACCTTCGACCGAGGCGGAGACTCACATCCATGAAAGCACGCCCATGAAACCGTTCGCGGGCAAGGTCGCCATCGTCACCGGCGCGGGCCGGCACAAGGGCATCGGCGAGGCTGTCGCCAAGCGCCTGGCGCGCGACGGCGCGGCGGTGGTGGTGCACGACATCGGCGTGGTGAAGGGCGACATCGCGCCCCGCCACGGCGTCGGCCAGAAGGCGGAATTGGAGCAGATCGTCGACGAAATCACGGCCGATGGCGGCGCCGCGGCGGCGTTCACCGGCGACATGCTGGTGGAGAAGGACGTCGAGGCGCTGGTCGCCTTCGCGGTGAAAACCTACGGCCGGCTCGATATCCTGATCAACAACGCCGGCATCGGCTACCTGTTCGGGCCGTTGGTGGACACGACGCAAGAGCACTGGGACGCGGTGCTGGGCGTCAACCTGCGCGGCTGCTTCTTCGGCATCAAGCACGCCGCCCGGCAGATGATTAAACAGGGCGGCGGCGGGCGCATCGTCAGCATCGCTAGCCAGGCGGCGAAATCGGGCTTCGGCCATACCGCCGCCTACACGTCGTCAAAGCACGGTCTGGTCGGCCTGACGCGGGTGGCCGCGATCGAGCTGGCTGCGCACAAGATCACCGTCAACGCCGTCTGCCCCAACCACATCACCACCGGGCTGGGCGCCTGGCAGAACGATTTCATGAGCAAGGCCCAGGGCAAGTCGGTCGATCAGTACCTGGCCGACATGCGCGCGCGCATTCCCCTGGGTCGCACCGGACTGCCAGAGGACATCGCCAAGGCCTGCGCGTTCCTGTGCTCGGGCCAGGCCGATTACATCACCGCCGAGGCGATGAACGTCTCCGGCGGCGAGGAATATCACTAGACGAGTCTGTCACCCTGGGGCTTGTCCCCAGGGTCCAGAGCTAGAGACAGTCATGTTGCCCTGGGTCCTGGGAACAAGTCCCAGGACGACGGGACAAAATTGAAGGCAGAGTACAATGACGTCTTTCAAGTGGCCCGATGGCGCGCGGCTGGCAGTCTCGCTGGTGGTCAACGTCGAGGAAGGGGCCGAGGAAATGGTCGCCGACGGCGACCGCGCCCCGGACCCGGTCGACGAACTTCAGGTCGTGATGTCCAAAGGCCGCAACTTCGGCAACGAGAGCAATTACCGGTACGGCATCAAGGCCGGCGCGCCGCGGGTGATGCGGCTGCTGACCCAGACCGGCGTGAAGGCCACGTTCACGGCGGCGGCGCTGGCCCTGGAACGCGCGCCCCAGCTGGCGCAGGCGATCGTGGCCGGCGGGCACGAGGTCTGCGCCCACGGCTATCGCTGGGCCCATCAGCACTGGATGAAAGAGGACATGGAGCGGGAGTTCATCCGCAAGGCCGCGGAGTCCATCGCACGGACCTGCGGCCGCCGCCCGGACGGATGGCTGTCGCGTTACGTGCTGACGGAGAACACGCGCCGTCTGCTGATCGAGGAGGGTTACAGCTACCACTCGGACGACTACTCCGACGACTCGCCATTCTGGGATGTGGTCGATGGGAAATCAATCGTGATCGTGCCCTACGCGCTCGACACCAACGACATGAAGATGTGGATGGCGCCGGCCTACACGCCCGACGCCTGGCTGAAGTACGCGTGCGACACCTTCGACGAGCTGTACGCCGAAAGCGCCCCGGGAGATGGCGGCGCGCCGAAAATGATGTCGCTGGGCGTGCACCTGCGCATCATCGGCCGGCCGGGCCGCATCGGCCAGTTGCGCCGCTTCATCGCGCACGCCTTGCGCAAACCCGGCGTGTGGTTCGCCACCCGCCGCGAGATCGCGGAATGCTTTGCGGTGCAGCTCAAGGCGCCGGCGTAACGAAAGAATGAGCGATCGGGTTTTGCCCCCTCACCCGCTCGCTCCGCTCGCCCCCTCTCCCCGAGGGGGAGAGGGCTGGGGTGAGGGGTGTCGGCCGCGCGACCCCAAGCGCGTGCGTTGTACGGGAGAACACCATGGTCGCTGAGGCAGCCAAGGTCGGCGAGAAACGTTATCGGGAGCGCGGCGGGCGCTATTACGAGGACTTCGAGCTGGGCGCGACCTACGAGCACCGGCCCGGGCGCACCATCACCGAGACCGACAACACCTGGTTCACGCTGCTCACCAACAACACCCACCCGATCCACTACGACGCCGAGTACGCCAGACACACCGAATTCGGCCAGCGGCTGGTGGTGTCGACGCTGACGGTGGCCATCGTCACCGGCATGAGCGTGTCGGACATGAGCCAGAAGGCCATCGCCAACCTGGGCTGGACCGACATTCTGCTGCCCAACCCGGTGTTCGCCGGCGACACCATCTATGCCGAGTCCGAGGTGCTGGAGAAGCGGCCGTCGAAAAGCCGGCCGGGCCAGGGCATCGTCAAGTTCAAAACCACCGCCAAGAACCAGCGCGGCCAGGTGGTGTGCTCGTTCCTGCGCACGATTCTCGTGGCGGGGCGCGTCGCCGACGGCAAAGGCAGCGAGGTCGAGGAAAAGGCGGGGTATTGAGTTCGCTTACTTCCGCTTCACCCGGATCAGCGAATTGTTGGCGTCGCCGGTGACGAAGATCGTACCGTCGGTCGTGGCGGCGACGCCGGTGAGCAGCCCCGGGGCCGGTCCCGCGCCGCCCAGATCGTAGCCCACCGGCAGATTTTCAGCGGCGGACGTGACCGTGCCGGTGGCCGGGTCGACGATCGACAGCCGCGTTTTGCCCACTTCGGCCACGGCCAGCGTGCCGTCCGGCAGCACCGCGAGCCCTTCCGGCGACGACAAGCCGCTCGCGACGACGGTGCGCGCACCGGTGCCGAGGTCGACGCGCGACACCGTGCCGTCGGTATGGCCGGTGACATACACCGTGTTCCCCGCCCCGCGCGCGAGACCGACCGGGCCGCCCAGGCCCGTGGCAACGGTGGTGCGCGGCGGTTTCTCGCCGGTCCCGACCGCGATGAGCGCATCGGCGGTGAAGTCGGCCACCAGGAGCCCAGTGTCCGGCATCGTCAGCACGCCATAGGGCGCGCCGAAGCCGAACAGCGTGTTCAACGCCTTGCCGGTGGCGCGTTCGACGATCTGGACCATGCCGCCGGGCGTGGTGTTGGTGGTGACGATGCGCGCTTCGTCGGCGGCGATGGCGACCGAGCCGAACACCGTGGGCGCGGCCGGCAGCACCTTCACCGCGCCGCTGGTCGGATCGACGGTGCGGTGGCTCCACGCGTCGGCGGCCAGGATCACCTCGCGGCCCTGGTCGGTCGTCACCGCCAGGCCGCCGGGCGCGCTGAGCTCGCCCCAGACGATGCGGGTGGCCGCACCCGTATCCGCATCCAGCCGCGTGATGCCGTTGTGCGAGGAGTGGGAGATATAGATGCGGTCCTGCCGGTCGATGGCCAGGTTGTCGAGCGGCGCGCCGGCTAGCGTGGCCAGGGTGCGCTTGGCGCCGGTCTTGGCGTCGATGCGCATGACAATGCCGCTGCGGTAGCCGAGCGCGATGATGTCGCCGTTCGACAGCAGGTTCACCGCCGCGGGCGTCGGCAACCCGTCGGCGATCACGGCGGTCGCGCCGGTTTCGATGTCCACCGACAGGATGGCATCGCCCATGAAGCGCGGGCCGATGATCTTGCCGCCGGCCGTGACCTCGAAGCCGTTGAGGCCGCCCAGCTTCTCGGCGATGACGCGCGGCGGCCGGCCGTCGGCGTAGCCTTCCAACAGCGCGTCGGCGCGGAAGATGCGGGTGAAGAACAGACGGCCGTCGGGGCCGAAGTTGATGGAATTGAGACCGTCGAGCTTGTCCGCCACGGTGCGGATGTCGCCCACGGCGTTGCGCAGATAGACCTTGTCGCGCGCGGTCCAGGCCAGCGACCCGTCGGGGCCGAACGCCAGGTCGTCGCCCACGCCCAGGGGCGGGCCGATCACTGTCGTCACCGCGCCGGTGTCCAGGTCGACCTTGTAGATCGCCATACCGGTGATGCTTATGGCGTGCAGCGCGCCCTGGGCGTCGAACGCCAGCCCGTGCACGCCTTTCATGGCCGAGCCCGGCACGAGCGTGTCGACCGTGTAGGCCTCGGCCGCCAGCGCCGGCCCCAAGGACCCCGGCCCCATGGACCAAAGCGCGCCCCACATCACGGCGCAGCGCGCCAAGCCAGTCGTGAACGTCATCGCCCGTCCCTCCCCGTTCCACGCCCTTCCCTCGCCCGGGCATCATGCTACGCTGACCGCACTTCGGGGGAAGGAATTTTCGGGGAGGGCGACAACATGATCGTCAACGTGACGCGGCGGAACCTGTTGTCGGGCGGCGCGGGCATCGGGCTGGCGGCGGTGGCCGGGCCGGCCACGGTGATGGCCGCCACCGGCGGTCAAACGCTCAACCTGTCGGACCCCAAGACCCGAGCCGAGACCTACGCCAAGATCTACGCCACCACCGCCGAGGCCGAGGTGCACAAGTACTGGACCGTGCACTACTACGCCTACCTGCATGCCGGCGGGAACATGGTGCCGCTCAACACCATGCTCAACTACAACTACTCGCGGTGGAAGCCGGCCGGTGACAACAAATTCGTCGGCACGGCGTGGGAAGTGGGCGTCTATACCGACTTCGATGGCACCACCATCCTGGACAAGACCTGGCAGAACCCGGTGACCAGGCAGGAGGAACCGATCGCCCACTTCAAGGGCGGGCCGTGGCCCGAGGCGATCGGCCCCGACGGCATCGCCCAGACCGCGCGCGGGCCAGACGTGCTGCAGGAAATGGCGATCCGCGTCATTGCCGACATCGTCTGGCTGCCGACCGCGGCCAACTACAACTTTCCGATCCCCGGCAGCGACGACGGCACCGGCAAGCCACGCATGTTCTACTGGGACAGCTATTTCAACTACGGCGCCAAGGTCGCCGACGTGCTGAACCCCGAGATGGCCAGCGTGCCGTTCATCGCCGCGCTGCATAACCTGTCGGACTGGCAGCCGCGCGCGCCCATCGCCAATCACCCCGGCCGGTCCTACGGCCGCGCGCCGGGCCAGAAACTGAACAGCGCCGACGAACTGCCGGAACTGGCCAAGGTCGCCTTCGACCGGCACGTTCCGGACATTTTCGATGTGGACAACTGGAAGCCGCCCCGGTTCGGCTAATGTGATTCGGCTGACACGAAAGGACCGGTGATGATGATGCAACGGCGCACCGCCTTGACCGCACTCGGCGCGACGGCAGTCGCGGGCGCAACCGCGCGGGCCGCGGAACCCAAGTATCTCGGCGGCAAGCTGATGTTCATGGTGCGGCGCACCTACGCCGAGGGCAAGGACATCGCCGCCCTGCGCACGCCGGCCGAGCCCGCGCATCAGCAACATCTGCTCAAGTTCGGCCAGACGGTGATCGCCTCGGCGATCCTGGGTCCTGGCGGCACGCGCATCGGCAGCGTGTCGATCAGCGACATCAACACCCGCGCCGAGATCGAGTCTTACGTCTACGACGATCCGTTCACCAAGGCCGGCATCTACGGTTCGATCACTATTACCCCGGTGGACCTTTACAAGGTCGACGGCAGCTACAACCGCGCCCCGGCCTGGTTCGCGCCCGAACTGCAGCGCCGCCAGCAGGCGGCGGGCTACGACGTGCCGGTACTGCCGACCGGAAACCGCCCTGCCAAGCCGATGTACCTGGTGCGGCGGACCTACATCGCGGAAGCGGACTTCAATCGACGTCGAGCCGCGGCCGAGCAGGCCCACCGCGACTACCTGCTGGCGAACTCGATCACCGTGATTTCGGCCGCGGTGCTCGACGACGCCGGCATGCGTGTCGGCGACATCGCGGTCTGCGACATCGACGATCGCGCCGCCGCCGAACGCTACGTTCGCGCCGATCCGTTCGCGACAGCCGGCATGTTCGCCGCGCTCGCGTTCGAGCAGGTCGACCTGTACAAGCTGGACGGCAGCTACAACCGCGCGCCCGGCTGGTTCGCCGACGAGATGAAGCGCCGGCAAGACGCCCGCGCGACACCCGCCAAGGGCTAGCGGGCCGCGGCATGACCGGCACCTTCGCCGAACTGGGCCTGGCGCTGGCGGCGTTTTTCGCCACCCACAGCCTGCCGTCGTTACGCAGCGTTCGCGCGCGGCTGGTGGCGCTGGCCGGCGAGCGCGCCTACATCGCCGTCTATTCGTGCTTCAGCATCGGCACCACGGCCTGGATGATCACCGCGGCGGTGCGCGCGCCGGCGCTGGAACTGTGGCCGATGACGGCGGCGGGCATGTGGGTCACGGCCGTGGCCATGGCAGCGTCGGGCGTGTTGCTGGTGCTGGGCGTGACGACCCCCAATGTGCTCTCGATCCGCGTGCGGCCGGCGGCGGTCGATCCGGCCCGGCCCGGCGGCCTGGCGGTGACCCGCCATCCGATCCCATGGGCGCTGGCGCTGTGGGCCTTCGGGCACCTGGCCGCCAACGGCGATGCCGGCACGGCCATTCTGTTCGCGCTGGCCGGCGGATTCAGCCTGCTGGGCTGCCTGATCCTGGATGTGCGCCGCCGCCGCGAGTTCGGCGCCGACGACTGGGCGCGGCGAAGCGCGGGCACATCGGTGGTGCCGTTCGCGGCCATCCTCGCCGGCCGCGCCGCCATGCCCTGGCGCGCGTTGGCCGTCAGCGCGGCCGCGGCAACGGCGCTGTACGCCGCGCTCTTGGCCCTGCACCTGCCCATGATCGGCGTGGCGCCGCTGCCGCCCCTGTGAGGGCCCCACGTGAGGTCCCCACGTGAGGGCGCCACGTGAGGGCCCCACGTGAGAGCGTGTCCGCATTCCGGACGTGGTGCTCGCCGACCGGCACGGCGCCACTTGCCCGTTGAACCGGGGACGCCCATGGCTAGATTGGCGGTCCGCCCCCAAACCTCACCCGCAATCAATCTGTGATCCTCATTCCATGACAATGACCGACGACGAGCTGGAAGCCATCCGCGATTCGGTGCGCGCCCTGTGCGCGCGCTTCCCGGGGGAGTACTGGCGCGACAAGGACCGCGACCGCGCCTACCCGGTGGAGTTCGTCACCGCCATGACCGAGGCCGGCTTCCTGGCGGCGCTGATCCCAGAGGAATTCGGCGGTTCGGGCCTGGGGTTGAAGGCCGCCTGCGCCATCCTGGAGGAGACCCACAAATCGGGCTGCAACGCCGGCGCGATCCACGCCCAGATGTACACCATGGGCACGCTGTTGAAGCACGGCAGTCCGGCGCAGAAAAAACAGTGGTTGCCCAAGATCGCCTCGGGCGAAATCCGGCTGCAGGCGTTTGGCGTGACCGAGCCCACATCGGGGTCCGACACGCTGGCGCTGACGACCACGGCGGTGAAACAGGGCGACCACTACGTCGTCAATGGCCAGAAGATCTGGACCAGCCGCGCGGAGCATTCCGACTACATGGTGCTGCTGGCCCGCACCACGCCCAAGGACAAGGTGGCGAAAAAGGGCGACGGGCTGTCGGTGTTCATGCTCGACATGCGCGAGGCGGTGAAGGCGGGGCTGACCATCCGGCCGATCCGCACCATGATGAACCACGCCACCACGGAAGTATTTTTCGACAACGTGAAAGTGCCGGCCGCCAACCTGATCGGCGAGGAAGGCAAGGGCTTCCGCTACATCCTCGACGGCATGAACGCCGAACGCACGCTGATCGCCGCCGAGTGCCTGGGCGACGCGCAGTGGTTCATCAAGAAGGCGGTCGACTATGCCAACGACCGCAAGGTGTTCGGCCGGCCGATCGGCCAGAACCAGGGCATCCAGTTCCCGATCGCGCGGGCCTACGCCCAGTACAAGGCCGCCGCGCTGGTGGTGTACGCCGCCGCCGAGAAAGACGACCGCGGCGAGAAAATGGCCGAGGAGGCGAACATCGGCAAGATGCTGGCCTCCGAGGCGGCGTGGGCGGCCGCCGAAATCTGCGTGCAGGTGCATGGCGGCTTCGCGTTCGCCGAGGAGTTCGACGTGGAACGCAAGTTCCGCGAAACCCGCCTGTACCAGGTGGCGCCGATCTCCACCAACCTGATCCTGGCCTACATCGGACAGAACATCCTGGGCCTGCCGCGGTCGTATTAAAATGCCGACCCTGCCGCCCTACTTCGCCGCGCTCGACCTGAACCAGATGCTGACGGACCATCCGATCGGGGATGAGTTCGTCAAGCGCTTCGCCGCGATCAGCCGCGACGAGCTGCGCGCCCAGCAGAACCGGCTGTTCATGAACTGCGTGCGGCGGGCCTGGCAGATTCCGTTCTATCAGCGCCTGTGGGGCGCGGCCGGGGCGCAGCCCGGCGACATCCGCTCGCTCGACGATATCGAGCGGCTGCCGGTGTTCTCCAAGTCCGACATCATGGACAGCCTTGCGTTGAAGCCGCCGTTCGGCGACTTCGGCGGGGTCGACTTCGCCGACGCCGGCCACGGTCCGGCGGTGATGCACACCACCTCGGGCACCACCGGCACGCCGCAGGTGCTGCTGTTCGGCCCCAAGACGCGCGAGATGCAGAACCTGCTCGTCGCCCGCGCCTACCTGTGGCAGGGGCTCAAGGGCTCCGACGTGGTGCACTCGGTCTACGGACACGGCATGGTGAACGCCGGCCACTACATGCGCGAGGCGGTGCTGCACTTCACCAACGCGGTGTTCATGTCGGCCGGCACCGGCGTGGAAACCCGCTCGGTGCAACAGATTCAACTGATGAAGCGCTTCGGCGCCACCGTCATCGTCGGCTTCATCGACTATGTGAAGCGGCTGGCGCAAGTGGCGCGCGAGGACGGCGTGATCCCCGGTCGTGACATCAAGATCCGCATGATCTCCGGCCACTTCGGCCGCGAGAACAAGGCCGAAATCTCCGAGATGTGGGGCGGCGCTGAATGCTTCGACTGGTACGGCGTCGGCGACACCGGGATCATTTCGTCCGAAGGCCCGGATCACACCGGCATGTACGTGTGGGAGGACGCCCACTACGTCGAGATTCTCGACGTCGACACCGGCAAGCCGGTGCCGCCAGGCCAGTCGGGCGACATCGTCACCACCGTGCTGTTCAAGGACGACGTCTACCCGATGATCCGCTTCAACACCCACGACGTGTCCGCCTTCGCGCAGACGGGCGGCGATGCGCTGGCATTCCGGCAGATCCAGGGCATTCTCGGCCGTTCGGACAACATGGTGAAGCTGCGCGGGATCAACGTGTTTCCGCACGGCATCGGCGGCGTGTTGAACGACCGGCCCGAGTTCGCCGGCGAGTTTTTCTGCCGGGCGGTGCGCGACGCGGCCGGCCGCGACGACATGATCGTGATGGTCGAGGTGACCGGCGCGCGCGATACGGCGCTGCAGGCGCAGATTCAGACCTTGCTGAAAACCCGGATCGGGGTTGAGATGATCGTCGAGCTGCATCCGCCGGGCGCGCTGGCCGACCTGACCGAAGTCGACAAGCGCCAAAAGCCGAAACGCCTGTCGGACGAGCGGTTCAAGCGCTGATCGAGCGGGCGGACATGAACGTCGAGGCAGGCCAGAGCGTTCGCGCGGGGTTGGGCGTCGCCGAGATCGCCGGAATGCTGGCGCGCGGCGAAACCACGTCGGCGGCGCTGACGGATTCGTTCCTGGCGCGCATCGCCGCCCACGACCGCAAGCTCAACAGTTTCATCGCGGTCACGGCCGAGATGGCCCGCGCCGCCGCCGCCGAGTCCGACGCGCGCCGCGCCCGCGGCCAGGCGCGCGGACCCCTCGACGGCGTGCCGATCGCGCTGAAGGACAACATCGACCTCGCGGGCGTGGCCACCACGGCCGGCATCGACGCCCGGCGCAAGCACGTTGCGGACTCGGATGCCCCGGTGACCGCGCGGCTGAAGGCTGCCGGCGCGGTGATCCTTGGCAAGCTCAACATGCACGAGGGCGCGCACGGCGCGACCACCGCCAACGAGGCGTTCGGCTTCTGCACCAACCCGCACCGCGAGGGTTACACACCGGGCGGCTCGTCGGGCGGCTCGGGCGCTGCGGTGGCCGCCGGGTTGTGCGCCGCCGCGCTGGGCACCGACACGCTGGGCTCGATCCGCATTCCTTCGTCGTTCTGCGGCATCGCCGGGATCAAGCCGACGCAGGGGCTGGTGTCGGCGCGCGGGGTGGTGCCGCTGGCCCACACGCTCGACCACGTCGGGCCGATGGCGCCCAGGGTGGCCGACCTCGCGCCGCTGCTCGAGGTCATGGCCGGCCGCGATCCCGATGATCCCTTCAGCGCCGCGCCGCCCCGGCCGCTCGACTTTTCGCCCGCCGGCACGGACAGCCTGAAGGGCCTGCGCCTGGGCCGGCTGCGCGACCTGGCCGCGCGCGCGGGCGACGCGCTCGACCCCGATGTGGCGGCCGGTTACGAGACCGCGCTCGACCTGTTGCGCCGCCTGGGCGCGGACATCGTCGACGTGGCGCTTGAGGGTTTCACGCACAACACGGTGCGGGCCAAAGCGATGCTGGTGATCGAGGCCGACCTGGCGGTGATCCACGCCGGCGACCTGGAGGCCAATCCCGGCGGCTTCACCGCGGTGTTCCGCGAGGGCGTGGAGTACGGCCGCCAGCAGAGCGCGCCCAAGCTGGCGGCAGCCTATGACGTCATCCGCGCGGTGCGGCCGGTGGCGGCGAAGCTGTTCGCGAACGTCGATGCGCTGGTCGCGCCGACCACGCCGTGCACTGCGTTCTCGTTCAAGCAGCCGATGCCGAAAACCCTGACGGCGTTCACCGCCTTCGGCAATTACGCCGGCGCGCCATCGGCCAGCGTGCCGATGGGTTTCGCCCGGACCAACTTACCGATGGGCCTGTTGATCACCGCCCGGCCGTGGGCGGACATGACGGCGTTGCGCATCGCCGCCGCCTACGAACGCGCCGCGGCCTGGGACATGCGCCCGCCAGGGTATTGAGCCTGACCGGACCCGGCCTACCAAACCCGAGTCACGCCGTAGCGGTCGAACACCTTCTCGTTGCTGATCAGGTTCAGGCCCTCGAGCTGCGCCTGGGCGATCAGCATGCGGTCGAACGGGTCGCGCAGTGGCCCCGACAGCGCGCCGGCGCGGTCGGCATGCCTGACCGAAACATCGAGCGGCTCGAATTTCTGGCTTTGCAGAACCTCGAGCAGACGACCCGCATACGGAACCATGCTCGGTAATTTTCCCAATCGGGCTTTCGTGGCGATTTCCCAGGCCGAGGCGGCGCTGACGCGGATTGGAGCCGGCGGATTTTCGATCAAGTCGCGGGCTCGCGGCGACAACCGCGCATGACCCTCCAGCCACCAGATCACCGCGTGAGTGTCCAGCAGCAACGCCACGCGTCACTTCTCCCACAAGGCCAGTTCGTCTTCCGGGAGCGGGTCGAAGAACGTTTCATCGAGTTTGATCTTGCCCTTCAACGCACCGAACTTGCGCTCGATTTTCATGGGGCGCGGGCCGGACTCGATCGGCACCAGCTTAACCACCGGCTTGTCCTTGCGGGCGATGACGATGTCTTCGCCGCGGCAGGCCATTTGGATCAGCTTCGACAAATGCGTCTTGGCGGCGTGGATGGTGACTTGCTTCATCGCGGACCTCATTTAGCTAACTGAAGTTAGCTAAGTCCCGCCGCACACGCAAGTTTACGCGTGCGCCACGCGGATGTCGTAAGGCGTCGGCGCCCAGGCCACCAGTGTCACGGTCTTGCGCAGGCCGTGCACCCAGAACGGATCGCCGTGACACAGGGCCAAGGCCCGTGCGCGATCGGTGGTGTTGATCAGCCACATGGCGCCCAGCGGCCGGCCGAGGTCGTCGGCGAAGCGGTGCGTCTCGCCGGCGATCAGACCTGCGTGTTCGGCCAGGTAAGCCGCGTGGGCCTCGGCGTGGGCGCGGCGGACGTGCGCCGCGGCCGGGTGGTCCTCGAAATGGGCGATGTACATGCGTGTGGGACGCTTTGGGCCCAGGTTGCCTGGCGACGGGTTCAAAGTATGATGCGGCCGGCTTCAATGATCAATCGCGTGGCGGCGTTCGTCGTCGCGCCGCCCAGGGGGAACGCATGAGCACCACCGCCGCCAAGTCCGGCCAACCGATCCTGCAACGCGACCATAAGGTCTATACCGGCGTCATCACCTATCTGTCGCACAAGCCCGAGCGCATGAACCAGGAGCGCGGCCGGGAATATTACACGCTGGTCGTTCACGGCGACGGCTCGCGCACCATCACGGTGCATACCGAGATCGACGACCGCCCCAGCGTGCACCGCGACGCGGTCTATTCGCTCGACAAGAACTGGCTGCCGCTCGACTGCATGATGCGCCTGACGGTGGGCGACAAGTTCATGGGCAGCGGCTGGATGAAGTTCTACGACACCCACGCCGAGTGCGAGACCTTCACCGCCACCGAGGGCCGCGTGTCGCAGCGCTATGCCCTCAAGGCGCCCTTGAAAACCTTTCAGAACCACGCCATCGCCTGCGACAGCTGGCACTTCAGGCACTACGACATCGCCAAGGGCGGGGTGCAGAACATCGGCCAGATCCTGCTGTCCTCGCCCGACCATCGCGGCGCGACCGGGCCGATGTTCTACGCCATCAACATGCACCTCGGCTACGTCGGCAAGGACAAGGTGACGGTCAAGGCCGGCACCTTCGACGCCTACCACTTCCAGTTCCCGGGCTCGAAGGAGCTGCCCGAGGAGCATCCGCCGTACGAGATCTGGACCACCGCCGACGGCGAGTTCACGTTCCTCAAGGGCGGCGTGGCCGGCTACATGCAGACCTATTACGAACTGGTCGAGTTTAAGGACGTGACGCCGAACGCCTGACCCGACACCAAAGGAACTCCGACATGGCCCAGCCCGACTATCTCCAGCGCGACCATCGCATCATCCGCGGCCGTATCGCCTATACCTCCGACAAACCCGACCGCAAGGGCCAGGAGCGCGGCCGCGAAGTGTTCACGGTCACGCTGCACAACGACGGCCGGCGCTCGCTGCTCGCCCACGCCGAGATCGACGACCGGCCGAGCGTGCTGCGCTTCGCGCAACTGAACCTGGATGCGCAGTGGCGGCCGACCGACGCCTTCATCCGCATTTCCGTCGGCGATGCGTTCCGCGGCTCGGGCTGGTTCCGTTTCACCGAGCGCGAGGTGGAGTGCGAGACCTTCACCGCGGTCGAGGGCCGGCTCAGCCAGCGGTTTCCGCTGCCCGGCCCGGCGCCGATGTTCGGCGGCCACGCCATCGCCAACGACGGCTGGTGCGTCAAGCTGTTCGACCTGAACGGCCCGGCGACGCAGGACCTGCCGCGGTTCGTGGTGTCGTCCACTGACCACCGCGGCGCGACCGGCCCGTACGTGGCGCCGGTGACCGCGTCGGTGTCGCTGGTGGGCCGCGAGAAGGTGACGGTCAAGGCCGGCGCCTTCGACACCCTGCACTTCCGCTTCGGCGCGGTGCACGGCCTGCCGGTCGAGCACCCGGTCTACGATGTCTGGGTCACCGCCGACGGCCACTACACCTTCGTGCAGGGCACCGTGTCGGGCTACATGATGACGCGGTATGAATTGATAGAACTCAGTAATTCGTTCTGAAAATAGGGTCGTACCCTAGTTAACTCAGATTAGGCCGGCTTCGGCGCAGTGCAGCCGGATCATGCTGAGATAGTAGCGCAGGTTGGCGTCGAAGCCCGGCACCGGGCCGACGCGATCGACGAATTCGGCCATGCTGGCGGTGATCAGCAGGTGGCGGGCGGCGCGCAACACCGGCAGCGCGGCGCGCTCGGCCGGCGACAGCGGCCGCACCGCGTCGTAGCCGGCGACGAACGCGCCGTTGAGCGCGGCGCCGACGCCATCGAAGTCGGCCCGCCAGAAAAACCCGGCGAGATCGCGCGCCAGCACATCCTGCCCGCAGTCGCTGAAGTCGAAGGTGGCGAGCCCGCCGCCCGGCAGGGCCATGATGTTGGCGTACTGGAAATCGCCGTGCAGGCTGCCGCGCGGCACCGCCGCGGGTTCCAGCGCGCCGACGCGGGCGATCACCTGGGCCGCGGCCCGCGACAACAGCGCCGCCGCGTCGCGGTGATCGCCCACCATCTCCAGCAGTAGCGGCAGGCGGCGGGCGAGCTTGACCTCGGCGTTCAACGGCCGCGCCACGGGATAGCGGAAGCCGGCCGAGGCCAGATGCAGGCGCGCCAGGAAACCGCCGCAGCGCCGTGCGTCGTCGGTGGTCATGGTCTTGGCGAGCGGCACGCCATCGAGCCAGCGCATCAGCGCGATCTGGCGGCGGCCCTCGGGCGCATCGACCGCGAAGAACGGCGTACCGTCGGTCAGCGGCAACGGCGTCGGCACCGCGAACCCGGCGCGGGCGAGATGCTGCACATAGGCCTGCTCGTAGCCGAACTCGCCGTCGGTCGATTTGCCGGCGCGCGCCACCTTGGCGGCGGCATGCACGTCGGGCCCCTTCACCTCGTAGATATCGTTCATGCCCCGGCTGATAAGCCGGCAGCGCACCGGCGCGGCGAAGCCGTAGCGGCGCGCGAGTTCCCGGGCCAATGCGCCCGCGTCCAGCACCGATTGCGACACCGGGAACGTGCTCATGCCGCCAGCCCCGCGTCGGACAGGTGGCGGCGGGCCAGGGCGGTGAACGGCGCGAAGTCGCCATCGAAGCCCGGCACCGGCCCGACCCGGTTGATGAGGATGGCGTAGGTCGCGGCCATGACCAGGTCGCGCGCGACGCGGAACAACGGCAGGCAGGCACGTTCGGACCCCGTCAGGGGTCGCGCCCGTTCGTAACCGGCGATGAAGGCGCTGTTCACGGCCTCGTCGCGGATTTCCATGTCGGACCGCCAGACGAAGGTGAAGATGTCCTGCGCCAGATAGCCGATGCCGCAGGTGTCGAAGTCGAGCGCGCCGATCGACCCGTCGGCCAGCCGGAGCACGTTGGCGAACTGATAGTCGCCATGCACCGCGCCGCGCGGCACGGCCGCCGGATCGATGCCGTTCAAGGCCCGCACCACGGCGGCGTGGGCGCCGGCGTAGAAGTCGTGCTCATCGGGATTGTCGCGCAGCATGGCGAGCAACGCCGGCATGTGACCGGCGAGGTAGGCGGCGGTATCGACATGGCGGGTGTGCGCGCTGTGGAACGACCGGCCCGCCAGGTGCAGGCGCGCCAGCCCCTCGCCCATGTCGGCGGCGTCGGCGACCGTCAGCGCCTTGGTGAACGGCCGGCCCGCGAGCCAGGTGAACAGCGCCACCGTGCGCACGCCTTCCGGCGCTTCCAACTGGAAAAACAGCGTGCCGTCCTGTTGGCGCAACGGCCCCGGCACATGCGCGCCGGCCCGATGCAGGTGTTCGAGCAAATCCAGTTCGAAGGCGTATTCCGCCGGCGGGCGGAAGTCGGCCTTGGCGACGCGCAGGGCGAACTTCGGTCCGCCGGTCAGGACTTCGTAGAAGTCGTTGTTGGCCCGGTTGATCAGTCGGCACCGGACCGGAGGCGCCAAGGCATAGCGGCGCGCGACTTCATCGGTCAGCGCCCCGGGATCCAGCGTCGAGTGAATGACCGGAAAGACCATGCCCGGCGTTTCTCCTGACGCGCAGCAATCCGGAACCGGGGTCTTTCTGTCAAGGGCGCTTGCCTTGACTCGGCGCCCCGGTGCGGCAAGTTCACGGCGGGAGGCGTACACATGACCATGCACCGCAAGACCCTGATCGGCGGCGTCTACGACATCGGCGTCGGCGTGCGCGACGCGGCGGAGGCGATCGACTTCTGGCGCGCCTGCGGCTATCGCCCCGGGCCCGAGGGCCGGCTGACGGCCGCGCAGGCCAAGGCCCTTTACGGTGTGGACTCGGGCCTGCGCAGCATCCGCCTGTTGCACCAGAACGCCACCGCCGGATTGATCCGGCTGATGATCTGGGACGCAGCCCTTGGCCCCGGCCTCAACATGGCGCCGCTGCGCACGCATGGCTGTCGATGGTCGGTGCATCGCACCGACAACATCGCCAACGCCTATGTGCATGGCGAGATCCGCCGCCGCCAGGGCCAGCCGATCTACCTGATGGGGCCGGAGTACAATTTCGACCTGGGCCAGAAAGCCACGCTGAAAAAGCCGTTCCGCGAGGCCGTCGCCGCCTCGGGCGACGTGCTGTTGTTCATGCCCGAGGCGCAACTGGTGGCGATGACGCGCTTGAACTACCCCGTGCCCAAGTACGGCACCATCAATCCCGACTGCCCGTTACGCCTGTCGGAAGGCTGCCATATGGCGCTGGTGATCCAGGGCGATAGCCTGTCGATCTTCGACTTCTACGATCAGGTGATCGGCTTCAAGCGCTACCATCAGGTCGACATCACCTACACGCCGGGCTGGATGCCGAGCGAGATGTTCGAACTGGCGCCCGACGAATCCTTCTCCGAGATCGACTTCGACGATCCCGACGCCGGCGACCACCCGAGCGAGCACCTGCCCGGCCGGCTGCGGGTATTCCTGTTCCGCTCGCCGCGATCGCCGGATGATCGACTGGCGCGCGCCCAGCCGGGGCACCTGGGCTATTCGTTGTACACGGCCCGCGTCGGCGACCTGGCGTTCATGCACGCGCGCGTGGCGGCGTCGGCCGCCACGGGCCTGACGCCGATCCTGGCCGACGAATTCGGCGCGCCCGCGTTCTCGTTCACCGCGCCGGACGGGTTTGTCTGGACGCTGATCCAGGCCTAGAGTGGCGGCTTGGCAATCAGGGACATCGGCCATGCGAAGAGTTTTCAGTCTGGTGTGCGCGGCGATGCTGCTGGGCGGTCCGGCCGTTGCGCTGGACGTGACCGCCGGCGGCACCGGTTTCCGCAACACCAAGGGCGAGGAAAAGTGGCTGGCCTACCGCGACACCGTCGAGAAGGCCTCGGCCGGCGCCATCAAGATGCGCATGCTGATCTACGGCGAACTGGGCGCGGAGGAAAACCTGGTCCAGGGCATCCGTCGCGGCCGGGTGCAGGTGGCCAACTGGTCGGGCGCGGTGGCGACGACCGTGGTGCCGGAAATGGCGGTGCTGTACGCGCCGTTCCTGTTCGACGATTACGCCGAAGCCGATTTCGTGATGGACAACTACCTGTTCGACGCCTACGCCAAGCTGCTGGCCGAGAAGGACGTGCATTTTCTGGTGTGGGACGAGATCGGCTTCGGACAGGTCTGGGGCAATGCGCCCATCATCTCGCCCTCCGACGCCAAGGGCCGGCGGTTCCGCGTCTCGGCCAGCGACGCCGCCCAGTTGTTCGCCCAGGCTTTAGGCGCCGACGTGATCCCGCTGGCGTTCACCGACATCATTTCGTCCCTGCAGACCGGCCTGATCGAGGCCGGCGAGACCGGCGCGGTGATGTACGTGCGCTCGGGCATCGCCGGCCAGGCCAAGCACCTGGTGATGACCGACCACAACTTCGCCACGTCGATCATCGTGCTGCGCAAGAGCTGGCTTGAGGATCTGCCCGAGGACCAGCGCAAGGTGCTGACGACCTCGTGGGTGCCGCTGTCGGTGTCGCGCCAGTGGGTGCGCGAGGAAGTGGCCGGCGACCTGGCCCAGGCCGAGGAGCGCGGCTTCATCGTGCACCGCCTGAGCAAGGAGCAGCGCGCGGCCTGGCGCGAGGCCACCACCATAGTCACCCGCCAGCTGATCGACCGTGTCGGCGGCGACGCCCAGCGCATCTACGACATCGCGCTCGAGGGCAAGAAGGCTTACGCCGCCCGCACCGGACAGTAGGGGAGGACCACCATGTTGCGCGTCATCATCGCTGCGGTCGTGCTGTTCACCGCCGCCGGCGCCGAAGCGGCCAATTCGGTGGTGCGGCGGACCACCCTGCTGGTCAGCGACGTGAAGGCCTCGGTGGCGTTCTACGAGAAGATCGGGTTCAAGCCGTGGCTGACGACCGGCGGCGACCGCGATCCCAACAGCCCGACCTCGCTGCCGCTCAACGGCAAGCCGGCGCGGTCGGACTTCGTCATCATGGCCGGGCGCGACCCGTGGATCGCCATGATCGGGCTGTTGCAGTACAGCAAGCCCGGTTTGCCGCGCACGCGCGAGATCGCCGACACCATCGGCACCGGCGACGCGGTGCTGATGATCGAGACCGACGACATCGACGGCGTCTACAAGGACCTGCAGGCGATGGGCGCGCCGATGCTGCAACTGCCGAAAGAGGCCACCACGCGCAGCGCCAACGAGATCAAGCGGGTGAAGAACATGTTCTTCCGCGACCCCGACGGCTGGGTGATCGAGATGAGCCAGGTGATCGCCACCGAGCCGCTGCCGGCGGAAGCCAAGTAGGCGGTGAAATGACCGGCGGCGATCTCGACTGGGACGGGATCGCCCGCAGCTTCGCGATGCAAGCCAAGGCTTGCGCGAAGGACAATGCCTCGCCCACCAGCGCCGCCATCCTGAACGGTTGCGCCGGTGCGCTGGCCGGCGCCCATCCGTTCAAGCAGATTCTCGCCGGCTGGCACGATCACCGCCCGATGGCGGCGGTGCCGTTGCGCGTGCTGGGCGCGCTGCATCGTCTGGCGCTGGACGGCGCCGCCCCGGGCCTGGCAGCGCTGATGCCCTCGGCCGGCGGCACGGCGAACCCCGAACGTGCGTGGGCCGCGGCCGAGCCGGCGATCGCCGCCCATGCGCCGTTCATCGCCGCATACCTGACCCGCGCGCCCCAGACCAATGAAGTGGGCCGCTCGGCCATGCTGCTCGGCGGCTTCCTGGAGATCGCCGCGACCGCGCGGTTGCCGCTGCGCCTGCTCGAGATCGGCGCCAGCGCCGGCCTCAACCTGTGCTGGGACCGTTACCGGGTGCGCAGCGATGTCTTTAGCTGGGGCGACCCCGCCGCGCCGCTCGCGCTGGCGACCGAATGGCACGGCCCCGCGCCGCCGCTGAACGCCGCCGTCGCGGTAGCCGCGCGCGAAGCCTGCGACCGCGATCCGCTCGACGTGACCAACCCCGACGATGTGCGGCGCATGGAGTCCTATGTCTGGTGCGATCAGCTGGATCGGCTGCGGCGGTTGCGGACCGCGGTCGCCATCGCCCGCCAAACGCCGTTCAGCCTGGATCGCGCCGATGCCGGCGACTGGCTGGCGCGAAAGCTGGCCGACCCGGCGCCGGGCGCGGCCACGGTCGTGTTCCATTCGGTGATGTGGCAGTACATGGACGCGGCCACCCAGGCGCGCATTGCCGGACTGATCGGCGCCGCCGGCGCGCGCGCCACCCCTGCCGCGCCGATCGCATGGCTGGCGATGGAGCCGTCCGATCTGAAAAGCTATCCGACCGTCACGTTGACGATGTGGCCGGGCGGAGATCGGCGCACGCTGGGCACCGTTCACTTTCATGGCGCCTGGGCGCGCTGGGGCGCGGGCGGCGGCGCGGTGTGGAACGCGTGAACGCAGCTACCGCCGCCGCGGCGGGCGAAGCCCGGCGTGCGACGAGCGCCGCGGCTGGGGCGCGGCTTTCTTGGCCTTGAGCGCGGCATCGATCGCCTTCATCGCCCACTGTTTCA
>JANRJB010000403.1:0-25746 GCA_033764265.1 Rhodospirillaceae bacterium | reverse complement strand
GGTTTCGCGTTTGCACTGTTCTACGCGGTGATGGCAGTGCCCCTGGGGCGGATGGCCGACACGATCAACCGACGCAGTGTGATCATAGTTGGGGTAGCGCTCTGGACCTTGGCCACCGCCGCGTGCGGCATGGCGCGCACGTTCGTTCAGTTGTTCGCCGCGCGTCTGATGGTCGGCGCGGGCGAAGCGACGCTGATCCCCGCCGGCTTTTCGATGCTGACCGACCTTTATCCGCGCGGCCAGGTCACCCGCGCGATCAGCATTTTAACGGGCGCAAGCTTCGTCGGCACCGGGATCGCGCTGTTCGGTGGCGGCTACCTGATCGCCGCGCTGAACGACATCGGACCGGTTTCGATACCCTTGGTGGGCGATTTGAAGCCGTGGCAGATGGCGTTCGTGATCGCGGCCGCGCCGGGTTTCGTGTTGCTGGCCTTGATGTTCACGGTGCGCGAGCCGGCCCGGCGCGAATCGCCGGCCGTCCCTCCTGCCGGAAAGCATCCGTCGTTGCGCGATGTGTATGCCTTCGCGCAATCGCGCGCCGGCGCGCTGGGCACCATTTACCTCGGCTGCACGATCCTTGCCGCCGTTCAGTTCGGCATCGGCGCATGGATTCCGTCACTCTTCATCCGCACCTATCAATGGACAGCCGCCGACATCGGCCAAGCGTACGGCCCGATAGTGCTGGTCGGCGGCTTCCTGGGCGTGGTGATCGGCGGGTGGGCCAGCGATGCCCTGATGGCGCGGGGGCGGGCCGATGCCAACATGCGTGTCGCGCTCTATTCGGCGCTGGCCGCTGTGCCTTTGGTCATCGCCTTCCCGCTGGTCGGGAATCCTTACGCATCGCTGGCCATCCTTGCCCCTCTGTGCGTGATCGGCAGTATGCCGTTCGGCGCCGGCACCGCGGCGATTCCGCTGATCGCGCCCAACCGCATGCGCGCGCAGCTGGTGGCCGTTTACATGCTGTTCGCAAACCTGATCGGGCAGGGCTGCGGGCCGTGGCTGATCGCGCTGGCCACCGATTACCTGTTCGGCGATCCGATGCTGGTGCGCTACTCAATCGCGCTGGTCGGTGCCGCCCTTTCCGTGATCGCCGCAGCGACGATCGCCGCCGGATTGCCGGCCTTGCGCAGGGCCATCGCCACTTAGCTTTCGCGTGCCGCCTCGACGAACAGGTCCGCCGTCTCGCGCGGCAGAATGACCATCGAATTGTGACCGCACGGCAATTCGCGGTACGTCCAAGTGGGGTCGTCGCGGAAGCGTGCCAGCCGTGCCCGCTCCGCTTCGGCCGACGCGCCGGGCTTGTCGCTGCAATAGATAAACGTGCGCGGCACGCCGTCCGATCCGCCATTGGGCAACCGAACCGGCTGCGTCCAGGTTCCCAACAGGTGCGGTGTCAGCCGGCGCAGCACCCAGGCCCGCTCGGCCGCCATGTCCGCGCCGATGCCGAAGCCCTTTGGATCGGGCGGCGCGGCCAGGTAGCCGTCCTGCAGCTCACCGAAGCGGGCCCGCGCCGCCTCGGCCGTGCCGCCCGGCAGGACCGTGTCGCCGTCGCGCGGCACGATGGCGTCCAGATATACCGCATGCGCGACGCGATCCTTCATGCGGTCGCAGACGCCAGAGACAATCACGCCGCCATAGCTGTGGCCCACCAGCACGACGCGCGCCAGTTCCTCCCACTCGATCAGGTTGGCGATGTCTTGCACATGTGTTTCGACGTTGATCGATGGTGAACGCAGGTGGACGCGTTCGCCGAGGCCGGTCAGCGTCGGCGCGAACACCTCGTGCCCCGCGGCCTGGAGCAATCGGCGCACCGGCCGCCAGCACCAGCCGCCATGCCAGGCGCCGTGAATCAGCACGAACGTGAAACGGTCCTCGGCGCGCGCCACGGGGACCGCCACGCCGGCCGCCAAGGGCATCGTAGCCAACAACGTCCGCCGCGCGACCATGGCGTTGGTCTCAGCGTCCGCCGCGCAGCAGTCGCGCGGCGAACAGAGCCGCCAACAACGACGCGAGAATGCCTGCCGCTGTAATGGCGCCGGCGGCGGCCGAACCCGAACCGCCTAGATATGACGCCGAGAAGTCCCAATGCAGTGCGAATTTCGCCCGTGTGCTTTCCAGTTGGCGATCGAGCGTCACCGCCGTCCCGGCGGGCGCGGACACACCGCCGTACACCGTTTGCGGCTCGGTCAAACCTGACCCATCGGGAAACGCCGCGTCGATGCGCAGCGATACGCCTGCGGGCAGCCACTTCCGTTCCAGTTCCCGCACCAGCGCCACATAGTCCACCAGACTCGCCAATACCCCAAACTGGCGGGTATTCTTCATGGTCACGGCCAGAAACGAGCGCTGTGTTCCGTCGGCCTCGCGGAACGGCGGGCCGATCATCATCACGCCCTGGTCGGCCAGTACGCCGGCGATGGTCGCCGCTGTCGGCCCAAAGCGCGACAAATCCGCGCCCGGATTCAAGAGACCCTGATCGGCAGTCGAATACGCCACCAGCCAGCAACCTTCGGCCTGATCGCAGCTGGCCGGGTTCGACCGGGTGACAAAAGCCATCGCCTCGGGAAAAAACGGTCCGGCCTGCTTTCTCAGGGCCTCGATGGTGCCGGTGAATTCCTCAGCTGCGACGCGGCCCGAGCCGTTGAATAGCGTCGCCAGACTGACCAGCGGCGCGCGCGCGGACTCCAGCAGCAGGCCGAAGGTGGCGGTCAGGCGGTCGGCCTCGGCAGCGGCCTCGGCCCGCCAGCGCGCGTTCGCCGCATCGCGGCTCGCCTGCCCGGCGACCAGCGATGCAACCACGCCCGCAACCGCGACGATCGCCACGATCGCTTTGCCGCCGTTCGAAAGGGAACTCTCGGATGTTGACATGGGACTCGCTTGAACCGGAGACACTGCAACCACGTTAGCCCCATTCGCGGCGGTGGCAAATGGTCCGCATCGGGCGTTATCATCGGGCCAGGCGGGTCAGGGGGCAAAATGAGCGCGTCAATCAGCCGGGCGTGGCGGCTTTCAGTCCTGCTTATGGTCGCTGCAAGCCCGCTGGCGGCCCAGCAGCCGGTCGAACGGGCGACGATCCATGTGCCGGCCCAGGGCGGGCCGGTCACGCCCATCAATGTTGCGTTCGATCCCTCCCGGCCCGACCGCTTCGCCGTGATGGACGATGCCGACGGCAGCATCAGCATCTGGTCGGTCGGCGACGGCTTCACCAAGTCCGCGACCATCGCCGCCGGAGCGATCAACGGCTCGGCCACCATCTCGCCACGGGGCAACCTGCTCGCGTCGTCGGGCGATGATGCGTTGATCCGGCTGTGGACGCTGGACGGCCAGCCGGCCGCCGAACCATTCAAGGGCCATGACGGCCCGATCCGCCGCGTCGTTTTCGCGCCCGACGGCTCGTTCCTTGCCTCGGCCGGCTGGGACAAGACCGTGCGACTGTGGAACCTGGACGGCACGCCGCGCCGCGAACCGTTCAACGGCCATGAAGGCTGGGTACGCACGGTGGCCGTCTCGCCCGACGGCAAGGTGGTGGCGTCGGCAGGGGTCGATGGCACGATTCGGCTGTGGAACGTCGACGGCAGCCCGCGCCGCAACGCCGTCATCAAACACGGGGCCTGGGTCGAGGCGCTGGCGTTCTCGCCCACGGGCGACCTGATCGCCTCGGGCGGCGACGACGGCCAGGTACGGCTGTGGACTCTCGATGGGCAACCGGTCAGCGATCCGCTCGGCGGCCACGGCGCGTGGGTTTGGGGCGTCGCCTTCGCGCCCGACGGCAAGTCCCTGGCGGTGGCTGGCGACAACGGCGCCGTTTTGTTCTGGACGCGCGACGGCACGGAGCTGCGCCCGCCGTTGCGCGCCCATGCCGGCGCGGTGAGCATTTTCGCTTTCGCGCCCGACGGCAGCGGTTTCGTGACGGGTGGTTACTACGATGGCACGGTGCGACAGTGGTCCATGGACGGAACGTCCCGCGGCGAACCCTTGCGCGCCCACGACGCCTGGAACCGCATCCTGGCATTTTCGCCCGACGGCCGGATCGCGTTGTCGTCCAGTGACGACGGCGCCGTGCGGCTGTGGAACCGCGACGGCACACCGCGCGGTGGGCCGCGTTTGGGGCAAGACGCCTGGATCGAGGCCGCGGCGTTCAGCGCCGATGGCCAAACCTTCGCCACCGCAGGCCTCGACGGCACGATTCGGCTGTGGCCGGTGGCGGGCGATGGCCCGGCCCGGGTCCTCGCCTCCCATGGCCGCACGGTATCCGCCTTGGCATTTGGGGCGGAAGGCAAGCTCGTGTCGGCGGGTACCGATGGGTCGATCAAGTTCTGGTCGGGTGATGGAACGCTGGAGCGGGAGACGAATATCAACACGCCGGTTTCTGCGTTGGCGATCTCGGCCGACGGCGGAACATTCGCGACCGGGTCCGCGGATGGCCAAGTGAAGCTGTGGCGCGCTGACGGCGCTGAAGTCGCGACAGTTCAATCCAATGCCTCGCGGGTGCGCGCGCTGTCGTTCTCGCCCGACGGCCAATCGCTTGCCGTGGCCGGTGACGATGGCGCGGTGTGGGTCGCGCCGCTCGACGGCGGCCAAGCGTCGGCGTTTCGGGGCCATCAAGCCGCGGTCGGCGCTGCGGCCTTTATTGACGGCGGTGCGCGCCTCATCAGCGGCGGCTATTTCGACGGTGGCATCCGCGTGTGGACGGTGGCCGGCGATAAGAGTTGAGGGTGTTTAGACCGACGCCGCAAAATCGGCGACGGTCGCCGCCCAGGGCCCCGGATCGTCGAAAATCACCTGCGAACTGCCGCCAGCAAACTCCTTCAACTTGAAGTCGGGCCGCAATGCCGCGGCGCGCAGGGTCGACGGATGCAGCACGTCGTCGGAGTGGCTGATCAGCAGCGTTGGCCGCGCAATGATCTTGATGGCGGCCTCCATGTCGTAGCTGAAGGCGGCCTGGTGGCCGAACCACTCAGTCTCGCCCGCCAGAAAGAACGACAGCACCGACCATTGCACGCCGGCCATACCCATGATCTCGCCATCCTTGCTTTTGCGCCCGGCGCGCGCGGCGAACCGGTCGGCGATGTGCTTGCCGTCGGGCTCCAGCCAGCGGTTCCAGTGGGGCCGCGCCAGGCGCTCTTTCCGTTCAGCTTCGCTGTACAGCGGCACGCCGTCCATGATCAGCGCCCGGGTCCGATCCGGATGGCGCACCGCGAAAGCAGCGGCCACCGACGCCCCGGTGTGGTGTCCCAGCACGATCGGCCGATCCATGCCGAGCGCGTCGAGCACGGGGATCAGATCGTCGGCATAGGCGTCGATGGTCGGCGGCGCCGCCGGCGCGTCCGACAGGCCATAGCCCGGCCGGTCGGTGGCCAGCGCCCGGAACCCATTCTTCGCCAATGTCGGGATGGCATGGGCGAATTGGACCGAGAACCAGGGCGTCTGGTGCAAGAGCAGGATCGGCGTGCCGTCGCCCATGACGCGGTAATGCACCTGGCTCAGGGGCGTCGTGACGTAACCGCGCGTGCCGCCGCGCATGACCGAGGCGCCGGGCCAGACTCCGGAGATTGCCGCGCGCGCCGGTGCCGCCGCCATTGCCGCGCTGCCCGCCAGCATCCATGGCGCAACACCCATCATCGCACGTCGATCAAGGTCCATTTTCGCCTCCCTGGCGCGTGATCCGGCAGGCTATGATCGGCCGGTTGCCGGGGGAGGGCAAGCGATGTCGAAAATCGCGCGCATCGTCGCGGCGCTGCTGGCGTTGGCCACAACCGGGTCCGCCGCGGCGGCCTCGCTGCTGTTCGAGAATGTGACTGTGATCGACGGCACCGGCCGGCCGCCCATGCCTGGCGCCTGGGTGCTGGTGACAGACGATCGCATCGCTGCTGTTTCGCCCGCCAGGATCGAGGCTCCGCCCGGGGCGACGCGCATCGACGGCGCGGGCAAGTTCCTGATCCCAGGCCTGATCAACTCGCATATCCATTTGCCGGGTGGTCGCACCGGGCGCGGCAACCGCGAAATGATCATGGACCTCGATACCGGTGTGCACACGCTGCACGGCTTTCTCTACAGCGGTGTGACCGCGATCTACGATTCCGGCAACAACGTCGATTACATCTTCCGCATGCGCGATGACGAACGTGCGGGCCGCATCGTCGCGCCGCGCGTGTTTGCCACCGGCCGGCTGATCACGCGCGCCGACGGCTACCAGTGCTGCGCCGGTGGCATCCAGGTCGGCGGGCTCGAGGACGGCATCGCCCAACTCGACGCGCTGATGGCGCGCGGCCCAGACATGATCAAGTTCATCCGCGAGCGGCGCGGCATGGGCGCGGAGCCGGGCAACCTGCCGATGGTGCCGCTCGACGTGATGGGCGCGTTGATCACGCGCGCCAATGACCGCGGCGTTCGCACCACGGTGCATGTTTCCGAAGAGCAGATGGCGCGCGAGGCCATCGCCGCCGGCATCGACGCGCTGGCGCATCCGGTCTACCTGGCCGAGACGGCCGAGGAGTTCGCCCGTTTCCTGGCCGCCAACCGTATTCCGGTCTCGACCACCATGGGCCGGGTCGACACCGATCCTTCGGTGTTCGACCGGCCGGTCTTCGCCGCAACCATGGGCGAGGCCGAACGCGTCGCTAATCAAATGAACCCGATGTACATCGGCACGCCCAACGGCGTGTGGCGCGGCGGCCTGATGAAAGCGGTGCTGCACAACATCCGGCAGATGCACAAAGCGGGCGTGATTCTGGCCATGGGTACCGACCGCTCGATGGGGGCCTACGTTCACCGGGAACTGGAGTTGCTGGTGCAGGCTGGCATTCCGCCGTTGCAGGCCCTGCGCGTCGGCACGCTGAATGCGGCGATCTACCTGGGCCGCGAGAGCGATCTGGGATCGATCGAGCGCGGCAAGCTGGCCGATCTGGTCTTGTTGGCAGCAGATCCGACCGCGAACATCCGCAACGCGGAGCAGATCGTCGACGTCTTTAAGGCCGGCGTGCGCATCGATCGGGCCACGCTCAACCTGCCGGTCAACGGCTGGGTGGGCAAAAGCGTGGCCGGCGGCGGCGGGGATTGATCAAGGGAAAGATGGCATGACGTACAAGGTTTCGCGACGCACTGTCCTGGGGACCGCCGCGGCATCGGCCGTGGCGACGCGCGCCGCGCGCGCGGCCACCAAACCGCTCGACGTGCTGGTGATCGGCGCCGGCTTGTCGGGCCTCAACGCCGCGCTCCTGATCAAGGATCAAGGCTTCAAGGTGGCTGTCATCGAAGGGCGCGACCGGATCGGCGGACGCATGAACACACTGCGGTCGGTCGAAGGCAATCCTGAGCTGGGCGGCGACAGTATTCTTGGCGGCTACGGCCGTATGCAGGATATCGCCGCGCGGCTGAAGGTTCCGTTGGTCGATCATGCCGGGCGCCGCGACCTGTCGCCCGAAGCGCACAAGGACCCGACCACGGTGGAACTGGCGCTGGGCGGCAAGCTGATCCCGCGCGCGGAATGGCCGACGCATCCGCTGAACGTGATGCCCGCGGGCGCCAAGAATCGCTTTCCTGGGCGCGGGTTTTTCCAAGCGGAAATCGACAAGCACAATCCGCTTGAAGCGTTCGAGAACTGGATCGAGCCCGAAAGCGCCAAGTTCGACGGCAGCGCCTACGAGTTCTTTAGGAAGCTGGGATGGTCCGACGCCGCGATTGACCTCAACTACAACACCAATGTTCAGTACGGCACGTCGGCGCACGACATCTCGATCCTGATGTGGTTCTTCACCCAGGCGTGGTTCAAGCTGCAGGACGAAATCGAGCGCGTGGCCTACAAGGCGGTGGGCGGCAATCAGGCCATTCCCGAGGCGATGGCGCAGGCGGTCGGCGACGTGCACACCGGCAAGCGCGTCATCGGGCTCCGGCATGACGACAAACAGGTCGAGGCGGTCTGCGAGGACGGCAGCGTCTACGCCGCCAAGCACGTCATCTGTTCGATGCCGGTGCCGACCTTGCGCTGGGTGCGCTTTGATCCCGGCCTGCCACCCGCAAAATCGCGCGCCATCGCTACCGTGCCGGTAATGAAGATCACAAAAGTCATCCTCGTTCCGAAAAAGCCGTTCTGGGAGGACGACGGATTCTCCCCGGCGATGTGGACCGACGGCGATGTCGGTGAGATCCGTGCGCTGCGTGAAGGCGACGACCCCAACAAGGTCACCTGTCTGATGGCATGGGGCCGCGGCTTCCTGGCCGACCGGCTCGACAGCTTCGGCGCCGAGGGCGCCATGGCCCGTGTCATGACGGAGTACGAAAAAATCCGTCCCGCCGCCAAGGGGCAGCTGGAGGCGGCCGGCTTCAAGTCGTGGCAGCTCGATCCCTTCGCCGGCGGCGACTGGGTGGTGTGGAAGCCGGGCCAAATCCAGGACTGCCTGCCGGCGCTGAAGGAATCCGTCGGCCGATTGCATTTCTGCGGCGAACACACCGCCGTGTCCAATCGCGGCATGGAAGGCGCGATGGAATCCGGTGAGCGTGCCGCGCTGGACGTGATGGCGCAGCTGTGACGTTGGCGATATCCCGTCGCGCGGCGCTGATCGGCGCAGCGGCGCTGGCCGCGGCGCCGCGTGCGCCGCGCGCCGCCGACCGCGCGGATGTCGTGATCGTCGGCGCCGGGGTCTCTGGCTTGTACGCCGCGCAGTTGATGGTCGATCAGGGCTTCAAAGTGGTGGTGCTGGAAGGCCGTGATCGCGTTGGTGGGCGGCTGCTGAGTTTCCGTCACCTGGAAGGGGCGCCGGAAGCCGGCGGCGACAGCATCCTGGGCGGATACGGGCGGGTGCGCGACGCCTGTTCCGCGCTGGGTTTGAATCTGGTGGACTTTGAACAGCGGCGCGGCAAATCGGGGCCGGAGATCGCCTTGCGCGGGTCGGTCATCCCGCGCGCCCAATGGGCCAGTCATCCGCTCAACCACGCGCCCGCAGCATATCGCGCCGACTTTCCGGGCCGGCGCGTGATCGAAAAGGTGATCGACGCCAACAACCCGCTGGCCTCGGCCGGCGACTGGATCGAACCGGCCAGCGTCAAATTCGACACATCCGTTTACGAGTTCCTGAGCCGATTGGGCTGGAGCGACGACGCCATCGCGCTCAACTACGACATCAATATCGGGCGCGGCACCTCGGCGCACGATTGCTCGGTGCTGACGTGGTTTTTCCGACGCGCCTGGGACAACCTGCAGACCGAAATCGAGAACGTCGCGCTCAAGGTGGTCGGCGGCAATCAGGCGCTGCCCGAGGCCATGGCCGCCAAACTCGGCGACGTGGTGCGCGTCAACGTCCCCGTCACCGGAATTCGCAGCGACGCCGAAGGTGTCGAAGCGCGCTCGGAAGACGGTGCCGTTCATCGTGCCCGTTTCGCCATCTGCGCCACGCCGATCACGCCGCTGCGCTGGATCAAATTCGATCCGCTGCTGCCGCCGGTCTTGGCCGAAGCCATCGCGCAGCTGCCCAGCATGCGCATCACCAAGGTGTTCCTGAACGCCAAGCGCCCGTTCTGGGACGACGATGGCCTGTCGCCGGCCATGTGGACCGACACCGCGGCGGGTGAGGTGGCGGCATTGCGCCAGGCCGCCGACAGCGACCGGATCACCGGCCTCATCGCGCGGGTGCGCGGTTACGCCTCCGCTTATCTCGACACCCTGGGCGAGCGGGACGCGGGCGCGGCGGTGGTCGCGGCCATCGAATCGCTGCGGCCGGCCGCCAAGGGTCAGCTCGAGGTGGCGGGTTACAAGTCGTGGGCTGTGGACCGGTTCTCGGGCGGGACCTGGGCCGAATGGGAGCCTGGGCAGGTTCACCGCTTCCTGCCGGAACTGGTGAAACCGGCCGGACGCATTCATTTCGCCGGAGAACACGCCTCGCTGGCCAATCGCGGCATGGAAGCGGCCATGGAAGCGGGCGAGCGGGCGGCCCTCGAGGTCATGGCCCGGCTTTAGCAGTCATACTCTCAGCATGTGGGAGTATAGTTGTCGGCTGCTGCGCGTACGGGCGCGGGCGGTGTACGCTGCCGGGCCGCAGCAAGCGCGTATTCAGGGACACCCATGACCGACAAAACCAATCGCATCACGGCCGGCGAAGTGATCTGCCGGATTCTGAGAAATTACGGCATCGACACCACGTTCTGCCTGGCCGGGGCGGCCCATGCGCATGCCCTGTATGCGTTCGCCGATGCGGGATTGAACGTGATCTCGGGGCGGCATGAGAGCGCGACCGTGGGCGCTGCCGATGGTTACGCGCGCGTGACGGGCAAGCCGGGCATCGCCATGATTGCCGGCTTTCAGGGTATGCCCAATGCCATGGGCGGGGTTCGCACCGCCCAGCTGGCCTGTTCGCCGGTCGTGCTGATGGCCTCGGTCCATCCCGCCAAGGGCCGCGAGTCCGCCGGCGAGGAAACCGGCGATCCGCTCGACATGGTCAAGCCGTTCGTAAAGTGGGCGCATACGGTGCCGTCCGCCGATCGCATGGCGGAGTATCTCCACGCCGCCATCCGCGCCGCCACGTCGGGGCGCCCCGGAGTGGCCGTATTGGGCGTCCCGCAGAACGTGGAAGGCGCGCTGGTCGATGCCGACGCACCGCTCGACCCCCATCCGCTGCCGCTGAACATCGCCGAGGCGTCCGATGCCGCGGTGGCCGCCGCCGCTGACTTGCTCATGTCAGCCGAACGCCCGCTTGTGCTGGCCGGCAGCGGTGCCGCTCGCGCCGGCGCCGGTTCGTCACTGAGGGAACTGTCGCGCACCTATCAGCTGCCGGTGTTCGGCCATGCGCTCGGGCGCGGGCTGGTGCCCGAGGACCTTGAACTTGGGTTCGGCTGGCCGCTGGCCCAGGTGGCGGCCAAGCACGCCGACGCGGTGCTGGTGGTCGGCCAGCGGCTGACCCAGCGCATCGGCTACGGCATGGCCCCGCGATTCAGCGCCGCGGCCAAATTCGCGCAGATCGACATCGAGGCCGAGGAATTCGGCCGCAACCGTCGCATCGACGTGCCCTTGCTGGGCGACGCGGCGCTGACCATGACCAAGCTGAACGCCGAACTCAAGCGCCGCGGATTCAAGGCCAAGGGCAAGCCCGACTGGGTCAAGGCGGGCATGAAGGCGAGGCTGGACCGGATCGAACAGTTGGGCCGCAACGAGACCGGCAAAATCCATCCCTATCGCATCGGCCGCGAGCTGATGACCGCGATGCCGCGCGAAGCGATCTTCGTCGGGGATGGCGCGGACGCGCTCAACTGGATGCACGGCGTGGTGCGCATCGCGGGCGAACGCTGCTATCTCGATCACTATCCGCTCGGCTCCATGGGGATCGGCACCGGGCTTGCCATCGGCGCTGCGGCCGGGGAACGCGAACTGGCGACCAAGGCCAAGCGCGCCGAACGCCCGGTCGTGCTGGTCACCGGCGACGGCGCGTTCGGCTTCTATTCCAGTGAATGGAACGCGGCCGCCCTGGCCGGCCTCAAGATCGTCTGCGTCATCGCCAACGATGGCGCCTGGGGCACCGAGAAGAACGGTCAGCTCCACTCGTCCGGACGCAACATCAACTGCGAACTGGGCCAATGCGCCTATGAAGCCATCGCCACCGTCTATGGCCTGAACGGTGAGCGAGTCGAGGCGCCGACCGAGATTGCCCCGGCCCTGCGCCGTGCCTTCGCCGCCAACCGCACCACCATCATCAACATTCTGACCGACCCGGATGCCGGCCTCGAGCGCAAGAAAGACCCGCGCCTGCAGATGATCACCTTCGAGGACTTGCCCGCCAGCCATGCGGCGCACTACTCGCCGGAAGTCGCGTAAAGTCGGGCCATGCGGCGCGCGATTGCCTTTGCACTTTTGCTTGCGCTAGCACCCGCAGGCGCGCGCGCCGAGACGGTGCGCGCGGCCGTCGCCGCGTTCCCGCCGACGCTCGGCAATCCATTCTCCGGCGCGAGCCAACCGTCGAGCGAGATGTGGCTGTCGGTGTTCGACGGCGTGACCCGGCTGGGCTGGACCGGCGGTCCCGAGCCGGGATTGGCGCTGTCGTGGACCAATACATCGCCGACGACATGGCGCTTTATGCTCCGGCCGGGAGTTACGTTCCACAACGGCAAGCCGTTCACCGCCCAGGATGTCGTTGACGTGCTCGCCTTGCTCAAACGCCCGGAAATGGCCCGCTATCTGATCGCCGCTGAATTGCAGAGCGTGCGCGGCGCCCGCGCCATCGACCCAATGACGGTCGAGATCGAAACCGCCGAGCCCGACGCCATCCTGCCCAACCGGTTGGCGGTCATGATGATTGTCGATGTCGCGGCCTGGGACGGGGCCGGCGTCGATGCCTTCACGCGCGCGCCGGTCGGAACTGGCCCGTTCAGGCTGACCGCGTGGCGCGAGGGCACGGCGCTTGCTGTGCTTGGCCGCCACGCCGGATCGTGGCGCGCTCCGGCCGAGGTATCGCGCCTGGAATATCGCCTGGTGCCCGACAAGACGGCGCGGCTGCAAAGCCTGATCTCCCGTCAGACCGATGTCGTCACCGGCCTGCATGTTGACGATGTGGCGACCGTGGAGGGCATGGGCCTGAAGGCTCTGGTGTTTCAGAATCCGCAAATCAAGTCGATTGCGTTGCCCAACCTTCACGCCGGCGATCATCCGCTCAAGGACGTGCGCGTGCGACAGGCGCTCAACTTTGCGGTCGACAAAGACTCTATCGCCCGGCACATCATGCTTGGTTTTGCCGAACCGGCGGGGCAGGGCGCGGGCCGCGACACCTTCGGTTTCAACCCCGAGGTCAAGCCATATCCATACGATCCCGCGCGCGCGAAGGCGCTGCTGATCGAGGCGGGTTATCCCGACGGTTTCGACATGCGCATCGAAGTGGTGGTCGACAACGCCACGCCCGATGCGCTCTTGTATCAACAGGTCGCGCAGGACCTGGCGGCCGTCGGCGTGCGCGTCACGTTGGGGTCGATCACGTTCGCCGATTACTCGCGCAAATACGCGGCCGCCGACTGGGGTGAGGCCGACGCGTTTCACCTCATCTGGAACAATGCCGCGTTCCAGGACCCGATCCGCGCCATCGAGTATTTCTCGTGCCTGAAGGTCAACCCGTTCTTCTGCGAGGACAGCCTGGTGCCCGAGATCAGGGCTTCCAGCCGGGAACTGTCGCGCGACAAGCGCGAGAAGATGCTGCAGGGCATCATGGCCCGGCTGCACGATCTGGCACCGGCGATCTGGTTGACCAATTCGGTGTATACTGTGGCTCACAGCCCGCGCATCGAGGTCTTTGAGATGCGGCCGACGGGCATCGTGTTCGAGAACATCGGGTTCGGGATACAATGACCAACCGATCGGCCTTGGCTTTCGCGGCCGCAGCTGCTCTGGCGCTGGGGGTGGCTGCGTGCGCGCCGCCACCGAAACTGATCGCGGATTGTGTTTCGTCCGGCGAAATCACCGTTTATTGCGGAATGGAGAAGCCCGAGGACATCGCCGCGGTTCCGGGAACGCCGTGGTTGTTGGTGAGCGTGCTGGGGTCGAGCACAACATCGGGCCAGATCGTCGCGTTGAATCCCAGCGATGGATCGATGGTCAGATTGGCACCGACAGACGGCGGGGAGATCTCGGGCGATCCGTACCCGCGCTGCGGCCCGATGCCCGTGTTTCTGAAACCGCGTGGGTTCCATTTGCATCAAGCCGGCGACGGCCGACTGATCCTGTTCGTCGTCAACGCCGACAGCGGCCAGCACATCGAGCGCTATGAAGTCGGCGCCAACGCCACCGGCCTTTCGCTCGTCTGGCGCGGTTGCGTCGACATACCCAAGGACTACATCATCAACGACGTGGCGGCGCTGTCACCTGACAGTTTCGTCGCCACCCACATGTACGACGGGCCGCGGACGTGGTGGTCGACGGTGCGTTTTTTTCTGGGCTTGAACTCGGGCTATGCCGTGACCTGGTCGCCCGACACCGGTTGGCGGAAGGTCGCGAACAGCGACGCCTCGTTTCCCAACGGCATCGAGGCCGATCCGGCCACCGGCATGGTGTATGTCGCGGCGACCTACGGCGAGACGTTGACCGTGGTGAATGTCGCCGGCGGAGCCGCCCGCACGGTCGATCTGCCGATCCAGCCCGACAACATCACGCGCGCCGCCGACGGCCGGCTGATCGCGGTCGGGCATACGGGCATCAAATTGATCGGCACCAGCGGCTGCCGTTCTCTGGGCGGCAAGCCGTGCAGTTTCGATTTCGCGGTCGTCGCCGTGGATCCAAACACGCTGCAGACCACGACGGTCTATGACCATCGGCAGGGCACCATCCCGGGGGCGTCGGTCGCGCTGATCCACGACGGAGGTATTTTTCTCGGCACCGTGTTTGGCGACCGCATATCGCGCGTTGCCGAACCGCCGGGCTAGACGCCAGCGGCGAGCAGCGCGGGCGTCGGATCGGCGCCGTTCCCCGGTCGATCATGCCGGATGCGTTCGCGAAACAGCCGCAAAGCGGTGTCGGAGATGTCGCGCTTGGACTGGGCCAGGCCCATGGGCGAAAGACACGCCTGAACGAACGCCACGAAATGGCCGAGTGCATCCGGCAACGGCGACCAGCGGCCCGGACCACGCCGCAATCCGCCAGCCAGGGCCAGATCCTGCCCCAGAGTCTCGGTCCAAACACGCATCAACGCCAGAACCAGGTCCTCGAACGCCCGATCGCGCAAACGCCGGCGTGCGCCCGCGATCGACTTGGCCGAGCGTGCGGCCGATTTCGACCAGGCGCTCAGCTGTTGCACGCCGCGGATCGCGCCGGCGAATGCATCCAGGGTCTGCATCAATTGCGCCTGGCGCGGGTCGCCGACCAATCCTGCGCGGCCGGCGCCCCGCGCTGTCGCTCCGCCATGCGCGGGCGACCGGTCGACGGCGCGCAACAGGTGTTTGCTGATGGTCCAGGGCGGGATCGCAGCGGGTCTGCCGGACGCGACGCGAATGCCAAGCGCGCGCTCGAGCCGTTCGGCGGCGTCCTGAATTAGTTTCAGGCGGTGTTGAATGGCATCGGACGTAGTCTCGGTGTCGAGTGTCTTGGCCACCAGGTACTCGGTCATCGCCCGCCGCAACAAATGCATCACCGCCTCAGCGCGCGGCACATCGCGGATCACGGTGCGTATGGCGCTGCCGTGAAGTTCGACAAAATCGAGTTCAACGCTACTTTTGGGAATCGGTCGCACGCAAGTGGCGATGACGGCTGCGACGTCCGTGCCCGAAAACTTCGGCGGACTTTCGAGGATTGATTCAATCCGATCGCGATCGTTCGTAGTTCGGGACTGTGGCATGTGCCCGCGACCCAAGACGCAGCACCGATGCGCCGGGCCGGGAATCAGTCCCGGCATCGCTGCCCGGTTATGAGGCGAAGCTATTGAAACGCGTGCTGCAGGGCGGTGAAACTTTTGTGAAACGCAGCAGTCATGTGCGCGTCACGGGTGCGTCGGCGATAATGGCCCCGCGATGGCCCCTTAGAAGCGCACCGCCGCGCGGCGCGCGGACCCCTGAGCGGGCCGGGACGCATCGCGCAGAATGGCGGCGGCTTCGGCACTTGCGTCGCCGCGCTCGGCCAAACCCTCAACGCGTTCCGCCAATGTGGAGAGCATGGCCGCATCGATGATTGCGCGCGCCAACAGCCTGGCGGCGGCCAGTTCGGCGTCGGCGCCATAGCGCGCGGTTAGAAACCAGCCATCGGGCAGGGCGGTGCGATCCGTTATCAAGTCGGTCAGGTCGCCGGCGGCTTCCTGGCGGGCCGCGTCCACCACGGTGGCGAGGCGGTCGGCCAGTTCCGCGCGCTGCTCGGCGGTCGCCGCGGCGCTCATGCCTTGGCCGATCGCTGCGGCGAAATCGATAACGGACTGGTGGGCTTGAATGCGCCGGCTGACCGCCACGGGTTCGATCCGCTCGGACCGGTTTAGCGGCGTATCCAAGCCCTGGGCCGCCTTGCGGAGTTCGATCGCCGTGCGCAGCGTTTCCGCGACGGCATCGGTCGGCGTGGTCTCGGCCGGCAGCGACGCGACCGCGAAGCCGATGCCCAGCCGCTCCGACGAAGTCGGGGCGGCGGATGCCAACGTTGCCCACGCGCACGGCATCAGCAATGCAACCACGGCAACGGCCTGAACTTTCGGAAGTATCATCGAAAACGATCCACGGCCAAATAGGAGAACTTGAGTTGGCCGGCGTTGTTTCACGGGACCGGGCCATGGGCAAGCCAACGGATATGACTTGGGGGCCGTCCGCCGCCGGTGCGAGCGCCGGACAAGGCATACTTACTGCGGAAATATCGAGCTAACGCGCAATCGAACGGTAACACTTCGGGCAACAAATTTTCACCGAAGTGTCATGATCAATGCCGCTGAATCGCAATGAAACCGCAACGCAACTGTCACAAGCAAAGCTTGGATCAGCGACCTACCGCAAAACAAAACCGCCGCTCCGGGTGGAGCGGCGGCTTCGCAACGTGAAATCTTGATTGTGCGCGAACTCAGCGGCCGTTTTCGATCGCCGCCATACCCTTCGTCGCGATCGACTTGACGCGCACGCCGCGCTGACGGTCTTCCGAACCGATCGCGACCCGGGGATTGGATTTCATCTCGAGGACCCGGCGGTACAGATCGGCCGCTTCGCCAGCCTTACCTTGCTGTTGCAGCACGAACGCCAAGTTCACCATGTGCATGGGATCGTCCGGAACGGCGACCAGGCCGGCCCGCAACTGGGATTCCGCGGTCCCCCAGTCGCCCCGCTCGATCGCGGCGTAGCCCAGATCGGCGGCTTGTCCAGCCTGAGCCGGCACGGCCGATACAGCAAACAATGCCGCAAGTCCGAATAAACCAGTGTACCGCATCATCTGAACCTCCCTGTGCCAAGGCCGTCAAAGCGACTTATTTATGACAGCTGTATGAAGTTTAGCGAAAAATTTCAGACCCGAAAACATGATTCTTCAATGGGTTCGATGAATTAAATATGACAGGGCCTGTCATAAATATACGTATTAAACGTATTTTTGGATTGCGCGACTTGCAACTGCGGCGGTGTCGTTAATGCCGGAATCCGGTGGGATTCGGCGTATCGACGGCGCGGGATGGTTCGGCGCGTGACTAGGCGGGGTCGGCAGCGCAAACCCGATTGCGAGTGGGTACGCCTCATCGCCGCTCGCCAATTCCCTTTTCGCGTGGCTCGACGGCCTCGATGACGCGGCCATTGTCATTCAATTGTCACGGCGCTGACACGGCGGTGTCGTGTTCGATCGGCTAAACGCCTTCCTCTCGGTCGCCTGGGGACGCGACGTCCCCCGGTCCATCCATGTCCTGATCGCACTTTCGTTCCGATCGCTAGCTGAAAGGTTCGACATGTCCTCCCGCGCAACGCCGCTGAAACTGCTGTTTGCCTTCTGCTCGGCCCTGGCTCTGGCCAGTTGCGATAATGCCAACATCACCTCGCCAGGCGGCACCGGCCAGGTCGACGGCGGCTCCAGCGGTGGCGGCGGAGGGACCGGCGGCGGCACCGGCGGTCAGACCGGCACCTGCCCGACCGGGACGACGGCGGGCACCGCGGTGGGCAACAACACCACGTGCATTCTGACCGGGGTCATCACCCAGAACCTGACGCTGACGAGCGGCGTGATCTATCAGCTCAACGGCCGCGTCGAAGTTGGCAACGATACCGGCGGCGACGGCAATCGCGCCGGCGGATTGGCCGTCACGCTCACCATCCAGCCGGGTGTGCGCGTGTTCGGGCAGTCGGGCGCCGACTTCCTCCAGGTCAACCGCGGCTCGCGCATCGTCGCCAACGGTACCTCGACCCTGCCGATCACCTTCACCAGCCGGCAGGACATCCTGGGCCAGGCCACCGCCACGTCGCGCGGACAATGGGGCGGGGTCATCATCAACGGCCGCGCGCCGATCAACTCGTGCCCCGGTCCGGGCGGCGCCGCCAACTGCGAATCCCAGGTCGAAGGCTCAAACGGCTTCTTCGGCGGAGATCAACCGAACGACAACTCCGGAATTCTGCGCTACGTCGTCGTCAAGCACTCCGGCTTTGAAGTGCTGCCGAACGTGGAGTTGAACGGGATCACGCTGGCCGGCGTCGGCGCCGGCACGACGATCGACTTCGTGCAAACGCACAACAGCTCGGACGATGGGTTCGAGTGGTTCGGCGGAACCGTCAATGCCAAGCACCTGGTGGCGACCGGCATCAGCGACGACAGCCTCGACTGGGCGTCGGGCTGGCGCGGCAACGTGCAATACGCCCTGGTGGTTCAGGCGACCGACGAAGGCGATCGCATCGTCGAAGCGGACAACCTGCCCACCGATCAGACCAAGACGCCGCTGACTGACCCGAACATCGCCAATTTCACCTTCATCGGCAAACCGGCCCGCAGTGCCTCGATCCTGCTGCGGCTCGGCACCAAAGGAACGCTGGTCAACGGCGTGACCACGGGCGCGCCGGCGTGCCTGGACATCGACGATCAGGCGACCGTGAACGCCGGGCCGCGCTTCCACTCGGTCTTGCTCGATTGCGCGACAATTTTCGTCAACGACACCAACGTCGATGCGACTGGTGTCGCCGCCGTGTTCAATGCCGGGACCAATAACAAGCAGGGCGGCAGTTCGCTGGTGGCCGAATACTTCCCCGGTCCTGAAGAGCAGGGTATGACCGCCTTCAACGCGACGACGCTGAGCGGCTTCTTCGACAACGCTGGCTACGTCGGCGCGTTCTCTCCGACCGAGACGCCCAGCAGCAACTGGGCGTTCGGCTGGACCTTCGGCGTGTTCACACCGCCCGTGTGCCCGCCGGGCACCACCCAGGTCGGTATCCTGGTCGGCCAGAACCGTTGTGAACTGCGCGGCGTGTACGCCAACGACATCCGCCTGACCGCCGGCAACATCTATCAGATCACCGGCCGCGTCGAGATCGGCGTGGACGTGGGCGGCGACGGCCTTCGCGCCGGCGGCGACCCCGCCAATCTGACCATCGACGCCGGCGTGACGCTGTTCGGCAACTCGGGCGCAGACTTCCTGCAGATCAACCGCGGCTCGAGAATTTTCGCCAACGGAACGCGCACGCAGCCGATCATCATGACCGCGCTGGCCGACGTGAACAACACGGCGGCGCCCACCGGCCGCGGCTTGTGGGGCGGCGTGATCATAAACGGCCGCGCGCCGATCAACTCGTGCCCCGGACCGGGCGGCGTGGCGAGCTGCGAATCTCAGGTGGAAGGTTCAACCGCCTTCTTCGGCGGCGACCAGCCCAATGACAACAGCGGCCGCCTGAACTTTGTGCAGATCAAGCACTCGGGCTTCGAAGTGCTGCCCAACGTCGAATTGAACGGCATCACCCTGGCCGGCGTCGGCACGGGCACCGATATCGAGTTCTTGCAGGTGCACAATAGCTCGGACGACGGCGTCGAGTGGTTCGGCGGAACGGTCAACGCCCGCTACGTCGTGACCACCGGCATCAGCGACGACAGCCTCGATTGGGCGTCGGGCTGGCGCGGCAATCTCCAGTTCGCGCTGGTCGTCCAGGCCACCGATGAAGGCGACCGCGTGATCGAGGCCGATAACCTGCCGACCGATCAGACCAAGACGCCGCTCACCGACCCGCGTGTGTCGAACTTCACGTTCATCGGCCAGACCGGCCGCTCGCCGATGATCCTGCTGCGCCTGGGCACCAAGGGAACCTTCGTCAACGGTGTGTCGCGCGGCTCGACATCGTGCCTGGACATCGACGACCAGGCCACCGTCAATGCCGGACCGGTGTTCAATTCGGTGCTGTTCAACTGCCCGACGCCGTTCGTCGAGGATACCAACGTGAACGCCGCGGCGGTCGCTGCGGTGTTCAACGCAGGCACCAACAACACCTCGAACGTGCCCGATACGCTCACCGGTACGTTCATCAACGGCGCGACGGAAACCGCACGCGCGGCAGTGAACCCGACGACGCTGGGCACGTTCTTCGTCAACGCGCCCTACATTGGCGCGGTGCGCAACGCCCAAGACGTGTGGTGGCAAAGCTGGACCTGCGGTCTCGGCGCGCCCACGCCGGCTTGCTGAACCTCGGACGTGGCGGCCGCCAAACGAGGCGGCCGCCCGACCGACTGCGCGCGAGCGTTGCGACCGGAACGATACGAGGAATGGTGATGAACAAGTTTGGCACGTATTTGGCGGCGGCGCTGTTGTCGTCCACCGCACTGACATCGGCGGCTTTTGCGCAACCGACGTCCGACGGCAGCGGTCAGGTGATCGAGGAGCTGGTGGTTCGCGGCGCGTTCATTCCCGAGCCGAAGCGCGAAACGTCCGAGATCTCCAGTTTCCTGAGCGAAATCGACTTCCAGCGCCAGGGCGACAGCAACGTGGCGCTTTCGCTGCGACGGGTAACCGGCCTGAGCCTGGTCAACGACAAGTACATTTACGTCCGCGGCCTGGGCGAGCGCTATTCCAACGCCACGCTGAACGGCTCGCCGCTCCCAAGTCCCGAACCGCTGCGGCGCGTCGTTCCGCTCGATCTGTTCCCGACCTCGGTGCTGTCCAGCGCCTTGGCCCAGAAGACCTATTCCCCGCAGTTCTCGGGCGAGTTCGGTGGCGGTGTCATCGAGATCAAGACCAAGGCCGCGCCCGACGAGGAGTTTTTCGAAGTCGGCGTGTCCGGCAGCTACAACACCGAAACTAGCTTCAAGCGCGGCCTGATGTATGACGGCGGCTCGCGCGACTGGACCGGATTCGACAGCGGTATCCGCTCGATCCCGCAGCCGGTCCAAGCGGCCATCGACGGCAACAAGCGCATCAACGCCAGCAACTTCACTCCGGCCGAATTGCAGACGATCGGGCGCAGTTTCGTGAATTCCGAGCTGTGGGTGGCGTTCGACGGCCGCGTGCCCGGCGACTTCGGCATCGACGCTACCTACGGCAATCGATGGGATCGCGGCGACGCCAGCATCGGCCTGATCGCCTCGGCCGGTTACGACAACAGCTGGCAGACCAAGCGCGGCAAACAGCAGGACGGCACGTTCGGCGCCGATGCGCAGGGCAATCGCGTTCTCAACGTGCGTAACGACTTCAACCGCACCAGCACGCAGAACGACCTCCAGCTGCACGCCCTGCTCGGCCTGGGCGCCGAGATCGATGACTCGAACGAAGTCAAGCTGACCAGCTTGTACATCCACAATACCGGCAAGGAGACGCGCCGGCTGGTCGGTTTCGATTTCCAGCTGGGCGAAAACGTGACCCGCGACAGCCTGGAATGGATCGAACGAACTCTGTGGACCAATCAGGTCGAGGGCGAGCACTTCGTCACCGACGCCCTGACCCTGTCGTGGCGCGGCTCGTATTCCACGGCCGATCGTGACTCGCCATATGAGCGCACCGTCCAGTACCGTCAGCGTGGCGCGTCGTTCGAATACGATCGCCAATTCGGCCGTAACCTGACCCGCTTCAGCGACGTGTCCGACACCGTCAAGGGCGCCGGCGCCGACTTGAAGTACCTCTTCGGAAGCGAGGAGCAGTACACGATCAACGCCGGCTATACCTACGCCGACACCGGGCGTGAGTCCGATCAACGCGACTATCGTCTGTTGGAACTCGGTGGGCCTTTGCCCACCGACCTTCTGGGCAAGCGCATCGACTTCATTTTCGCCCAGCAGAATATCAACCCCGATCGGCTGGTTATCTCGGAAGTGACCGGTTCAGCCGCGGCGCCCGCGTACGAGGGCGACCTCACGGTTCACGCCGGATACTCGGGCGTCGACGCCCAGGTGACCGACTTCCTGCGCCTCGCGGTCGGCGTACGCTACGAGGACGGCGAGCAATTGGTCGACACGTTCGATCCCTACGCACGCGACACGCGGATCGAAACGACGATTCAAGAGGACTTCTGGCTGCCGGCCGGAACGGTGACCTGGAACTTCGCCGACAACATGCAGGCGCGCATCGGCGCCTCCAAGACCATCGGCCGGCCGCAGTTTCGCGAACTGGCGCCGCAGCAGTTCATCGACGTGGAAACCGACCGCGACTTCGTCGGCAATCCGTTCCTGACCAACTCGCGCCTGACCAACTACGATGCCCGGTGGGAGTGGTACTTCAGCCGCGACCAGTACGTCACCTTGGGCGGCTTCTACAAGAAGCTCAAGGATCCGATCGAAGAAACCATCAACGAGGCCGGCGACAATCTGCAAACCACGTTTCAGAACGCACCGCGGGCCGAGCTGTATGGCGCTGAAGCCGAATTCAAATACGTCTTCGAAACGCCGTTCAGTGGCGATTTCTTCCGCACCAAGAACATCGTCTTCATCACCAACTACACCTACAGCGAATCAAAGCTCAACGTGAAGGCCGGCGACACCGTCGTCAGATCGAACGGGACCCGGCTGCCGGCGGAATTCGTGATCCGAGACGGACGCCAGCTCCAGGGCCACTCGAAGCATCTCGGCAACCTTCAGATCGGTTGGGAAGATGTGGAACTGAACTCCTCCGCTACCCTGCTGGTGAACTACGCCAGCAAGCGCATCCGCGCCACGGCGCCACAGACCCTGCCCGAAATTATCGAGAATCCGCCCATATCGGTCGATTTCACCTACAGCCGCACCTTCAACGTTTGGGGCGGCGAGTACGAGTTCGGGTTCAAGGCGAACAACCTGCTGAACGACGAGTACGAAGCGGTCCAGGCGCTGAACGATGTGCGCGTCAACGTCGATACTTACGACCTGGGCCGTACGTTCGCGATCAGCGTGAAACGCCGATTCTAAGCCCGTACGGCGCATCGGACGGCGGCCGTTGTCATAATAACGCAAATTATCCGTCACAATATTGAGACCGATTTGACGCATAAGTGAAGCCGCCTCACGGGGCTCTGCGGGTCGCACGAACGATGGCCGCGGAAGCCCGGGTTCCGCCCAACAACGGCTGTGCACTGATGCGCCGCGCGATCCTGTCCAGCGACCTGTCGGTATTGCCAGCTGCACCGGCCGGCTGGGCACGCTTGGGGTTCACCGTTCTCGATATCGCGCTGATCGCCGGATGCGCGGCCCTGACCGCGCTGTTGGTTTGGGACGTGGCCGGTCGCGCGACCGGGCCGGTCGCGGTCCCTGGGTCCGACCGAGCGGCTGGCGCGGGCGGCGCGCGCCTTCCCGACAGTCTGACGCTGACGGCCTTCGACATGTTCAATCGCGCCGACGCCCCCGCGAACCGGTTGGCTGCCGATGCGATGGCGCCGGCGACTACGCTGGACCTGCAGCTGTTCGGCGTGCGCGCCGAAGGTGCCGACGGCGCCGGCAGCGCCATCATTCGCCGGCCCGATGGATCGCAGGATGCATTCATGGTGGGCCAGTCTGTGATCGACGGCGTGGTCCTGGCGGCGGTGCGCGCCGATCACGTCGTGCTGTCGCGCGGCGGCGTGCGCGAGTCCCTGCCATTCCCGAACGCGAAAATCGCCGACGACATGTCGCCGGCCGGGCCTGTCGGGGTCCGGCCACAAGCGTCGCCGCCTTCCGGCCAGTTGCTGGCGGCGATTGCCGTCGAACGCGGGGCCAACGGCGAAGTGCTGCTGAAGCCGGGCCGCGATGCCGCGCTGTTCGCGGCGGCCGGTTTTCAACCCGGCGACCGGCTCACCCACATCAACGGGCGGCCGGTGGAAAGCGTCGAAGACCTGCCCAGCCTTGTCGAAAGCCTCGACCGCAGCCAGGAGGTGGTCCTGGCTGTCAATCGGGGCGGCGTGGCGGCCACCATCACCCTCGCGCCGGAGCGCGGCGCATGAAAGCGTTCGCGCCTCTTCTGGCGCTGCTGGCCTGGTTCGCGACCGCGCCGGCGCTCGCCCAGCAAGCCGCGCCGCCCGGCCAGGTCCTGAACCTGCGCGACGCCGATATCCGCGCCTTCATCACCGATGTGTCGATGATGACCGGCCGCACCTTCGTGGTCGACCCGCGGGTGCAGGGCAAGGTCACGGTGGTGTCGCAAACGCCGCTCGGCGCCGACGATCTGTTCGAGCTGTTCCTGGCCACCTTGCGCGTCAACGGCTTCGCCGCACTGCCGACGTCGGCGGGGGCCTATCGCATCGTGCCCGAGGAAGGCGCCTCGCAAGACGCCGCCCCGTCGCTCAAGGCCGCCAATCCCGACGACCAGATCGTCACCGAGGTCATCACCCTGCGTTATACCGACGTGACGACCGCGCTGCAGATGATTCAGCCGATCGTCAATGCTCAGGGCCGCGCCATCAGCAACCGCGGCAGCAATGCCGTCGTGGTGGTCGACTACGCCGCCAATGTCCGCCGCGTCAAAGAGGTGTTGGCGCAGATCGACCGCGACCCGACGATCATGCAAACCATCCGCCTCGTCAACTCGGCCGCCACCGACATGGCGCGCGCCATTACCGGGCTAATGCAGTCAGAGGGCCAAGGCGACGGCGCGGCCTCGCACTTTTCCGCCATGCCGATGGAAGGCAGCAATCTCCTGGTGGTGCGCGCGCGCCCCGAGGTTATGGCCAAGCTGGTGCCGGTGATCGCCGAACTCGACAGCCGCGCCGCGACAGAAAGCGATACGCGCGTGATCTACCTGCGCCATGCCGCGGCCGACGAGATTCTGCCGATTCTGGAGCGTATCAGCGCGTCGATGGTGCGCGGCGCCGACGGCGAAGGCGCCGGCGCGGCGCGCGCCAACATCGGCGTGCACGCCGGCACCAATGCGCTCGTCATCAACGCCTCGCAGGACGTCCAACGCCAGCTGGCCGACGTGGTCAAGCAACTCGACATTCCGCGCGCCCAGGTGCTGGTGGAAGCCATCATCGTTGAAGTGTCCGACACGGTGGCACGTCAACTCGGCCTGCAATACGTGCTGGCCGGCGGCGACGGCAGCAACATACCGTTCACCGTCACCAATTTCCCCAACGCATCGCCCAACGTCCTGGCCGCCACCGGCGCGGTGGTCCTCGACCGGGAGACCCAAGGCGAGGACACCGACGCGATCAAGGGCCTGCAGTCGCTCGCGGTGGACTCGCTGCTGGGCTTGCAGGGCCTGGGCGCGGGATTCGCCGGACAGGCCAGCGACGGCACCATTTTCGGCGTCATCTTGAATGCCCTGCAAAGCGACACCGGCTCGAATGTGCTGTCCACGCCCTCGATCATGACCATGGATAACCAGGCGGCCTCGATTCTGGTCGGTCAGGAAATTCCCATCACCACCGGCGAGGCGCTGGGCAGCGCCAACACCAACCCGTTTCGCACGATCGAACGCAAGGATGTCGGCATCAAGCTCGAGGTCCGCCCGCAGATCAACGAAGGCGAAGCGATCAAGATGTTCATACGCCAGGAAGTCTCGAGCGTACTGGGTCCAGTCAGCACCGCATCGAGCGAACTGATCACCAACAAGCGCGAAGTCGAGACCACGGTGATGGTCAAGGACGGGCAGATCATCGTGCTCGGCGGCCTGATCGAGGACGACGAGCAGGTGTCGGTCGATAAGGTGCCGGTGCTGGGCGACATCCCGTTGCTGGGGCGCGCGTTCCGCAGCGAAGGAAAGTCGAAACGGCGCACCAACCTAATGGTGTTCATGCGCCCGACCATCGTGAAGACCGCCGAAGACATGCGCGCGGTCACCGACCGCAAGTACGATTCGATCCGCGCCAAGCAAGGCGCCGACGCGACCGCCGACTCCAACCTCGACCGCGTGATGCGCGAACTCCTGGGTCCCGGCGCCATCGGCACCGGTGCCATCGAACCGCGCGCGTCCGCGCCTTGAGCCGGCCGACAAGTCCGGA
>JANRJB010000399.1:0-5476 GCA_033764265.1 Rhodospirillaceae bacterium | reverse complement strand
CGGGGCAATTGTCGCCTTCGTAACCCTTCAACCGCGCGACCCCCACTTGCGCGGTACGCGATTGGGTTACCTCGGTCACGCGCACATGAACCTGTTCCGCCACATGCCCCTGTAGGGCGGTGCTGCCCAGGCTGGTCGGGCGCGGCACGGCGTTGAGGCTGCCGCCCGGCGTCGCCGACGGGGTAAAGGCCGGGCCGGCGGATGCGGCGCCGCCGCCGCCGCCGCTCGCCGCGCCCTTGGCGTTGGGATGCTTGAGGAAGTACAGGTTGCTCGAGCGGATGTAGCCTTGCGACACGGTCTTCTCGGCGATCTGGAGGAGTTTTTCGGCCTCGACGCCGTCGCCCATGGAATCCGGCAGCACGTCGTGCGGCTCCACGTGCGCGAGGTCGTGGCGGCCCATGTACGAAATCGCCAGCTCGCGGAAGATGTAGTCGAGGATCGAGGTAGCCATCTTGATCGAGGCGTTGCCCTCGACCGCGCCGGCCGGCTCGAAGCGGGTGAAGGTGAACGCGTCGACGAATTCCTCAAGCGGCACGCCGTACTGCAGGCCGATCGAGATGGCGATGGCGAAGTTGTTCATCAGGCTGCGGAACGCCGCGCCTTCCTTGTGCATGTCGATGAAAATCTCGCCGACCCGGCCGTCGTCATATTCGCCGGTGCGCAGGTAGACCTTGTGTCCGCCGACCAGGGCCTTCTGGGTGTAGCCCTTGCGCCGGTCGGGCAGGCGCTGGCGTTCGCGCGCCACCACCCGCTCGATGATGCGTTCGGCGATGACCTCGGCGCGCGCGGCCGGCGGCCGCTCGACGATGGTCTCAACCACGTCGTCGTCATCGGCGTCATCGGTATCGTCATCGGTCATGCGGGCTAGCGGCTGCGACAGTTTTGAGCCGTCGCGGTACAGCGCGTTGGCCTTCAGACCCAACTGCCACGACAGCCAGAACGCCTTCTGACAGTCCTCGATGGTCGCGGTGTGGGGCATGTTGATGGTCTTGGAGATGGCGCCCGACACGAACGGTTGGGCCGCCGCCATCATGCGGATGTGCGCCTCGGCCGCCAGCGACCGGGTGCCGGAGCGACCGCACGGTGTCGCGCAGTCGAACACCGCCAGATGCTCCGCTTTCAAATGCGGCGCGCCCTCGAGCGTCATCGCGCCGCACACGTAGGCATTGGCGGCGTCGATGTCGGCCTTGGCGTACCCCAGCGCGGTCAGCATGTCGAAGCCTGGCGCGTTCAGCTGCTCGGCGGAAAAGCCCAGCGTGTCGCGGCAGAACGCTTCGCCCAAGGTGTAGGCGTTGAACACGAAGCGCAGGTCATAGGCGCTTTCGAGCGCGTCCTCGATCTTGGCCAGCGCCTCTTCGTCGAACCCGCGGTCGTGCAACGTCTCGGCGTTGATGCGCGGCGCGCCGTCGAGCGTACCGGCGCCGACGGCGTAACGCGAAATTTCCGCCACTTCAGCCTCGGTGTAGCCCAATGTCTTCAGCGCCAAGGGCACGGTGCGGTTGATGATCTTGAAGTAGCCGCCGCCGGCCAGGGTCTTGAACTTGACCAGCGCGAAATCGGGCTCGATGCCGGTGGTGTCGCAATCCATCACCAGGCCGATGGTGCCGGTTGGCGCGATCACCGTCACTTGCGCGTTGCGGAAACCGTGCGCGGTGCCCAGCTCCAACGCCTGGTCCCACGCCTTCTTGGCGGCGGTCGCCACGGTCGCGTCCGGGCAATCGGCGGCGTTCAGCGGCACCGGGCGGATGCTCAGGTTCTCGTAGCCGTCGTGGTGGCCATAGGCGGCGCGGCGATGATTGCGAATCACGCGCAGCATCTGCTCGCGGTTCTCGGTGTAGCCGGGGAAGGGGCCGTGTTCCTCGGCCATTTCCGCCGACGCGGCGTAGGCCGTGCCGGTCATCAACGCGGTGACCGCGGCGCACAGCGCGCGGCCTTCGGCGCTGTCGTAGCCCAGCCCCGCGGCCATCAACAGCCCGCCCAGGTTGGCGTAGCCCAAGCCCAGGGTGCGGAAGCGGAACGAGCGTTCGGCGATCTCGCGCGAGGGGAATTGCGCCATCAGCACCGAGATTTCCAGCGTGATCGTCCACAGCCGCGCGGCGTGGGAGAATCCGTCGACGTCGAACGAGCCGTCGGCGCGGCGGAAGGCCATCAGGTTGAGCGAGGCCAAGTTGCACGCCGTGTTGTCCAGGAACATGTATTCCGAGCACGGGTTCGAGGCGTTGATGCGCCCCGACATCGGACACGTGTGCCAATCGTTGATGGTGGTGTCGAACTGCAGGCCGGGGTCGGCGCACTGCCACGCCGCTTCGCCGATACGCTCCCATAGCGCGCGCGCCTTGACCGTGCGGGCGATGGCGCCGTCGGTGCGATTGAGCAGGTGCCAGTCCTCGCCGCGTTCGACCGCGCGCAGGAAGTCGTCGCTGACGCGCACGGTGTTGTTGGCATTCTGGCCCGAGACGGTGGCGTAGGCGTCCGAGTCCCAATCGGTGTCCAGCTCGGGGAAATCGATGCGGGTGCGGCCCTGGCGGGCCAGCTGGATGGTGCGGCGGATCAGGCTTTCCGGCAGCTCGGCGGCGCGCGCGGCCTTGATTTCGCGGCGCAGGGTCTTGTTGAGCTTGGGGTCGAAGCGGGCCTCGGACTCCGCGCCGTCCCATTCGCGGCAGGCGCGCATGACGGCGTTGAGGTGACGGCGGGCCAGGCGCGAGCCGGCGGCCATGGCGGCCACCTTCTGTTCCTCGCGCACTTTCCAGTCGATGAAGGTCTCGATGTCGGGGTGGTCGGCGTCGACGATCACCATCTTGGCCGCGCGCCGCGTCGTGCCGCCCGACTTGATGGCGGCGGCCGCGCGGTCGCCGATCTTGAGGAAGCTGATCAGCCCCGAGGACTGACCGCCGCCCGACAACGGCTCGCCGGCGCCGCGCAGGGTGGAGAAGTTGGTGCCGGTGCCCGAGCCGTACTTGAACAGCCGCGCCTCGCGCAGCCACAGGTCCATGATGCCGCCCTCGTTCACCAGGTCGTCGGCGATGGCTTGGATGAAGCAGGCATGCGGTTGCGGGTGCTCGTAGGCGCCGGTGGATTTCGTCAGTTGCCCGGTGCGGTAGTCCACGTACCAGTGGCCCTGCGAGGGGCCTTCGATGCCATAAGCCCAGTGCAGGCCGGTGTTGAACCACTGCGGCGAGTTGGGCGCGGCCATCTGGCGCGCGAGCATGACGCGCATCTCGTCGTAGTAGGCGCGCGCGTCGTCTTCGGCGTCGAACAGGCCGGCCTTCCAGCCCCAATACGCCCAGGCCCCGGCCATGCGGTCGAAGACCTGGCGGGCGTCGGTCTCGCCGGTGGTGCGGCGGCTTTGCGGCAGGTCGGCCAACGCGCCGTCGTCGGCGCGGTGCCGCCACAGGAACGCCGGAACGTCGTCCTCGGGCACCGGAGCGCATTTCACCGGCACGCCAGCGCGCCGGAAATACTTCTGGGCCAGGATGTCGACGGCGATTTGCGACCAGTCGGCCGGCACGGTCACCTGGTCCTGGCGGAATACCACCGCCCCGTCGGCACCCCGGATCTCGCTGGCCTGGGTGCGGAAGGCAATGCCGTCGTAAGCGGAGCGGGCCGGGTCGGTGAACTTGCGCGTGATCCGCATCGCGGGGTCCCTTTTTCACACCACGGGCCGGGCCACAAAACCAACCGGCCGCGCTGCCGCCGGCAGCGACGCGTCAGCCGTGTGTTCGGTATGCCCCTCGACCCTGTCGCCGCAGCCTCAACATTTGGTATGGGCTGTGGTCGAACCCACAGCTTATGGAAGGCGTGGGGTCCTTTCAATACCTATTGTGTTGAAAAAGGCGTTTCACATCAACATATTGGGGCCTGTGCGCGCGATCGTAGGGCGGCCCGCTCTGGACGCTCCCGGGCAAACTCAGCATAGTGCGCGCGATTTTCAGGCCCGGGCGCGGTTCAGGACGAATTTCGCAGCCCCTGCGGGAGGTGAGCGGCATGAGCATCGGGACGTGGCTGATCACCAAGCTGCGCGGCGAAAGGGTGGGCGAGGACGCCTACGGCAACGTCTATTACCGCTCCAACCGCAAACGTGCCGACGGCGCGCGCGATGAACGGTGGGTGATCTACAAGGGCGAACCCGAAGCCTCGAAAGTGCCGCCGGAGTGGCACGCGTGGTTGCATCACACCGTCGATGCGCCGATCCAGGTCCCGACCCGGTCGTGGGAAAAACCGCATCAGCCCAACATGACCGGCACGGCCCAGGCCTATCTGCCGCCGGGCCACGACCAGCGCGGCGGCCAGCGCGCCAAGGCCGGCGGCGATTACGAAGCCTGGACTCCGAAAGGTTAAGGTCGCCCGTGGGCAGGACCGAACGGGCCGAATACACCGTCGGCGTGGCGGCGTTGGCCGTGGGCCTGGCGCTGCTGGGCTTCGCCGCGTTGGCAAATCGGGTGGCGACCGATGGCGAGTCCGGCGCGATGACCTTGACCGCGGAGTTTTCCCGCGCCGACGGCGTGCGCGTCGGCACTCCGGTGCGTCTGGCCGGCGTCAACGTCGGCGACGTGCGCCGGATGGTGTTGGACGATCGCTTCCGCGCGGTCGCCACGCTGGTGATGTCGACGCCGGTGCAGCTGCCCGACGACAGCGCTGCGGTGATCGAGACCGACGGCGTGTTCGGCGACAAGTACATCGAGCTGCAGCCGGGCGGCAGCGAAACCCTGCTCGCGAGCGGCGGGCGCATTTCGTACACACAGGATTCGGTGATCATCGAGGACTTGATCGCGAAGATCATCGCCGAGGCCAAACCAACTGCCCCGCCGCCCGCCACCGAGGACCCCACGCCATGAAACGCAATCCGATCGAGACCGTGCTGGGCGCGGTGGTGCTGGTCATCGCCGCCATGTTCCTGGCGTTCGCCTACACCACCGCCGACATCGGCGCGGTCACCGGCTATCCGGTCTCGGCCAAGTTCCTCAAGGTCGGGGGGCTGGAAATCGGCTCGGACGTGCGCATCAGCGGGATCCGCGTCGGCACCGTCACCGGCCAGTCGCTCGACCAGGCGACCTACCAGGCCACCGTCGACATGTCGATCGCCGCCGACGTGGCGCTGCCGGCCGACACCGAGGCGGCCATCGTCAGCGACGGACTCTTGGGCGGCAAATTCGTCAACCTGGTGCCGGGCCGCGCCGCCGAACGCATCGCCCCCGGCGGCCTGATCGCCAAGACCAAGGATTTTCAGGCGCTTGAGGACCTGGTCGGCGAGATCATCTTCCTTGCCACGAAAAAGGACGATTCATCGGGTGAAAATTGATCCGATGAAGCGCCTCGCCTCCTGGGCCAGAGACTTTGCCCCCCCTCACCCAACTTCGAGTAAGGCACGCGCAAGCCACGCGCGCCAACGCTTCGTATCCCTCTCCCCCCGGCGCGTGGGCGACGGGGGGAGAGGGCAGGGGGAGGGGGGCGTTTCTCTCAGAGCACTCTGGCGTAG
>JANRJB010000005.1:0-2498 GCA_033764265.1 Rhodospirillaceae bacterium | reverse complement strand
CGCCATCCGCACGTCTGGGTGATGACCGACGATATGTACGAGCACCTGCTCTACGACGGCTTCACCTTCGCCACCATCGCCCAGGTCGAACCGAAACTGCTCAACCGCACGCTGACCATGAATGGCGTCAGCAAAGCCTTCGCCATGACCGGCTGGCGCCTGGGCTATGCCTGCGGGCCGGTCGAGCTGATCAAGGCGATGAACATGGTGCAGAGTCAAAGCGCCTCGCACCCGACCTCGATCACCCAGGCCGCGGCGATCACCGCGCTCAACGAGCCGCTCGACTTTCTCAAGCCGCGCAACGACACCTACAAGATGCGCCGCGACATGGTGGTCAAGATGCTGAACGAGGCCAAGGGCCTGTCCTGCCAGACGCCCGAAGGCGCGTTCTACGTCTATCCCAGCTGCGCCGGCTGCATCGGCAAGACCACGCCGAAGGGCCGCAAGCTCGCCACCGATACCGATTTCGTCGAGGCGCTGCTTGACGAGGCGCTGGTCGCGGTGGTGCAGGGCGCGGCGTTCGGGCTGTCGCCCTACTTCCGCATCTCCTACGCCACCTCGACCGAGCTTTTGAAAAAGGCCTGCGAGCGCATCCAGGCGTTCTGCGCGGCGTTGAAATAGCTGCCTCGCGCGGCCCCCTCTCCCGCGCGCGGGAGAGGGATGGGGTGAGGGTGCCGCGGCGCGCTACTCTGCCGCCGTCGCCGCGCGCACCGTCTGCGGCCGCTCCCAGGCTTCGCCGCGACGCGCCAGCGGCATGATGACCACGCCCAGCAGCGCCTGCGCCGCGACCGCGAGGCCGAGCGCCCAGCCGCCCAGCGCGAGCAGCGGGGCCACGGCCGCGGTGCCGGCGGCGATCACCGCGGCCACCAGGAACACCATTAGCGCGCCGGTCGAGCCGGCCGGCCCGCCCGAGGTATCCATCGCGCGCGTGAAGCCGGGCCCGGCGCGCAGGCCCTGGCCCACGAACACCGGCATCATCGCCAGCGTCAGCGTCGCGGTGCTGGGGGCCGCGTCGAGACACGTCACCGTCAACAGCGACAACCCGCCGATCGTCTGCACCAGCCCGCCGCAGACGATGGCGTTGTCCGCGCCCAGCTCGCGCGCCAGCCACGGCCCCAGGTTGACCGCGATCACGAACGCGGTCACCAGCACCACCTGCATCCAGGCGAAGCTGGTCATGTCGCGGCCGTACAGCGCCGTCAGCACGTAGGGTGCGGCGAAGATGAACGTGGTCAGCGCGCCGACGCCCAGCCCGTGGCCCAGCGTGTAGACCATGAACCGGCGCGCCTTCACGAGGTTCCAGTAGACCACGACCGGGTGCGCGAGCGGCGCGGCCGGTGGCGCCGACGCCGCCGCGGTGCGCGGCATCACGGCGAACACCAGCGCGGTCAAGAGCGCCGCGGCCGCCACCGCGACGAAGCTGCCCTGCCAGCCGGCCAGGCCGATCAGCCACACGCCGATGGCCGGCGCGGCCGCCGGCACGATCGATTCCACCGAGCTGATGAAGCCCAACAGGCGGCTCGCGGTGTCTTCGTCGCCCAGCTCGCGGATCATGGCCGGCGCCAGCGCCACGCACGCTGCCGCCGCCAGGCCCTGGAGCGCGCGCAAGCCGATCAGCGACGCCATGTCGGGCGCCAGCGCCGCGGCCAGCGACACCGCCGTCACGGCGGCCAGCGACACCAGCAGAATCGTGCGCTTGTCGTACCTGTCGCCCAACGCGCCCACGACCAGCTGGCCGATCGCGAAGGCGGCCATGAAGCTGGCCAGCGTGTACTGCGCCATCACCGGCGTGCCGCCGAGCGTTTCATGCAGGGTCGGCACCGCCGGCAGGTAGATGTCGGTGGCCAGCATCGCCACGATGCACGCCAGTGCGATCGGGATCGAGATCAGGTAGGGGGAGTTGAGTTTCATGACCGGAGGCTTTCGTATGTCTTGTCGAGGTCCGGCCGCCGGGCGTGCCGCGCGAGTTACGCGGCAATAAAAAAGCCCGGCAAAGCCGGGCTGTCGAAGTGTCGGGTGACAGCTGCTTTACCGCAGAGATGGGGGCGCGACGACGCCCGCCGGAACGGCGGTCGTCTCGAGGCGTGTGGCGTTGGCGGAAAACAGAATCACGATGAGGCACTCCAAATCTTCGGCGCGTTCGCCGAAGGGCGCGGGTTGTAGCAGAATCGATTCTCGTGTCAACGCCAATTCCATGACACGCGGCGCGCCAAAAAAAATCGCCCCGGGTTCAGGCCCGGGGCGAAAGTCTGTCAAGGAGGCTCAACGCCCGTCGCCGGGCATCTGACCCCGAGGCCGACCGGCGCAATGCCGAATGTCCTCGGAAACTCGTGGCGGGCCGGCGAACCGGACCGCGATCGCGGTGCTGCACCGCAGAGCGAAAGCCACTAACCGGGGGAGGGGGGAGGTGAGGGGCGCGGACTGCGGTGCAGCGTTGAACCGTTTCTAATCAACGCCGCGGCCCGCCACGAGCGCGATTTCCGCACGTCCGGCATGCG
>JANRJB010000355.1:0-10108 GCA_033764265.1 Rhodospirillaceae bacterium | reverse complement strand
ACGCCGCGCCGGCGCGGCGTCCGCTGACCAATCGTGCGTGCCGAACCCCTTGCATCTTTCCCCGCCACGTTGAATGGTGCGCGCGCCAAACGGCGGCCCGAAAGTCATCTCAACAGCATCGAGGACGGCGTGAATTCAGCGGGTGTTTCGATGATGCGGGCGGCCGCCGTCGCCGCCGTTGTTTCGTGGTCGGCGCCTGTGCTTGCCCAGTCTGCGGCCCAGCCGCCCGAGGTGGACGCCGCCGCGACCGAGGGCGGCGTTACCGTCTACGATCAGGCGTTCTTCGCCGCCTATAACGTGCTGACCGCGAAAGACATGCTGGACCGCATTCCCGGCATGACCGGCGTGCTCGGCAATCGCTTCCAGGACACCGAGGAACGGCGCGGCATGCGCTCGGACACCGACCAGGTGCTGATCAACGGCCGCCGCTCGACCGGCAAGGATACCGACGTGTCGGACTACCTGGAGCGGCTGCCGGCCAACCAGGTGGTGCGCATCGAGGTGATCAGCGGCAACGTCAAGCAGATCGACAGCGCGATCAGCGGCCGCGTGGTCAACATCGTGCTGAAAAGCGACGACGCCGGCAGCGGCTCGGGCGCCTATGCGCTGGGCGCGGTGTTCTTCATGCCCGGCCAGGTCCATCCGTCGGGCAACATCTCGTACAACTACACCGCCGGGCCGCTCGGCTTCACCATCGGCCTCGAAAGCCTGGCGCGCTTTCAGCTGCAGAAAGTCAATGACCGCATCTTGAATCCGGCCGGCGCGCCGATCGCCCGCCAGTTCGAGAACCGCAACCGCGAGCGGCCCAACTACACCGGCCGCAGCCGCTTCACCTATGCGTTCGACGGCGGCACGACCGTGCAGTTGAGCGCCTTCGGCCTCTACGCGCCCTACGACGACAACGACAACATCGAGTTCTTCCGCTTCACCCCCGGCGGCGAGACGCGCCTGTCGGCGATCCGCGACATCACCGAAGGCCGCGAGCGCAAGTTCGAGATCACCAGCGATGTGACCGTGCCGCTCGGCGCGAAAAGCAAATTGCTCGGCTTCGCCGTCTATTCCGACAACTCGATCCGCACCGACAGCGAGATCTTCAATTTCGCGGTGACGCCCGAGGCCCAGACCGGCGGCGACGGGCGCGACGAGCACACGGTGGAGAAAATCGTCCGCGGCACTTTCCAGCGCGACATCGGCGAGACGCAGAAGCTGGAGATCGGCGTCGAGGGCGCGATCACCACGCTCGACAAGGACCTCGATTTCTTTTCGATCGTCGGTGGCCGGCGCGTCGACCTGCCGGTGTTCAACAGCGACACCCGCATCACCGAGGACCGCGCCGAGGTATTCTCGTCCTACACCTTCAAGCCGACGCCGGGCCTTGAAATCGAGCCGGGGCTGGCGGCGGAATTCTCCAAGCTCTCGCAGCGCGGCAACGACATCACCGACAGCCGCTCGCTGCACTACATCAAGCCCAGCCTGAACGTCTGGTACAACATCGCCCCGACGACGCGGCTGTTCGGCTCGTTCGTGCGCGATGTCGGCCAGCTCAGGTTCGAGGACTTCGCCGCGAGCTTCATCCGCGAGGACGACGAGGTGGTGGCCGGCAACCCCAACCTGGTGCCGGAAAAAGCCTGGGCGTTCGAACTGGGCGTCGAGCACCGGCTGGCCGACAACGCCGGCCTGGTGCAGTTGCGCGGCTTCTACAAGCGCGTCAACGACGTCAACGACGAGGTGCCGCTCGGCCCCCTGATTTCCGGGCCCGGCAATCTGGGCAGCGGCGATACCTACGGCGGCCAGGTGGAATGGAGCTTCAAGCTGGCCAGCTTCGACCTGTTCGACGCGGTGTTCTCGGGCTCGTACCTGTTGCAGGATTCGAAGGTCACCGACGCCTTCACCGGCCGGTCGCGCCGCTTCGGCAAGCAACCGACCTCGGAATGGAAGATGACCTACCAGCAGGACATCCGCTCGATCGGCACCTCATTCGGTTTCGAGTTCAACCGCAACGGCCCGTCGATCGAGAGCGACTTTTCCAAGTTCGACCGCAACTTCACCCAGGCCGATCTGCGGATTTTCATCGAGCAGGATATCGGCTACGGCCTGATCTTCCGCACGCTGTTCGGCAACGTGCTGAATGCCGCCACGGTGCGCGACCGCGTCGCCTACGCCGTCAGCCAGGCCGACGGCCGCGTGCTGCAGACCGAGAACCGCCGCGCCTTGCAGAAGGAATTCATCACACTGCGCCTACGCGGCACCTTCTGATGAAGTTCAATGGGGTCGGAGTAAATTGCTTTTTCAATTTACTCCGACCCCATTGGTTTTTCTTTCATTTACTGCCCGGCGGTGTTGAGCAGGTCGGCGCGCAGTTCGGCGATCAACAGGCCGTTGTAGAAATCGCCCTTGGTCAGGCGCGCGGCGGCATCCAGGTAGCCGATCATCTCGTGGGTCGGAATCTCCACGCCGCAGCCGTCGAACGCGCCTTTCTTGTAATAGTGCGGCAGGCCGACCAGCGCCGCCAGTCGTTCAAGCTTGGCCGCCTCGCGCCACATCACCACGGTCTTGCACGGGTTCTTCTCGTCGATGGTCTCGCCCGACAGGTACAGCCAGCCGATCACGAACAGCGACTGCGGATAGCGCCCCTCGACCGCCTTCAGCCGGTACGGCATCGCCTTCTGCCACTGACCGCTGTAGCCGTACAGCCGGCCCATCAGGTAGTTGAGGCGCGGATTGTCGGGGTCTTGCTTCACCGCCTCCTGGCAGGCGGCGATGGCCTTTTCGAAGTCCATGTCCTTGCGCGCGCGGTCGGGCGCCACGTGCCACGGATCGTCGCCGTGCGAGGCCTGGCGGTCACACTCGGTCACCTCCTGCGACCACCACGGCGTCTCGCCCGGTTTCACCCCCGGCCGGTCGCCCAGCTTCACGCCGTGATCGGCCGCGCTGCCCTGCGTCGCCCACGCCGCCAGCAGCGCCGCGATGACGATTGCTCGTGCCATGACAGTCTCCTTGCTTTGCGTAACTGCCTAAATATGTATCTCGGCCCCGCGCATGTGCTCAAGGGGCTCGGTCAGCCGGTCCTGGCACACGTCGATCACTTCCTTGAAGAAATTGTAGCGCTGCTCGAGCGTGCCGGTGCGCGCCTCGCCCTTCACGTTGGCGAACTTGCGCCGCCACTGGTCGATGCGGATCTGCCAGAAGCAGATCAACAGCCCGATCGCGCGATAGTGGACGTTGACCGCGATGCTCAGGCGCTGGAACTTTTCCGGCGTGATGGTCTCGAAGAAGTCCTCGACGCGGGTGAAGTGCCGGAAATACTGCTTGAGGAACACCATGGTGTCGCGCCCGCGGCCGATCACCGCGTCGGTGTCGCGCTTGAGGCCGGGAAAGCGCATGTCGACGCCTTGGGTGTCGTGCAGCTTCTTCACGAATTTCAGAAGCGCCTGCATGTTCGGGATCATCAGTTCGAACACACGGCGGAAGTATGAAATCGCCAGGATCATCTCGGCCAGCCGGCTGATGTAGAACACCAGGTCGCCGGGCACGATACCGAGCCGCTTGGCGATGTTCTGCACGTTGACCAGCACCTGTTCGCGCGCTTCGCCCTGCAGGACCGAAGCCAGCGACGAGCGCGAAGTGATGGCGATGTCGGTGCCGTCCAGGAGCACGGCCAGCAGTCCGCGCGAATAGGCGTTGAGATAGATCTGCAGCTTGGCCTGATCGTCTTCCGGAATCCTGATGGCGTTCAGTTCTTCGTCGCTGAGCAGCGTGGAGAGCGCGGCGCGGGTCGAGTAGACATCGTAGCTGCCAGCGTCGATCAGCGCGGCGAGGCGCTTGCGGTCGCGCGGGGTCATGCGGATTTCGCGCGCGGCCGAATACGGGTCGCGCAGGCCGAGCCCGGTGCCCTCGGCGTTGAACATGTCGAGTTGCGCCACCAGGTCGTAGCGCAGCACCAGCTTCGACTTGGCCAGCGACTGGTTTTCGAACAGCGGCCAGCGGTTGAGCGGCAGCTCGAAAAACAGGTCGCCGTCGTCCATCGTCGAGGGTGTCGGCATGCGGCGCTGCCTTGCGCGACGCGCGACGCCGGGCGCGCCGCGAACGGCGCACCATAGCCGAGCTAACACCCTGGATGCCAAGGACAATTGCACGGCCGGGCGATGTTGACGCCCCCGCCGATCGCGTGCACTGTTCACCACAACGGTCGCCACGCGGGGATCACCCGGAGGACGCGAGCCGGACCCTGATCGGGCACCGCGATGAACAGCGGCAAGGCCATCGGCACCCAAGACCCGGCACCATGGACAAGCACAAGGCCTCGGACGACCTGCTCGAGCGCCTGAACCGGCTCAGCATCGAGTTCGGCGAGACGCTGGCCGGCCGCGTGAAAGAGGTGCGGCGGATCTGGTCGCTGATCCCGGCGGCGCCGTCGACCGACGAAGCGCGCACCGCGCTGATCAAGATTCACGACATCGTGCACGCGCTGGCCGGCTCGGGAAAAAGTTTCGGTTTTCCCCTGGTCAGCAGCGCCGCCGCGCCGCTCGACGGCCTGTTCCGCCTGCTGCGCGAACAAAGCCAGTCGCTGACCTCGGAGGAAAGCGCGCAGATCGAGCTCTTGATCCAGAGCCTGGAGCAGGCGACGCTGGCCCCGCGCGAAGCGATCGCGCTGCCGGCGCTGCGCGAGGACGGCGCGGCGCCCGGGTCCGAGCGTGGCCCGGTGCGCCTGTTGATCGCCGCGGGCAGTGCCGACGACCCCGACGCCACCGCGCTGTGCGCCGCGATCCGCGCGTTCGGCTACCCGTGCGACATCGTCGCCTCGGCCCGCGACATCCCGCGCGAGGTCGCGCTCGCCAACCAGCCGGCGGTGGTCTACGCCGACATCTCCGCCGGCGGCGAGCGTCTGGCGTTTATCCAGCGCACCAGCATCCTGGCGCAGTTGCCGCTGATCCTGGCGTCGACCCGGGCCGGCTTCGCCGACCGGCTGCAGGCGGTGCGGCTGGGCGCCACGCTGTTCCTGGCCAAGCCGTTCGAGCCCGACCAACTGGTGCAGAATCTTGCCGGATTGGCCGAGCAGCAGGGCCAGCGGCCTTATCGCGTCGTCATCGCCGAGGACGAACCGGCGCTGGCCAACTTCTACCAGCTGACACTCGAGCACGCCGGCATCGAAACCCGCGTCGTGCGCCAACCGTCGAAACTGCTGGAGACGCTGTCGGGATTCGATCCCGACCTGATCCTGATGGACCTTTACATGCCCGAGTGCTCGGGGCTGGAACTGGCCCAGATCGTGCGCCAGTTCCCGGCCTACACCACGGTGCCGATCCTGTTCCTGTCGACCGAATCCCGGCTCGACCTGCAGCTGCGCGCCCGGCACCTGGGCGCCGACGACTTCCTGCCCAAGCCCCTGCACCCCGGCCAGCTGATCTCGGCGGTCGTCAGCCGCGCCAACCGCTATCGCGACCTGAAAAAGCTGACCGACCGCGACAGCCTGACCGGGCTGCTCAACCACTCCAACATCCTGCGCATCCTCGAGCGCGAGATCATCGCGGCCGAACGCGCCAAGACGCCCTTGTCGCTGTGCATGGTCGACATCGACCACTTCAAGCGCGTCAACGATACCTACGGCCACGTGGTCGGCGACCAGGTGATCGTCAAGATCACCCACATGCTGCGCAACCGGCTGCGGCGTATCGACTACATCGGCCGGTATGGCGGCGAGGAATTCGCGGTGGTGATGCCCAACACCGATGCCGAGGGGGCCAAGGCGGTGATGCAGCAGCTGCGCCGCGCCGCCGAAGCCATGGAACACCACAGCGAGCAAGGACCGTTCAGCGTGACGTTCAGCTGCGGCGTCGCCGCGTTCCCCGCCCACGCCCGCCCCGGCGACCTGGTCAGCGGCGCCGACGCGGCGCTGTACGCCGCCAAACGCGCGGGCCGCAACCGGGTGGAGATCGCCTCGGCGCCTTAGGGCGCGGGGCTTAGGGTCCGGGCGGGCGCAGGACGTCGATGGCCTGTCCCGTGCTCGCGCGGTAGACCGCGAAATCGGAATCGAAGGTCAGCACGACGGCGCGGTCGAACGCCTCGGCCATACGGACCAGGCAGGCATCGGCCAGCGACATCGGCACATCGCGGTACTTGCGCCGCAACCACATGATCGCTTCGATGTCTTCGGCAAGCGCATATGGGATGGCGACGGCCTGGCGTGCGATCATCGCCACCAGCACGTCTTGCATCCACGGCGTTCGGCGCAACAGAAACCACGCTTCGGCGATCACGACTTCGCAGGTCAGCCACGGCGCGGCGTTAGCGACGTCGAGAGATTTCACCCAAGTGTGATGGGCTTGGGATCTGTCGATGTAAGCGACCAGCGGCCCGGTATCGATGATGACCGGATCAGTCCTCACCAAAACCTTCCATGTACTTGGGGTTGGTGGCGAGGTCCGGAATCCCTGATTCGACAACCCCGCAGAACCCCATCAGCGCTTTGCGCGCCGCCTCGTCGCCCGGCACAAACTTGATCTTGGCGCGTGGCGGCGGCGTCGCCGGGGTGTCGGCCCACCCCGCGAGCAGCTCAATCGCCACGGCGCGGATCGCCCGGCCTTCGAGCGCGCTTTTGGCTTTCACCCGCCGGTATAATTCATCAGGAATATCAATGGTTGCTTTCATGTAAACAGGATAGCTGTATTCCTGTATTCCCGTCAAGGCAGGCGCTATGCAATCAACCCGTCGCGCCGCGCGAGCCGTTCAACATCGGCGCGAAAAGTGGCCGGTTCGCGGCCATTTCGCCGAGAGCGATCATCCGCTCCCGCCCTGGAACAATCGCGAAGTTTAGAGCAGGTCAGGTTGAATATCTTATATAATATGATATCTTATAAGATATGCTAATGATCGTACTCGACACCGATATCGTCGTCACGGCACTCCGAAGCGTCATGGGCGGCAGCAACGCGATATTGCGCGAGGTGGCGCGCGGCCGATTGACGCCCTTGATCACGCCGGCCTTGTTCCTCGAGTACGAGGCAGTGCTGAAGCGGCCGGAGCAGCGTTTGGCGCATGGTTTAAGCTTGGATGGCGTCGACCGGTTTCTGGCCGCATTCGCCAGCGCGTGTCGGGGTGTCGAGATCAGCTTCCAGTGGCGACCGCAGCTGGCGGACGCGAACGACGAGATGGTTTTGGAAGCGGCGGTCAACGGCCGTGCCGATGCGCTGATCACGCACAACGTGCGCGACTTCGCCAAGGGCGCGGAACGGTTCGGCGTGCGGGTCGTGCGACCCGGGCAATTGTTGAAGGAGATGCGCACATGAGCAAAGCGTCCTATCCGCTCAAACTGCCGGCGTCGATCAAAGAGGCCGCCGCGCGCCTGGCCAAAGAAGACGGCGTGTCGCTCAACCAGTGGATTTCCGTCGCGATCGCCCAGAAAATCGGCGTGGTCGAGACGTCATCCGACTTCTTGAAACGCCGCGCCGGCAACGCCCGGCCGGCGGACATGCTGCCGTTTCTCGACAGGGCGAAGCGCGAAACGCCGCCGGCCGGGGACATCGAATAGCGGCGCCCGCTGACGCCAACTCAGATCAACCCATCGCGCCGCGCGAGCCGTTCGACATAGGCGCGATAGGTGGTCGGCGCGCGGCCCAACAGCCAGCCGAGCACGTTGGGGTTGCCCAGGAATCCGCTGTGGTCGTAGTGGGCGTTCATCTTGCGCATGGTGTCGATGCGCAGCGCGGTGGCGCCCGCCGCCTTGGCCTTGGCCGCCATCTCGTCGAGCGGGATCGCCCGCGCTGTCACCGGCTTGCCCAGCACGCCGGAAATGATCGCGGCCATGTCGTCCTGGCTCAGCGGTTCCGGCCCGGCCAGCTCGTAGGTGGCGTACAGGTGCCCCGGCGCGGTGGCGGCGATGGCCGCGGCCTCGGCCAGGTCGAGCAGGTCGGCCACGCTGAATTTCACGACCGTGTTGAACGGCATGGCGTGCACGCCCGCGCCGGTCACCTCTTTCCAGATCGGCTCCAGGTGCTGCATGTAGCGGATCGGCTGGACGATGGTGTAGGGCACGCCGCTCTCGATCACCCGTTCCTCGGCGTCGAGCTTGCGGGCATGGTGCGGCACCTCGCGCCGCAAGGGATGCATCACCGAGTAGTAGACGAAGCGGGCCAGGTTCGCCGCCTTGGCCGCCGCCAGCAGGTCGGAGGTGATCTTGACCTCGTCGGCGTGCATCGGCGGGCCGATATGGATCAGCGCCGCGCAGCCCTTGAGCGCCGGCGCGAACGTTTCGGGCCTGAGCATGTCGCCCGCCGCGAACTCGGCCGTGCCGATGCCCTTCAGCGCCTCGAACTGCGCCGCGTCGCGAATGAAGGCGCGCACGCGCGCGCCCTTCCTGGCCAGCGCGGCGATCACGGCGCGGCCGGTCTTGCCGTTGGCGCCGGTGACAAGCACGGTGTCGGGCATGTCCTACCCCTTTTGCGCCGGCGGCAGACCGCAGCTGGCGCGATCGAAACAGTTGTCCTTCAGCGTGGCCAGTTGCGCCTGCCAGCCGTTCGCAGGCAACGCGGCATCGCCGAAAATCTCGAAGGTCTTGCCCAGCGCGGCGGGCTCGCGCAAGGCCGCGACCATCACCGCGGCCACATCGGCGCGGGCGATCTGTCCCGGACCGCCGATATCGCCCTGCTGCAGGCGGACGCCCTTCACGCCGCCGGGCTCGTCCAGCAATTGCGGCGGACGGACGATGGTAAAGGGCACGCCGCTCGCGCGCAGATGCTGCTCGGCCTTGAACTTCCACAGCAGCAGCCCGTTGAACAGCGTGTTGAACGGATGGCTGGGAATGGTGACGTTGCACGAGCTTTCAAGGACGAAGTGGGCGACGCCGGCCGCCTTGGCGGCGTCGATCAGGTTGCGCACGCCCTCCCAGTCGACTTTTTCGGGGCGGTTCTCGCCGGTCGGCTCGCGCGCGCCGACCGCCGACAGCACCGCCGCCGCGCCCGCCATCGCCGCGGGCAGCGTGCCGGCCTCGCGCACATCGCCGGCGATCCATTTCACGTCGGCGTTCACCGACGCCTGGGCGCGGGTCGCGTCGCGGGTCAGCCCGCGCACCCGGTAACCCTCGGCCAGCAATCGATCGACGATCAGTTTGCCGGTGCCGCCGCTGGCCCCGGCCACCAGCACCGGGCCATCGGCGGGGCGCACGGCCAACGCCCGGCCCGTCCAACCCGCCGCCGCCAGGCAGGCGATTGAAACCCTTCGCGATATGCGCCCTTGGACGGCCGCCATCGTACCCCCATTTACCCGTTCTTAAAGCCTGTTGCGCACAGTCTCACGATTGAGGTGGTGTGCGAAACCGAGAATCGCCCCGCCCAACCAGAACAAGCCGGCACGCCGAGAGGGTGGGTTTCGATGTCCGGGACGCCGATCAGGCCCGAAGTCCGTGAATGCGCGCGCTGGGCGGCCATCGCCGCTATGACGCTGGCGCTGTCGTCGTGCGCCGCCGTCAATGGATTGAGTTCCACGGACGGCGACGGCGGGCTGTTTCCGCCGCTCGCCGCCGCACCGGCCGACGACGGGGCCACGGGGGTCGCGTCCGCCCCGGCGATCGACCCGCCGGCCGCGCCGCCGCCAAGCGCCGACACCATGATGCCCGCCGCTGCGATGTCTGGAGGTTCCCAGCGCGTGCCGCTCGGCAGCCTGAGCACGCCCGCACCGACGCCCGCACCGACGCCCGCACCGACGCCCGCACCGGCCCCCGCCGCCGCGCCGATGCCGGCCCCGCCGGCAATGGCCCAGCCGGCCGCGACGCCCACACCCGCCCCGACGCCCGAGCCGCGCCGCGTCGCCGCGCTTAATCCCCCAAAGGCGCCGGTCATGCTGACCCAGCGTCAGGCGGTCCGCGACGCCCAGCGCGCCAATACCGATCCGCCGCCACCCGATCCGGCGGAACTGCAAACGGTGGTGATCACCTCGGGCGGCGCCGAAGTCGCGGTGACCGGCCCGCCGGCGCGCGAGTTCATTCCGGCCTCGCTCGCCCTGCCGATCGCGCCGCAAGCCGCCCCGCCGCCGGTGCAGATGTCGGTGGACGACCGCAACAAGATCCGCCGCTTCGAGGCGCTGCGCCGCCTGCGCGACGAGGAACTGATCACCG
>JANRJB010000352.1:0-1540 GCA_033764265.1 Rhodospirillaceae bacterium | reverse complement strand
CCTGGAGTCACGCAGCTGCTTTACGCTGGCGACACAACACTCGACGTTTCCCATGGCGGACGACGGCCACGACGAACCGCTGCGCGATCTGGCCGCCGCGCGGGAAAAGTTGAGCGTGCCCGAGGCAAACTTCCGCGCGATCATGAACGGCGAGCACTGGATGGTGCCCGCCGTCATACGCGACGCGGAAAATAAGATCGTGTGTCCTAGTGCTTGATCACAATCTTGCCCAGGTGGGTTTGCGACTTCATGTGGGTGTAGGCCCCGCCGGCGTCCTTGTAGTCGATCACCTTGTCGATCACCGGCTTCTGGCCGCTCTTCACCATCGCCGCCAGCAGGTTTTCCATCATGGTGCGGCTGCCGACCGTGATGCCGCGAAGACTCAGGTTCTTGCCCACCAGGCCCATGGTGTTGATCGGCGCCTTGGCCTGCTCGAAGCCGCCGATCAGGCCGATGCGTCCGTTGAACGCCGCCGCGGCGAAGGATTTCTCCAGGTTGCCGGGGCCGGCGGTTTCCACGATCACGTCCGCGCCCTTGCCGCCGGTGGCCTCTTGCACCGCCTTGGGCCAGTCGGCGTTGGTTTTGTAGTTCACGCCGGCGGCGGCGCCGATCGCCTTGGCGCGGGCAAGCTTGTCGTCGGCGGACGAGGTGATGACCGCCGTCAGCCCCAGGGCCTTGGCGATCTGCACGCCGAAGATCGACACCCCGCCGGTGCCGATCAAGAGAACCTTATCCCCGGCCTTGGCCTTGCCCGCTTCGGCGATGGCGTTCCACGCCGTCACGCCGGCGCACGGCAGGCAGGCGCCGTCCTCGAACGTCCAGGAGTCAGGCAGCTTGACCAGCGCGTCGGCGGGATAAGCGCCCAGGTCGCACAGCGTGCCGTCGGACCCGCCGCCCAGGTCGCTGCCGAAATACTGCGGTCCCCACGGCCCGTCGACCCAGCGCGAGAAAAACGAAATCGCCACGCGGTCGCCGGGCTTCACGCGCGTCACGCCGTCGCCCACAGCCACCACCTCGCCGGCGCCGTCGCTGACCGGGATCAGCGTTTCGGGCTTGGGCGGGCCGTACCAGCCGTGCAGCACCATCACATCGCGGTAGTTGAGCGAGTTGGCCTTGATCCGCACCACCGCCTGGCCGGGGCCGGCCGTGGGCTCGGGCCGCTCGGCCAGCCGCAGGCTGTCGAGGCCTTTTTGCGGGCCCGCTTCGTAAACCTTCATGGTGCGCCTCCCTTGGTGTTGGTTTGCTTGGATGCGCCGTGTCTTAACCGATCCGGCCCGGCCAGGGCAGGGGGGTGCGTCCGCCCTGAGGCCGCGGCGCGCGCCGACCGACACCGTATGCAACGCCGGTTCCGCACCCGGCGTTCTGGGCAGGCTCGTGGACAAACACGCGCGTCGACAAACACAGGGTCGGGACCGCCGCCATGCTCGGGACGCACACGCCGCTCAAGTACCTCGGATACATCGCCATCGTCATCGCCGTGCTGATCGATCTGTACGCCGGCAAGCCGGACGGCGACGCCGGTTGGCGCCTTTTGCTGGAC
>JANRJB010000339.1:0-9270 GCA_033764265.1 Rhodospirillaceae bacterium | reverse complement strand
TTCCGCCTGTATTCCCAAAGCCGCGCGGTAACCGGGGCGGCGATCCTGACCCTGGTGGACGACGGCAAGATCGCGCTGGACGACCCGGTCGCCAAGTACATCCCCGAGATCGCCGAGATGCAGGTCATCTCCGAGATCAAGGACGGCCAGGTGACGGCGACGGAGCCGCAGAATCCGGCGATGACCGTGCGCCACTTGTTCACTTACACCTCGGGCCTGGGCTACGCCGCCGACTGGCCCAAGAGCGTTGGCATGGTTCAACGCGACATACTGGCGCTGGATCAGACCATCGAGGCAGGCGTGCGCAAACTGGCCAGGTACCCGCTGCTCTCCCAGCCGGGCGCCAAGTGGGTCTACGGCTTCAGCTCCGACGTGCTGGGACGCGTTGCCGAAGTGGCCGCAGGCAAGCCGTTCGACGTGTTCCTGCGCGAGCGACTGACCCAGCGCATCGGCATGGCCGACACCGATTTCCACGTGCGACCGGGCGATGCCGACCGGCTGGCCGATGTCTATGGCCCCGGCCCGGCCGATAGCCCGCAGCGCGGCACGCTGATCAATCGCACCGCCACGGCGCCGCCGTCATCGGGCTACGTCACGCCCGCGAAAATGTTCTCCGCCGGCGGGGGGCTGGTGTCCACCGCCATGGACTATCTGCGCTTCCTGCAGATGCTGCTGAACGGCGGCGAGTTGGACGGCGTGCGCGTGTTGAAGCCCGAGACGGTGAAGATGATGCTGTCGCGCCAGACCACGCCAGAGCAAGGCCTGGTGTACTGGTACAACCACGCCTCCACGCCGGTGTTTCGAGGCTATGCCTGGGGGCTGACGATCGGCGTGCGCGCCGACGAGGGCCCGCATGCCGCGCCCGGTTCGCCCGGCGACGCGGCCTGGGGCGGGCTGGCGAACACCGCCTATTTCCTGGATCCGAAAGAACGCGTCGCGGCGGTGGCGCTGACCCAGTACCTGGGCCCCGACGAGCCGACCGTGCCGCTGACCCTGCGTCATGGCGTCTATGCGGCGCTGCGGCGGGGTTAGTCCTCGGCCAGCTCCATCTCCTCGAACACGAAGGCGCTGCGGCCGACAACCACGTTCTTCACGCGCGGGCTGTGGGCCACCACCATGGTCATGTTGACCAGGAACAGCGACGCCGCTTGATCGTGCAGCCGCGCCATGGCGGCCTGCAGCAACGCTTCGCGCTTGGGCTCATCCAGCTCGGCCGAGCTGGCGGACATCAGCGCGTCGGCTTCGGCGTCGCAATAGAAGCTGCCGGATTTGGCGCACGAGAATGTCTCGAGCGCGCGGATGGTGTCGGCATAGGCCGCGCTGTTCCAGGTGCCCGAGATGATGTCGGCACCGCCCCAGTCGCCGGTGGTGTACATCCGCACCCAGTCCTGGGACATGACGGGGCGCAGTTCGAGCGTGATGCCGGCTTCGGCCAGGTCGGCGGCGACCTTCTGATAGATCGCGGGCGTCTCGCCGCCGGCGGCGAGCTGCACGCGCGCCACCAAAGTCAGTCCATTGCCGAACCCGGCCTCGGCCAGCAGCGCCTTGGCTTTGGCGGGGTCATGCGGGTAGGGTTTCACATCGGGGTTGTAGCCGGTCACACCCGGAATCGCCCCCTGCCCGACGGCTTGCGCCGTGCCGCGCAGAATCACATGCGCGATCTCGTCCTTGTTGACGGCGTAGTTGAGGGCCTGCCGTACCCGAACATCCTGCAGGGCCGCGCCGTCGTTGCCGACATTGCGCAACAGGAGCGCCATGACCTGCGGCTCCTGCTCAGCGAAGGTGACGAAGCCCTGGTCGCGCAGCACGTCGATGTCGTCGGGGCCGATGCCCTGCGTCAGGTCGACCGCGCCGCCGCTCAGGGCCTGCACGCGGCGGACCGACTCACGCAACGGGTAAAGTTCCAGCCGCGTGATCCGGCGGGCCGGCCGCCAAGACCCGGCGAACGCCTCCACCACTGTCCGCCCGCTGCTGAGCCCCCAATCCTTGAGCGCGTACGGCCCGGTGCCGACCGGCTGTTGGGTAAAGCCCTCCACGCCGCTTTGCGCCCAGGCGCGCGGCGGCACCATCATGATCAGCGACAGCCGCTTGGGCAGCACTGCGTCCACCGCCCGGGTGTCGATCTCCACGGTCAGCGGATCTATCGCGCGCACCGACGACACGTTGCGGACTTCTGCGGACATCAGCTGTGGGGCCGCGGCGGCGCTGCGCAGCCAGTCGAGCACGGCCACAACGCCCGCGGCGTCGAATGGCTCGCCGTTGGAGAACGTGACATCGGGGCGAAGTTCAAAGCGCCAAGTGGTCGGCGTGACCGCCTGCCACGACAACGCCAGGGCAGGGACGAGCCGGCCGGCCGGATCGATGCGGGTGAGCGCATCGTAGATGGTGCTGCGCGTGTGGCTGGCAGCCTGGGCGATGGAGCCGTAGGGATTGCCGTAACCGGGTGGCCAGGCGACGGTGCCGACCTTGAGCGTAGCAGCGTGCGCCGACGCGGCGAGGCCGAACGCAGCCAGCACCGCGCCGAAAGGCCGCAATGCACCGCTCATTGATGCCGCTGTCCGACGGCGGCGCGCGGGCGTGTTCAGCCGTGGCCCTTTTTGCCGGTCAACTTGGCGATGTAGGCCCGTACGCGCTTGCCGTTCTTGCCGACATCGCCGAACCCCAGCCGCGATTTGGAGCGCACGTCGATCCGGCTGCCGGTTCCATCGGACGTGACGCGAATCACCACGTCGTCGATGAAGCCGAACCAGGCGGTCTTGTCGTAGGCCTCGATGCGGCCGTCGTCGGGCTTGGCCGCCACCAGCGTCCACTTCATGGCGTTGACGGCCGCGAGCGCTTGGTCGAACGCCTGGGCCGGCGGCACGTCGAGCTTCACCGGCACGAGATCGGGGAACGCCTGCTTCTGCAATTCAGGAACATTGAGGTCCTGGCCCGACTGCGGCGACTTGAGGACCGCGACGTACTCCGGCGGATTGGGCGCGCCCTGGCGCAGCGGCAGGATATCGACAAAGACGGGCGGGTTGTCGAGGTCGGTCGAGACCTCATGGATCGAGGGATAGCCGCCGGTCAGCATCGAGGCCGGAATGGCGAACACGATCAGGCCGACCACGACGCCGACCAGCGCGGTGGCGTTGCGGGTGAAGGCTTCGCCCTTGTGCCGGCCGATCGACACCGCGAGCGAGACCAGGCAGACCAGGCCCCCGATCAGGGCGCCGAGCACGCCCATGGCCAGCACGCCGAAGGACGGAAACAGCGGCACCACGCCGAGCTGATAGAGCGGGCCCGAGACCAGCGCCACCAGCGTGCCGCCGGCGGCGAGGCCCAAACCCCACGCCGAGAGCTTGGGGGTATTGCGGGCAAACCAGCCCGGTTGCGAGTCGGCCATGAGCGGTGCTCCTGTTCAGCGTGAGTTACCCGTGTGCGCCCTTGCCGGTCAGTTTGGCCGTGAACGCGCGGATGCGTTTTGCGTTCTTGCCGATGTCGCCGAAGCCGATGCGCGACACCGAGCGCACGTCGACGCGGCTGCCCGCGCCGTCGGCACGCACGCGGATGACCACGTCGTCGATGAACCCGAACCACGCGGTCTTGTCCCAGGCTTCGATGCGGCCCTCGGCGGCATTGGCCTCGATCAGGGTCCAGCGCAGCGCCGCCACCGTGTCGAGCGCCTTCTGGAAGGCCTGTTCAGGCGGCATGTCGAGCTTGACCGGCTGGATGTCGGGGAAGGCCTTCTTCTGCAGCTCGGGCACGTTGAACTCGGCATTGCCGCGCGGCGACTTGACGATGCGATCATACTCCGGCGTGTTGGTCGCGCCGGTGGATTGGCGCAGCGGCACCGCGGCGATGAGCGCCGGCGGATCGTCGATGTCTGTGGTCACGTCGTGGATCGGCGGATAGCCGCCCGACTGGACCGAGTAGGGCACGTAAAACACCACCAGACCCACCAGCAGGCCGACCCAGCCGGTGGCATTGCGTGCCGCGGCGCCGACCCCGCCGGCGACCAGCGCCGCCACCAGCGACAGGAGCGCGATCGCGCCGCCGGCGATGGCGGCATAGACGGCGTAACGCAGCACCGTGAAGGCCGGGAACAGTGCGATCAGCTTCATCTGGTAGAGCGGGCCAGACAGCATCGCCACCAGCGCCGCGGCCACGGCAAGGCCCAGGCCCAACGCCGCCAGGCGCGGCACGTTGCGCGCCAGCGCGCTGGTTAGCCCGGCGTTTGATGCATCGACCATGGAATATCCCCTTTATTAATCTGGTTTATGGAGCCGAACGAAGGCGCCGCGCCATCTGATCGAGGCGGTCGGCGCCCCAAAACGGTTCCCCGTCCACCACGAAGTACGGGGCCCCGATCATACCGTCGGCCAGGGCTGCGTCCAAGGCGGCGACAACCGCCCGTTTGGCGGCAAAATCCCCTTCCGCGGCCGCGACTTCGGCGGTGCCCGGCCCCTCGGTCCGGCCGCACGCGGCGGCGATCTGGTCGGCGGTGGCGAGTGTTTCGCCGCGCCCGAAGATGGCCGCCGACACGGCCCGGGCGAAGGCCGCCGCCCGCTGCGGGTCTTGCGCCTTGAGCCGCCAGAACATCAGCCGTGCCAATTTAACGTCGGGTGGGAACGGGTCGGGCAGCCGCGACGGCAGCCCGGCCAGGGCGCACGAGCGCGCGAAGTCCACCGCCAGGTACTTGAACCGGGCCGGATTGAGCGGCGGTGGCGTGATGTTCTGGGCCTTGAACAGATGGGCCAGCGACACCGCCCGCCAATCGACGGTGCGGCCCCACGAGGCCGCCAACGCGTCGATCTGCTGGATGGCGATGTAGGAAAAGGTCGAGTTGAAGTCGAAGTAGAATCGGATCGGTTGGGTCATGGATCATACCGTGGCGGCGGGTGTCCGAGTCTGCACCGGCGGGCCCGTGTTGGGATAGCATCGGCGCCGCATGCAGGCCATGCCTTAACCGGAGACGAGAGATGAGCGATCACCGCGCAACCGTCAGCTGGCGCAACGACGGCGGAGATTTTCCGCGTCGACGCTACAGCCGGGCGCACACTTGGCGATTTGACGGCGGTGTTGTGGTGCCGGCCTCGGCCTCGCCGGACATCGTGGCCGCGCCTTACGCACGCGCCGATGCCGTCGACCCCGAGGAGGCATTCGTCGCCAGCATCGCCGCCTGCCACATGCTGTGGGCGCTGGCGCTGGCGGCGGCGCGCAAGCTGGACGTGGCGGCCTATGACGACGACGCGGTCGGCGTGATGGCGAAAGACGCCGACGGACGCGAATGGATCGCGCGCGTGACGCTGCGCCCGCGCATGGTGTTCAACGGGCCGCCGCCGGACGCTGCATCGCTGGCGGCGCTGCACCACGAGGCGCACGCGCGCTGCTTCATCGCCAACTCGGTCAAGACCGAGATCGTGGTGGAACCGGGCTAACCGCCGCCCTGGCCCAGCGCCGCGGCGACCGCGCGGCGGGCCATGACGCCGATCAGATGGGCGCGGTATTCCGCGGTGGCGTGCATGTCGGCGTTGAGTCCGTCCACCGCGGCCTTGAGCGACTTGATCGCGTCCGCCGAGAACGACTTCGCCAGCGCTGCCTCGAAGTCCGTGGCGCGGAACACGCCGGGTCCGGCCCCGGTGACGGCGACGCGCACGCCGGTTGACGTCTCGGCGACCATCACGCCCACCACGGCATAGCGCGAGGCGGGATTGGGCAACTTGGCGTAGCCGGCGCGTTTGGGGATGGGGAACGCGACCTTGACGATGATCTCGCCGGGGTTCAACGCCGTTTCGAACAGCCCTTTGAAGAAACCGTCGGCGGCGATGGTGCGCGCGTTGGTGTGGATGGTGGCGCCCAGGCCCAGCACGGCGGCGGGATAATCTGCGGACGGGTCGTTGTTAGCGAGCGAGCCGCCGATGGTACCGCGGTTGCGCACCTGCGGATCGCCGATGCCGGCCGCCAGCACCGCCAGCGCCGGGATGTGCTTGCGCACCTCGGCCGAAGCAGCCACGTCGGCGTGGCAGGTCATGGCGCCGACGGTCAGCGCGCCGCCCGCGACCGTGATGCCCTTCATCTCGGCGATGGCGGACAGGTCGACCAGTTGGCTGGGGCGGGCCAGGCGCTGTTTGAGCGTCGGGATCAGCGTCATGCCGCCGGCGAGATAGCTGGCGTCGTCGCCGGCCTGGTGAGCCTTCGCCGCATCGGCCACCGAGGCCGGCCGGGCGTAATCGAATTCGTACATCGTCCGCGTCCTTACGCCACCTTGAGGCCCATGGTCTTCGCTGCCAACAGCACCGCGTTGACGATGCCCTGATAGCCGGTGCAGCGGCAGAGGTTGCCTTCCAATTCGTGGCGCACCACCGCTTCGCTGATGCCGTCGTGCTTATGCCGGTCGAGAATGCCGAGCGCGCTCATCACCATGCCCGGGGTGCAGAAGCCGCACTGAAGGCCGTGACACTCGCGGAATGCCGCCTGCACCGGATGCAGCTGCGCGCCGTTGGCCACGCCTTCGATGGTGGTGACCGCACGGCCGTCGGCCTGAACGGCGAGCATCGAGCACGATTTCACCGGCTTGCCGTCGAGATGCACGGTGCAGGCCCCGCACTGGCTGGTGTCGCAACCGACATGGGTGCCGGTCAGGCCGAACTGGTTGCGCAACAGCTCGACCAACAGCGTGCGCGGTTCGACCTCGGCGGCGCGGCCGGTGCCATTGACGGTGAGGGAAACCTTGGCCATGGACATTCCTTGCTTCTCTTGCCGTGCGTCTCGCCGTGTCGTGTGACCTAGCTGATCGCCCACAAAACGATCATCGCCAGCGCCAGAACCGCCAGCATCGCCAGCCAGCCGGCAAAGGCGATCGGGCGGTGGCGCATCAGGGGATCGGCTTTCGCGGGCGGCACCGTAGCGGAGGGGGACGGCGGAGTCACGACAGCCGGCTTCGGTGGTTCGGTGTGTGAAACCGGGGTTGACGGCGGGGGTGCGGGCGCCGGCGCGGGTGCCGGCGCAGGCGCCATGGCAGCAGCCTTGGCGGCGGCCAGGCTGCCGAACGTCGCGAAAAATTCATCGGCAAGTTTCTTGGCGGTGGAGTCGATCAGCCGGGCGCCGATCTGCGCCAGCTTGCCGCCGACCGAGGCGTTGACGGTGTAACCCAGCATGGTGCCGTCGCCGTCGTCGGACAGACGCACCTTCGCCCCGCCCTTGGCGAAGCCGGCCACGCCGCCCTTGCCTTCGCCGGAGATGGTGTAGCCGTTGGGCGGGTCGAGATCGGACAGCGTGACAAGGCCCCTGAAGCTGGCTTTCACCGGGCCGACCTTGGCCACGACCGTCGCCTCGATCTCGGTGTCGGACAACCGGGCAATGGTTTCGCACCCGGGGATGGCGGCCTTCAACACCTCGATGTCGTTGAGCGCGGCCCAGACCGCCGCGCGCGGCGCGGGGATGCGGTATTCGCCGGTCATCTCCATCGATCAGGCTCCAGAGACACGCTAGGAGGGCCCTGGTTGAGAGCAAATTTCGGCCGTGTTGGCAAGATATGCAGGGCACGCATGCAGGCCGAACCGCCGTGCAAGGCCACGCCTACACCGCGCGGCCTTTCTTGATGGCGGCACGGCCGAACTTGGCCCTGACCGCGTCCATGGCCTTTTCCACTTTCGCGGCGCGTGCCGGAACCTGAACTTGCGCCGCGGCCGCGAACAGGTCGCCCTGAACGGATCCGGCGTCGGGCGCATCGGCGTCGCCGATGTCGTCGAGGCCGATGCCGATCAGGCGGAACTTGCGGCCGTCGGCCTCTTTCTTGAGCAGCGCCTCGCCGGCGGCGAACACGGTTTCGGCCAAGTTGGTCGGCTGGGCAAGCCGGTGAGCCCGGGTGATCAGCTTGAACCGATGCGTTTTCAGTTTGAGCGTGACCGTGCGCCCGACCAGGCCCTTGGCCTTCATGCGGTCCGCCAACCGTTCGGCCTGCAGCCACAACCGCCGGCGCAGTTCGGGGAACGCGGCGATGTCCTCGGCGAAGGTGGTCTCGGACGACACCGACTTGGCGGCGCGATCGGGCTTGATGCGCCGGCTGTCCTGGCCGCGGGCCAGCCGCGCCAGGTGCGCGCCGGTCTCGCCGTAGCGCAGCGCCAGATCGGTCTCGGGCCGGGCCTGAAGATCGCCGATGGTGAACAACCCGTCCACTTTCAGCCGGTCGGCCAGGGACGGGCCGACGCCCGGAATGCGGGTGATGGGCAGATCGTGCAGGCGCGCGACCGCATCGCCGCGACCGATCACGGCGAAACCGCGCGGCTTGTCGAGATCGGACGCCAGCTTGGCAAGGAACTTGTTGGGCGCGAGCCCGATCGACACGGTGATGCCGATGCGCCGTTCCACCTCGCGCGCGACGTAGGCCAGCGTCGCCGCCGGCGTGCGATTGAACAGCGCGGCGGTGCCCGAAAGGTCGAGAAACGCCTCGTCCAGCGACAACGGTTCCACCACCGGCGTGACGCTGTCGAAGATGGCGCGCACCTGTTTGCTGGCGGCGGCGTACTTGGCCATGTTGGGGCGGATCACCACCGCCTGCGGACAAAGTTTCAAGGCCTTGAACATCGGCATGGCCGAACGCGGCCCGTAGCGGCGCGCGACATAACAGGCCGTCGACACCACGCCGCGCTTGCCGCCGCCGATCAAGACCGGCTTGTCGGCCAGACTGGGGTCGTCGCGCTTTTCGATCGCCGCGTAGAACGCATCGCAGTCGATATGAGCGATGAAAAGCCGGCCCAATTCCGCATGGGCGATCAGGCGCGCCGACCCGCAGCGCGGACATTGCGTGATCTCGCGTTCGAATTCCGCCAGGCAGTCGCGGCAGAGCGCAACAACGCGATCGGGCGGCGGTGCGGCGGGGGCGGAACGGCCGGACATGGCCCCAGAATATGCCCCCGGCGCACGCGCCGCATCCGCCGGTTGGCCCGTGCAAATCGGCCGGTAACCCCCTATGTATGGGGCGCGATGCAAACGGTTGGGACCCAAGGATGAGCGATCACCCCCATGGCGGCGGTGGCGGCCGCGGTGGCGGGCGCTGGAGCATGCCCGACCGGCCGGCCAGCAAGAACCTCGGCACCCTGCGCCAGACCTGGCGATTCATGCGGCCCTATCTGCCGCAGCTGTCGATCGCCGCCGTGGCCCTGGTGGTGACGGCGCTGGCCACGCTCAGCATCGGCGTCGGCCTCAAGTACGTCATCGACCAGGGCCTGACCGCCGACAGCCGCGCCATGCTGGATCAGGGCCTGCTGGCCATGGTGGCGATCATCC
>JANRJB010000289.1:0-4160 GCA_033764265.1 Rhodospirillaceae bacterium | reverse complement strand
GCACGATCTGGCGCCGGCGATCTGGCTGGTGAACTCGGTCTACGTCAACGCCGCCGCGCCGGCGGTGGGCGATTTCCGCATGACCCAGAACGGCGTGGTGTTCGAGGACCTGACGCGTTCGTCCGTGTCCCGTCCGTAGCGCCCCGCAGCCGGCGCTCCCCCCTCACCCAACTCCGAGATAGGCGCGCGCGTTCCGCGCACGCCAACTCTTCGTATCCCTCTCCCCCCGCAATCGCGGGGGAGAGGGCAGGGTGAGGGGGGCATGTCGCGCGATGTGCCGGCTCGGCTCAGAATGGCGCGCCGCCGGGGCTGCCGGGCTTGGCCTGGATCAGCTCAAGCCGATAGCCGTCGGGGTCCTCGATCAGCGCGATCAGCGCGCCCGAGGCGGCGGCCTTGGGTTCGCGCACGATGGTCACGCCGTGCCGCGCCAGCCCGGCGCATGCCCCGGCCACGTCGGCCACGGCGATGGCGATGTGATCGAAGCCGCGGGCCTTATCGTAGCCATCGGCGCCCGGGCGACAGCCGAACTCGATCAGCGCGGTAGTGGCGCCGGAGCCATAGCCGACGAACACGTTGCGGTAGCCGTCGTCGTGGCGGCGCTCCCACTGCACGCTCATGCCCAACAGGCCGCAGTAGAAAGCCAGCGTGCGGTCCATGTCGGCCACGCGCAGCATGGCGTGCAGCACGCGGCCACCCGTGACAACCGGCGACGCAGCCATGGCGCGGCCCGTCACGCGATCCGGTTCGACCACAGCAGCGACAACAGCCCGGCCAGCAGCAGCGGCAGCAGAGCGGCGGCGGCGGCGATGCCGGTCACCTCGGTCGGCACGGCTTCCGACACGAACTGGGCGCTGACGGTGCCGTAGACCTCTTTCAGCGCCTCCTCGCTGGTGGCCAGGAAGTACTTCGCGCCGGTCATCTCGGCGATCATCTTCAGCGCCTCCTCGTCCAGCTGGGTGCGCATCATGCCGCCACCGAAATCGACCGCGCCGTCGGCCGAGCCGAAGCCGATGGTGAACACCCGCACGCCGCGTTCGGCGGCCATGCGCGCGGCCTCCATCGGGTCGACGCCGACATTGGTGCGCCCGTCGCTGAGCAGGATGACGACCGCCGAGGTGTTCGAGCCCGGCGCCACCGGCTGGAACTTGGGCGGCTCGACCCTGGGCTTCGCGCCGTCCAGCGGCTCGCCCAGGGGCTCGGGCTCCACGTCCAGCAGTCGCGCCATATCGATGTCGAGGTCGGGATAGATCGCCTGCAGCGACGCCACGATGCCGCTGCCGACGGCGGTGAAGCGCTGCGGGCGCAGGCCCTCGATGGCGTCGATCACCTCCTGATGCACCAGGGTAGGGCTCTGCATGATCATCGCCGAGGTCGAGAACGCCACCAGCCCGATGCGCGTGTTGCGCGGCTGGTCCTTGACGAACTGGCGCGCCGCGGCGATGGCCGCGACCATGCGCGAGGGCGCCACGTCGCGCGCGCGCATGCTGCCCGACACGTCAAGCGCCAGGATGACGGTGGTGCGCTCCGACGGCAGCGCCAGGAACGCGCTGGGCCGGGCGATCGCCACGAACAACACCGCCAGGGCCAGGAACAGCAGCACCGGCGGCACATGCCGGCGCCAGCTGCGGCGGCCTTCGCTCGCCTCTTTGATCAGCGCCATGTTGGTGAACTTGAGCGCGGCGGCCTTCTTGCGCCGGATGGCCAGCACGTACATCCACGGCAGCAGCGGCAACAGCGCGCACAGCCACAGGAGTTCGGGCGACTGGAAGGTCATGTTTCACTCACGAAAACGATCATACTTTGCATAACTCCCCTCACCGCCTCGCTTTGCTCGGCCCCCTCTCCCTCGGGAGAGGGTTGGGGTGAGGGGGCTTGTCAGAGTCTCGAACTCAACCGCGACCGCGTCACAAAATCCGGTTGAACCACAGCATCGACAGCATCGCGGCCACCAGCGCGGCGACCGCCGCCAGCGCCGTGAATAGCGCGCCCACTTCGGTCTCGCGGGTCTCGGTCACGAAACGGGTGTTGAGGTCGCGGTAGATTTCGCTCAGGTCCTCGGCCGACTGGGCCAGGAAGTAGCGGCCCAGCGTGGTGTCGGCGATTTTGCGCATGGTGTCTTCGTCCAGCAGCACGCGCATCGACACGCCGCCGAATTTCACCACCTCGCCTTCCTCGGTGCCGATGCCGACGGTGAATACCCGCACGCCGCGGTCGGCCGCGCGCTGCGCCGCCTCCAGCGGGTCGGCGCCGGTGGTGGCCTGGCCGTCGGACAACAGCACGATCGCCGCCGAGGTTTCCGAGCCCGGCGCGCGCTTCTCGACCGGCGGCGGGACCGGCTGCGGGCCGACGGCGGCGCCCGCGCCCTGGTCGTCGGGCAGCGCCGCGGCGTCGGGCTGGTCGGCGGTCGGGTCGGTCTCGAACAGTTCCTTGGGGAACAACGTCTGCAGCGACACCAGGATGGCGCTGCCAAGCGCGGTGCCTTCCTGGGTCTGCAGCCGGTCGATGGCCTTGAACAGGTCGGCGCGTTCGCGCGTCGGCCGCTGCACCGGCAGCGCGGTGCCGGCGAAGGCGACCAGCCCGATCAGCGTGGTGCGCGGCTGCTCGGCGATGAACGCGCGCGCCGCGGCCTTGGCGGCGTCGAGCCGGGTCGGCTCCAGGTCGGCGGCCATCATGCTGTTGGAGACGTCGATCGCCAGGATCACGGTGTCGCGCAACGACATCATCGAAATCACCGCCACCGGCCGCGCGGCGGCGACGATCAGCGCGATCACCGCGATCAGGAACAAGGCCGGCGGCGTCAGGGTCTTCAGCCGCGACGGCGGCGCGCCCGAATCCCCCGTGCGCCAGCGCGCATAGGCCAGCACGGCCTGTCGCCGGCGGCGATGGACCACCACGTAGGCGGCGATCAACCCCGGCACCATCAGCAGGGCCCACAGCGCCACCGGCCATTCGAAGATCATGGCGCGTGCCCCAGGTGCCGCTCGGCCTGGCGGGGCAGGGTGGCGACACTGCGTCCGCGCCGCTTGCGCAGGGCGGCGAAACGCAACAGCGAGTCCATCAGGTCGTCGCCGGTGGCCAGTTCCAGGGCGTCGACGCCGGCGTTGCCCAGGGCGTCCATCACCTCGGCCTCGCGGCGCTCGGCCACGGCGGCGAAGCGGCGGCGGAAGGCCGCGTCGTGGGTGTCGACGAACAGCCGCTCGCCGGTCTCGGTGTCCTGCATCACGGCGATGCCGATGTTCGGCAGCTCGGTTTCGCCCGGGTCGGAAATGCGGATCGCCACCGTCTCGTGGCGGCGGGCCAGTTCGGCCAGGGGCTTCGCCCAGCCGGGCGTGGAGATGAAATCCGACACCACGAACACCAGCGAGCGGCGCTTGACGATGCCGATGGCGTGGCGCAACAGCGCGCCCAGGTCGGTGGCGCGGGATTCGGGCAAGGCCGGGTATTTGAGCAGCCGGTCCAGCATGTGCAGCACGTGGCGCCGGCCGGCGCCCGGCAGCACGAAGCCCTCGACCCCGTCGCGGTAGAACATCGCCCCGACCGGGTTGCCGTGGCGGGTCAGCACGCGGGCCAGCACGGTGACGAAGTGAATCAGCAGGTCGCGCTTGCTGTCGCCGGTGCCGAAGTCGATCGACGGGCTCAGGTCCAACAGGAACCAGGTGACGACCTCGCGGTCCTCGGTGTACTGGCGCACATAAGGTTCCTGCAGCCGCGCGGTGACGTTCCAGTCGATGTGGCGCACGTCGTCATGGGGCTGGTATTCGCGCAGGTCCGCCAGGTCGAGGCCGGCGCCGCGGAACAGCGTGCGATAGGCGCCGTGCACCAGGCCGTCGAGCCGGCGGATGACGGTCCATTCCAGCTTGCGCAGGACCGCGTCAGGCGTTTGCGGCAACGCGGACATGATTTTCGAGCGGCTTGGCCGGCGGCACCACGTGGCGCATCAGCCGGTCGACGATCTGGTCGGCCGACAGTCCCTCCGACAGGGCTTCGTAGGACAGCACCAGGCGATGGCGCAGCACGTCGGGCGCCAGGTCGGTCAGGTCCTCGGGCAGCACGTAGTCGCGGCCGCGCAGGAACGCCAGCGCGCGCGCGCCCTCGACCAGGTTGATCGAGGCGCGCGGACTGGCGCCGAAGCTGATGTAGCGGGCGGTGTCGCGGATGCC
>JANRJB010000285.1:0-2544 GCA_033764265.1 Rhodospirillaceae bacterium | reverse complement strand
ACCTGCGAGACCTTGGGCGCGGCGGTCAGCTTCTCGGTGACGAAGCGCTGGTAGGCGTCCCAGTCCTTGGCGACGATGCGCAGCAGGAAATCGGTTTCGCCGGCCAGCATGTGGCACTCGCGCACCTCGGGCCACTCTTTCACCAGGTTCTCGAACGCCGCCAGGTCGGCCTCGGCCTGGCTGTTGAGTCCGACGTGGGCGAACACCGCCACCGAGTAACCCAGCTTCGCGTTGTCGACCTGGGCGTGATAGCCCTTGATGTAGCCGGCTTCTTCCAGCGCGCGTACCCGGCGCAGGCAGGGCGGCGCGGAAATGCCGGCGCGCTGCGACAACTCGACGTTGGTCATGCGGCCGTTGGCCTGCAGGTCGCTGAGGATCTGGCGGTCGATGCGGTCGAGCCGCACCCGCTGGGTGCGCGCCTTGTCGGTCATGGTGACGGTCCCCTCTCCCCCGCCGCTCGCAGCCTGCGAGCAATATTATTTCAAGGCTAGCCAGGATCGGGCCCCCTGGCAACATCCGCCACGCCGCCGACCGAACTGAAATTGCAGATGTTTCAGCACGCTGCCACGGGATGACGGGGGCGCCGGGTTGTGTTGCACCGCACCCTGCCCGTCCGTATGGTGTCGCCCCTTACGCAACCCCTTCCCTGCGGGCCGGTGCGGCACATCAGCCGCTTCAGGCTCGCCACGAACAGCGACGATTTCCCATGGCTGAGCATCGCACCAAAGTCTTGATCCTGGGCTCCGGGCCGGCCGGGCTGACGGCGGCGATCTACGCCGCGCGCGCCAACCTGGCGCCGATCGTCGTGCACGGCCTGCAGCCGGGCGGCCAGATGACCATCACCACCGACGTGGAGAACTACCCGGGCTTCGCCGACGTGATCCAGGGCCCGTGGCTGATGGAGCAGATGCAGAAGCAGGCCGAACACGTCGGCACGCGGCTGATCGCCGACACCATCGTCAAGGTCGACCTGTCCAAGCGGCCGTTCGTGTGCACCGGCGACGGCGGCGACACTTATGTCGGAGAGACCCTGATCGTCACCACCGGCGCGTCGGCGCGCTGGCTGGGGCTGCCGTCGGAGCAGAAATTCCGCGGCTTCGGCGTGTCGGCGTGCGCGACCTGCGACGGCTTTTTCTATCGCGGCAAGGAAGTCGCGGTGGTCGGCGGCGGCAACACCGCGGTCGAGGAGGCCTTGTACCTCACCAACCACGCCACCAAGGTCACGCTGATCCACCGGCGCGATGCCCTGCGCGCCGAGAAGATCGGCCAGGCGCGGCTGTTCGCGAACCCCAAGGTCAAGGTGATCTGGGACACCGCGGTCGACGAGGTGGTAGGCACCGAGCAGCCGCTCGGCGTGAACGCCTTGAAGCTGCGCAACGTGAAAACCGGCGCGGTGTCGGACCTGAGCGTGCACGGGCTGTTCGTCGCCATCGGCCACACGCCCAACACCGAGCTGTTCAAGGGCCAGCTCGACATGGACGAGAACGGCTACCTGATCACCGCGCCCGGTTCGGTGCGCACCAACGTGGCCGGCGTGTTCGCCGCCGGCGACGTGCAGGATCATGTCTATCGCCAGGCGGTCACCGCCGCCGGCACCGGCTGCATGGCGGCGCTGGACGCCGACCGCTTCCTGGCCGGGCACTGAAGAGGAGGTCAGTCATGGTTGCACGCGCGGGCGGCCGGCTGGATTGGGACAAGCTGCGGGTGTTTCACGCCGTCGCCGAGGCTGGCAGCTTCACGCACGCCAGCGACGCGCTCGCGCTCAGCCAGTCGGCGGTCAGCCGCCAGATCGGCGCGCTGGAAGACTCGCTCGGCGTCAGCCTGTTTCACCGCCACGCCCGCGGCCTGATCCTGACCGAGCAGGGCGACCTGCTCTACAAGACCGTGCACGACGTGTTCGCCAAGCTGAACAGCGTCGAGGACATGCTGACCGAGACCAAGGAGGTGCCCGAAGGCCCGTTGCGGATCACCACGACGGTGGCGTTCGGATCGGTGTGGCTGACGCCGCGACTGAAGGAATTCATCCGCGCCTATCCGAAGATCGAAGTGTCGCTGCGGCTGGACGACCGCGAGCTCGACCTCGCCATGCGCGAGGCCGATGTCGCCATCCGCTTCACACCGCCGTCGGACCCCAACCTGATCCAGCGGCACGCCGGCTCGATGAAGGCGATGCTGTTCGCCTCGCCGGAGTACCTGAAGGAGCGCGGCCATCCGCGCACGCTGGCCGACTTGGCCAATCACGACATCGTCGTGTTCGGCGACGGCGGCGTGTTGCCGTTCCCCGAGGTCAACTGGTTCGCCGACATGCTGGACAAGGGCAGCATCGCCGCGCGCAAGGTGCTGCGCGTCAACAACATTTACGGCATGTACCGCGCGGTGAAGAACGGGATCGGGATCGCGTCGTTGCCGGAATACTTCTTCCGCGAGGGCCGCGGGCTGGTGCAGGTGCTGGCCGACGTCGAGGGCTTCGAGGTGCACGGCTACTTCGTCTATCCGCAGGAACTGAAGAACTCCGCCCGGGTCGAGGCGTTCCGCGACTTCCTG
>JANRJB010000279.1:0-1848 GCA_033764265.1 Rhodospirillaceae bacterium | reverse complement strand
CGGGGGCGGGGGGGTCCCCGGCTGCCCGGCGCCCGCCGGCCGGGTGTCGCGCGGCGGCTCCCCTTCCGCGGCGGGGGCCCCCGCCGGCCCGCCCCCCCCCCCCCGCGCGCCTCCGCGCGCCTGGGCCATGGCCCACGCCCGGCCGATGCCGGCAGTGCCGCCGGTGATGATGACTGACTTTCCGCTCAGTAACGCCACGATGATCAGTCCTTTCGGGTCATGTCGCGGTCATGCCGCCGTCGACGACAATCTCGACGCCGTTCAACGCCCGCGCGTCATCAGAGCACAGGTAGACCAGCGCGTCGCCGATCTGCGCCGGTCGGCCCGGCGTTCTGGTCGGGATCATGGTGTCGATCATCGGCCGCAGCATGGCGGGGTTGGTGCGCAGGGTCTCTTCCAAGCCTTCGGTGAGAATGAAGCCCGGATGCAGCGACACGACGCGGATGTTGTCGGCCGCGCCCTCGGCGGCGGCGGTGCGCGTCAGGCCCAGTTGCGCGGCTTTCGAGGCGCAATAAGCCGAACCGTTGAGATTGCCGCGCAGGCCCGCCACCGAATTGACGTTGACGATCAACCCGCCGCCTTGGCGGCGCAGGTGCGGCCATACCGCCTGGATGCCGAGAAACGGCCCGCTGACGTTGACATCGAGCAGGTAGGCCATGGCGTCGAGCGGCAACTGCGCCAATGGCATCATGACGGCGTCGCCGGCGTTGTTGACCAGCACGTCGACGCGCCCGAACGCCGATAGCGTCGCCTCGATCAGCGCGTCCCAGTTTGACCGATAGGTGACTTCCAGCGGCACGAAAATCGCCCGGCCGCCGACCGCCGCCACCTTGTCCAGCACGTCCGCGCCGCGTGCCCGGTCGCGCCCGGTCAGCACCAGGGCCGCGCCGGCTTCGGCCAATCGGAGCGCGCTGCCCTTGCCGATGCCCGATGTGGCGCCGGTGACGACGATCACTTTGCCGGACAGCACGCCCATCGCTTAGGCCGCGGCCGGCGCGCCCACCGGCAGCACGAACCCGGTGACATACGAAGCCTGCGGCGAAGCGAGAAACGCGACTGCTGCCGCGACGTCGGCGGGGTCGTGCCCCGGCCCAGCCTGGATCGCATTGACGCGGATATTGTCCTTGGCGTCGGCGCAACTCAGCGCCGCGGCCTTGGTCATCACCCTCAGGCCAGTGGCCGAAGCCGCGGCGGCGGCGTGGCCCGCGATCCCCGTGGTCGACACCGCTGCGCCGACGTTGATTACCGAGCCGCCGCGCCCCAGTTCGCGCATTTTCACCACGCCTAGCCGCAGGCCCAAAAAAGCCCCTTCCAGGTTGTGGGCGTTGACGGCCTTGAAGTCCGCCAACGGGGTCTCGGCGATCGACATGGGTTTGGCGTAGTCGGCGGTGGCGATGGTCACCAGCACGTCGAGCCGCCCGAGGGCACTGGCGGTATCGGCCAGGACCCGTTCCCAGTCGGCGGGCGAGGTCACGTCCAGGTGCGCGGCATGGGTCGCGCCGGTCTGCTGCGCGGCGAGCAGGCTGTCGTCGGCGGCCATCACCTTGGCGCCCTCTGCCATCAATCGTGCGACGACGGCGCGGCCGAACGGCGTGCCCGCGTTCGTCACTAGGGCTGACAAGTCGGTGAAGCGGTTCATTCTTTTCCCCCTTGAAGCGCGGCGGCCAATCGGGCGCGATGGCGAGACTAAGGACTCTTTTCCATGCTGGCGAGATGGCGCGTCCGCTCCCGTCCATGAATTCCGAACTGCCGGAACCGTTCGCGGCCTGGTTCGCCGCGCGCGGCTGGCATCCGCATCCGCACCAAACCGCCATGCTGGCGGCGGCGCAACAGGGCCAGTCCGTGCTG
>JANRJB010000271.1:0-3403 GCA_033764265.1 Rhodospirillaceae bacterium | reverse complement strand
TCCACCACCACGCCCGGCGCGGCGCGCAGCAGGGCCAGCGCCTGATCGGGCGAGATGGCGCGCGCGAATTCGGCGTTGATCGACAGCGAGTGCCCGGTGAACACCGGCACGCGCACGCACGTGCCGGACACTGCCAGGTCGGGAATTTCCAGGATCTTCCGGCTTTCGTCGCGCAGCTTGATCTCTTCCTCAGTGTAGCCGTCCTCGACCAGCTTGTAATTCAGCGGCACGACGTTGAAGGCGATGGGTACGGCCCATTTGGCCGGCGCCGGGAAGGCCGCCGCACGGCCATCGCGCGCGAGCGCCGCCGCGTTTGCGGCGACCACCTTCACTTGGGCATCCAATTCGTCGACGCCGGCCACGCCCGCGCCCGAGACGGCCTGATAGGTGCTGGCCACCAGCCGCTTAAGGCCCGCCGCGGCGTGCAGGGGCTTCAGCACCGGCATGGCGGCCATGGTGGTGCAGTTGGGGTTGGCGACGATGCCCTTGGGGATGGACGTGAGCGCATGAGCGTTGACCTCGGCCACCACCAGCGGCACGGCGGGGTCCTTGCGCCAGGCCGAGGAGTTGTCGATCACCACCGCGCCGGCATCGGCCACCTTGGGCGCCAGCGCCAGCGACGTGGCTCCGCCCGCCGAGAAGAACACGATGTCGAGCCCGGCATAGTCCGCGGTGGCCGCGTCCTCGACCGTGACCTCGCGGCCTTGCCAGGCCAGACGCTTGCCGGCCGACTTGGCCGAGGCGAACAGGCGCAGCGAGGCGACGGGAAACGCGCGCTCGGCCAGGATGGCGCGCATCAGCTCGCCGACCAGGCCGGTGGCGCCGACGATGCCGACGTGCTTTGGCGCGGTGGAAGCGAGGGAATGGAACATGGACGGTGTCTCCTGTGTTGGGCCGGAGACGGGAGCCCTGAAACGAACAAGGCCCCGTCGGTTCGGCGGGGCCTGGGTTGGGTTCGTCGTTTGATCGCCGAGATCGCCTCAGCGCGCGCGCACCCGTGCCGCCCCACCGGAGGTGGTCGTCGTTTTCGGCGTCGTGGCGGTGGTGCGCGGGTTGGTCATGGCGGCAGGGTTCTAGCGGCTGGGCGGCGGATTGTAAACGCCCTTCAGGCCGGTGGAGCCGCCTTCAGCCTGGCCCTCAGGATCAGCGCCATCACCAGGCCGGCCGCCATGCCGATCAGCCCGGCGGTAAACGGCGCGGTGATGGAGATCTGGGCGTACAGCGTGCCGGCGAAGGTTGGGCCGACGAACCGCCCCAGGCTGCCGGCCGACTGGTTGATGCCCAAGACCAGCCCGCGCTCCGACGGCTGGGCCAGCTTCGAGGCCACCGTGGCCGGCGCGTTGGAGAACGCCGCGGTGCCGAAGGCATTCAGCGTGGTGCCGATGATGAGCAACACAGCGCCGTCGGCGAAGATGAAACACACCAGCCCGGCGCCGTAACCCAGGATGCCGAGGATCAGCAGATTGGCGTCGCCGAAGCGCTTCGACAGCACGCCCATGGCCGCGCCCTGCAGCACGGTGATGACCAGGCCGGTGTAGGCGAACAGCAATCCCAGCTCGCGCGCATCCAGGCTGAAATGATCGTGCGCCCACAAGGCGACGGTGGACTCGCGCACCGAAGCGGCGGTGATCAACAGGAACGTCAGCCCCACCACCATCATCAAGTTGCGGTTGCCCGCGATGGCGGCGAAGCGGCCGAACGGGTTGAGCGACCCGCGCGCCTTCGCCGCCGTCGCGTCGGGCTTGCGGGTTTCCTTGAGGATCGCAAGCGTCAGCACCAAGGCCGCCGCCGACATCGCCGCAGCGGCGAAGGCGGGGCGCGCGAAATTGGCGTCGAGCGCGCTGTCGCCCCCGGCCAGCAGCCCGCCGATGCCTGGGCCGAGCACGAAGCCGAGGCCGAACGCGGCGCCGACCTTGCCCAGGCCGGCGGCACGGTTCTCGGGCGTGGTGATGTCGCTGACATAGGCGTAGGCGGCGGCCAAATTTCCGGCGCTGATGCCGCCGACCACCCGCGACAGCACCAAAAGCGAGACGGAATCGGCCACGCCCAACAGCAAGAAGCCCAGCGCCGAGCCAGCGACCGTGCCGATCAGCACCGGCTTGCGGCCGTAGCGGTCGCTCAACCGGCCCCACAGCGGCGCGGCCAGGAACTGGCACAGCGCGTAGGACGCCATGATCAGGGTGATGAACTCGGGGCTGACGTCGAGCCTGAGCGCGTAGAACGGGATCAACGGCGCGAGCAGGCTGGTACCCAGCATGCCGACGAACACGATCAGGAAAATGGCGAGCATGGTGCTGACAGGTTTCGTGCGGCGCGGCGCGGCGCTGCTACAGTAAGCGATTGTCGCTGCGGATCAACGTGCATAGGATTATCGGACCCAGGCCGCGGCGGCTGTGCGCGATGTTTCCTCAGGATATTTACGATACTCCCGGCCAGATCGTTCCCGCCGAGCGCGAACTCTATTACGCGCTGGCGCGAGACGAATACCAGGGCCTTGGAGAAATCGTTGAACTCGGCGCTCTGTTCGGCGCTTCGGCCGTGTGTTTCGGAGCCGGGCTGCGGGACAATCCGCGCGTGCTGCGCAAGAGCAAGCGAATTCACGCCTACGACCTGTTCGAGATCTATCCGGAAATCCTCTCGTACTTTCCCGACGGCGCGGTCGGCCAGAGTTTCCGCCATGTCTTTCATATGCACACCGTTGCCTATCGCGACTTGATCGATGTCACGGCGTGCAACGTTCGTAACGTGCCGTGGGACGGACGGCCAATCGAAATCCTGTTTATCGACGCGGAGAAATCGGCCCAGGGGTACGAAGCGATCATGCAAACCCTGTATCCGTTCCTGATCCCGGGCCTGTCGAAGATCGTCGACCAGGATTTCTTCTATCAGGGCGCGTGGTGGCTGCCGGTCAAGAACGAGCTGCTATCGGAGTTCGTCGAGCCAGGCGTCAGCGCCGACTGCACATTGGTGACCCAGGTCCTGCAAGAGTTTCCCGTCGAGCGGCTGGAGACACGCATGGAGGAGCTGTCCTCGGACCGCAAGCTCGCATTGATGGCCAGCCAGGCAGAACGGATCGGCGGGGAATACGGGGCGCTGGTCGACATCCAGCGCGCCCATGTGCTGTTCATGGATGGTCGGCGCGACGCCGCGATCGCGTTGATCGATGCCGTGATGGCTCAAGTCGACACGGCCGTCGTGCGATTTCGCATCAACGAAATCCGCGCCGCTTTCGGTTTGCCGAGCGTCAAGTGGACGACGCCGCCGGCTCCCGGCGCTACCCGATCCCCAGCAGCATCGCGCTGAGTTCGGCGCGGGCGGTGATCATGGCGTCGTGGCCGGTGTCGAGCGTCAGCCAGGTCCACTCAGGTTTGCCCTTGACCATCGGCTCGATCGGGTCGGGCTG
>JANRJB010000269.1:0-5118 GCA_033764265.1 Rhodospirillaceae bacterium | reverse complement strand
CGATGCCGCGTCGATCGACGGGTGGAAAGCCCGCGCGGCGCAGGCACTCGACGCGATCGAAAACTTGCTCGCGCGCGACAAATTCGCGGCCGGCGCGAATTTCACGCTGGCCGACTGTTACCTGATTCCCGCGCTGTCGTTTGCCACGCGGTTTCTGCCCAGGCACGGCGTGGCCGAACCGTTGGCGGCACGTCCGAAACTGGCGCGTTACTGGCGGACCATGGGGCGCGACCACCGCGTCGCCCCGGTGCTGGCGCAGGTCGACGCGTTCTTCGCCGAGCGCCTGAAGGGTACGCGGGCAGCATAAGCGCGCCTCACGGCCGCACCGGAAACCCCAACGCCTCGGCCACCCGGCGAATGCGGTCGTCGAGGGAGAGAATCGGAAAGTCACCGAGAATTGATTTCAAGTGCAGCGCTGTCGCCACGTGAATCGCGTCGAGCGTTCGAATTGGTTCAAGAGGAAACGGACGGATCGCGCGCGCGAGGATCTCTGGCAAGAGACGGACAACCGACCAGGATGATACGGCCTCATGCAGACGGACCCGCAGGACCGCTGCAACGTCCTGGCGGTAGAGGCCCATCGCGACAGCCCTGATCAGCGCGCGCTCGCATTCGATGATCGTGAGTTCGGAACAATACACGGCCCGCGCGGACTCGACGACCAAGCGGGCGCGTTGTCCTTCGTTTTCTCCTTGGAGCCACGCCATGACGGCGCTTGATTCGGCGTAGACATCGGCCTGAAACGCGGGCTCGGACAATTGGTCAGCGGGATCCACGATCGTCGTCCAGGAGACGCAGGGCCGTTCCATCCGGGACGATCTTTGGCATCACCGGATAGGAAACCTTTGCCCGTGTCGCCAACCGCATTTCGCCACGGCGCGCCATCTCCGCAAGTGCGGCATGCACCCCGCCGGCGGCCGGGGCCGGCGGAACCAGTTCAGCCACCACCTTGCCGCGGTCGGTGACCAAAATGGTCTCTCCGGCTGCCGCACGCCGCACGTAGGCGCTCAACTGGTTTTTCAATGCGCGCAGGCCGACGGTGGTCATGGACGCAATGTAGCCTCATGAGGCTACATTGTCAAAAGCATTGAAATATCACCATTTTTCGTTCCACGGCCGGACGTCAAGCTCGTGGGTCCAGTTGGACTGGCCCTGGACATAGAGCCCGGCGTAGGTCGAGGCGATGTGGTCGGGATCAAGCCGGGTGCCGTCGCCGGCGCCACTGCCGGGGTGCCCGATCATGCCGTCGATCACGACATGGACGACATGGATGCCCTGGGGCTGCAACTCGCGGGCCATCGACTGCGCCAAGGCGCGCAAAGCGAACTTGCCCGACGCGAAGGCCGAGAATCCTGGTCCACCGCGCATGGACGCGGTCGCCCCGGTATAGATGATGGTGCCGCGCCGGCGCGCGGCCATGCGCCGCGCCACCTCGCGCCCCACCAGGAAGCCGCCAAAGGCCGTGAAGCGCCAGACCTCCTCGAAGCGCGCGGCGGTCAGCTCGGTAACAGGCGTGCGTCCGAAGCCGCCGCCAGGATTGTAGATGCACGCGTCGATCGGCCCGTGCACCGTTTCGATGTCCGCCAACATTCGCGCGACCGCACCCTCGTCGGTGGCGTCGCACGGATAGGCCACCGCGCCCGGGATGGCGCGGGCCAGCGCAGCCAGTCGCTCGGCGTTGCGCGCGGACAAGACCGGCGTCAGCCCCGCCTCGCCGAAGCGGCGCGCCACCGCCGCACCCAGTTGCGGCCCGGCGCCGACGACCAGCGCCACGTTCTTGAGGTCGCCCATGTTCACCCTCGGTCCCGGCCTCAATATAAATCGTCTTTGTGCTGCGCGATGAAGGCGTCGGTGGCCGGCCCGTCGTACCCGGCGATCTGGTCGGCCAGCATGGCGCCCATTGTCGGAAAATCGCGGGCGCGGTCGACGTGCCGGGCCGGGTTCCAAAGCTCGGCCCGCTGCAGCGCCCGCGCGCAATGCAGGTAGACCTGATCCACGGACACCACGATAACCGAGATCGGCAGCTTGCCGCGCGTATTGAAGCGGGCCTTCAGCGCCGGATCGGCGGTCAGGCGCGCGCGGCCGTTCAGGCGCAGCATCTCGTTCATGCCCGGCATGAAAAACAACAACCCGACACGGGGATTATCGAGGATGTTCTCCAACCCATCGAGCCGGTTGTTACCGGGCCAGTCCGGCATCAGGACGGTGGTCTCGTCGGCCACCAGCACGAAGCCCGGCGGACCGCCCTTGGGCGAGGCGTCCAGGTTGCCGGCGCGATCGGCGCTGGCCAGCACGCAGAACGGGCTGCGTTCGATGAAAGCCCGCGCATGGCGGTCGATACGCGTCAGCACCTTGCGCACCGCGCCATCGCCCGGCGGCTTGTAGACCGACCTCAAGGCCGTCCGGTCGGCGATCTGGTGGGGGTCGATGCGTTCGCCGTCGGGCATGGCGCTCTCCGTTCAGGAACCCTTCAACATTGCGACGCTAGCATGGCATGGTGAGCCCCGTCTTGGCCGCGAAGGGCCCTCGCCTCCTCCCATGGACAGCATCGCCGTCTCCAACACCCTGCTTCTGTTCGGCGCGACGCTGATCCTGCTCGGCATTTTCTCCAGCCTGATCGCCACCCGCTTCGGCGCGCCGCTGCTCCTGGTCTTCCTGGTTATCGGCATGCTGGCCGGCGAGGACGGCCCGGGCGGGCTGATGTTCAGCGACTACCAGCTGACTTATATAATCGGATCGCTGGCGTTGGCGGTGATCCTGTTCGACGGCGGCCTGCGCACCAACATCAAACGCCTGCGCGGCGCCATCGCCCCGGCCGCCGTGCTGGCCACGGTCGGCGTTGTGCTCACGGCGGGCCTGACTGGCCTGGCTGCGGTCTACCTGTTCGACTTGCCGCCGCTGTACGGCGTGCTGCTCGGCGCCATTGTCGCCTCGACCGACGCGGCGGCGGTGTTTTTTCTGATCCACGCCGGCGGCTTGCAGCTCAAGCGCCGCGTCAACAGCGTGCTCGAGGTGGAATCCGGCACCAACGACCCGGTGGCGGTGTTCATGACCCTGGTCCTGGTGCAGTTCGCCTTGGCTGCCGGCGGGCAATTCGATCTGGGCGACCAGCCGGTCTGGCAGTTCGTCGCCGTCACGTTCCTGCAGCAGGCCGCGATCGGCACCGCCGGCGGCGCGATCGGCGGGCTCGCCGCATCGGCGGTGCTTAACCGCGTGACGCTGCCGGGCGGGCTGCATCCGTTGATGGTGATCGCGGTCGCGGTGCTGATCTACGCGCTGACCGCGGTGCTGGACGGCTCGGGCTTTCTGGCCGTGTACATCGCCGGCCTGATCCTGGGCAATCGTCCGCTGCGCGCCTCGGCCAGCATCGTCACGGTCAACGACGCGGCGACCTGGCTGTGCCAGATCGTCATGTTCCTGGTGCTCGGTCTGCTGGTCACGCCGTCCAAGCTGCTTGCCTACGCGGTGCCGGCCATTCTGCTGGCGGTGTTCCTGACATTGGTGGCGCGGCCCGCGGCGGTATTCCTGTGCCTCGCGCCGTTCCGGTTCTCGTTCAATGAAAACCTGCTGGTCTCGTGGATCGGCCTGCGCGGCGCGGTCAGCATCTTCCTGGCCGCGATCCCGATGCTGGCCGGCGTCGATTACGCCGATGTCTACTTCAATGTCGCCTTCGTGGTGGTGCTGTGCTCGCTGGTGGTCCAGGGCTGGTCGCTGACGTTCGTGGCGCGCAAGCTGGGGCTGGCCATTCCGCGCAAAGGCGCCGAGGTGAGGCGCGTCGAACTCGACATTCCCGGCCAGCTCGCGCGCGAGATCGTCGGCTACCCGGTGCTGCCCGACAGCGCGGTGGTGGCCGGCGCGCCGGTACCGGGCTGGGCGATCCCCGCTTTCGTCGTGCGCGATCAGCAGATCATCACCCCCGACAGCGCCGGCGCGCTTGCCGCGGGCGATTATGCCTACTTCCTGGCGCCGCAGGACCGGTTGCGCACGCTCGACCAGCTGTTCGTCGGACACTCGGAACTGCTGGCGCACGACGACCCATTTTTCGGCGAGTTCGACTTCTCCGGCGACGTCAAACTGGGCGACATGACAGCGCTGTACGGCCTCGCGCCCGACCCCGCCGATGCCGAGCGCAGCCTGAACGAGCTGTTCCGCGACCGCTTCGACGGCAAACCCGAGGTCGGCGACAACCTGCCGGTGGCGGGCGTGGTCTTGGTGGCGCGCCAAGTCGACAACGACCAGGTCGTCCGTGTCGGCCTGCAGTTCGGCGCGCTGGGCAACGAGCGACCGTGGCTGGCCCGCCTGCGCAAGGGCCTGCGCTGGCGGCGCGCGACCAAGCCAGGTTTGGTTTGACAATGCGGATGCCCGCCTTCAGATGAAGGCGATGGAGCAACTGCATCACACCCCGCTGATCACGACCCTGGTGGCCGGTCTCGTCCTGGCGTTCGCGCTGGGCACGATCGCGCAGCGGCTGCGCGTTTCGCCGCTGGTCGGCTACCTCTTGGCCGGCGTGGTGGTCGGCCCCTACACGCCCGGCTTCGTGGCCGACCAGGAACTCGCCCCCCAGCTCGCCGAGATCGGCGTGATCCTGTTGATGTTCGGCGTCGGGATGCACTTCTCGCTGAAGGACCTGTTGTCGGTTCGGGCCATCGCCGTCCCCGGCGCCGTCGCGCAAATCGGCGTCGCCACCGTACTCGGTCTCGGCCTCGCCACGCTTCTCGGCTGGTCGCTCGGCGCCGGCTTGGTCTTCGGCCTCGCCCTGTCGGTCGCCAGCACCGTCGTGTTGCTCCGCGCGCTGCTGGAACGCCACTTGGTCGAGACCGAGCGCGGCCGGATCGCCGTCGGCTGGCTGATCGTCGAGGACATCGCCATGGTCCTGGCGTTGGTCCTGCTGCCGGCGGTCGCACCGTTCCTGACCGCGGCGACTGACGGCACAACGGCGTCAGACGGCCCATCGACCCGCGACCTCGCAATTTTGATCGGGATCACCCTGGGCAAGGTGGCGGCTTTCGTCGCCGTCATGCTGGTCGTGGGGCGACGCGTCATTCCCTGGCTGTTGCATCACATCGCCCACACCGGGTCGCGCGAGCTGTTCCGGCTGGGCGTGCTTGCCATCGCGCT
>JANRJB010000265.1:0-1746 GCA_033764265.1 Rhodospirillaceae bacterium | reverse complement strand
GTTGTCCATCACGGTGGTCTTGCCGCGCCCATTGGCGCCCGCGATAGCCACCAGCGCGGCGCCGGGCGCCAGGCGCCCGAAGTCCAGCTCCAGCACGTCCCGCCCCATGCCGTCGCGGATGCCGCGAAAGCCCTTGAGCATTAGCGAATGGACTCTCATGCGTGTGCTCCTGTTGAAACCTCGAGACAGTCTCCCGCCAGTTCCACTTCCTTCAAGCCACTCGCCGCGTCGATGCCGGGGCGTTGTGCGTCGCCGCCTGCCACCGCCTCGGGTTCAGCTAACGCGGCGTCCACGATTAGTTGGGTTTCGTGCGCCGCGAGCTCATCGAGACACGACCACACCGGCTCGGGTCGCGCCCCGACCACGCCGGCCCAGGCCGCCACCTTGTCCCGCATCGCGCCGGCCTGGCCGATGCCGCCGGAACGCACTCGCACCACCGGCAAGATGCGCCCTTCGAACTGCACGCCCGCGGCGCCGGCCAGAATTTCGCGCATCGCGGCACGGTCGACGTCGTTGCGCTCTTCTTCGGGCACGCTCCAGCGCAGGCGCACCCAAGCCCCCTCGACCGGCTGCGCCGCGAGAGCGGCGCGCAGCGCGTCGAGGTCGGGCTTTCCGTCGAAGCTGATGTCGACCGTGCGCCGCGCCGGCGTTGCTTCCAGGCGGCATACGGCGGCGTCGGAGCCAACCTGCCAAAGCAGGAAGCCCTTGTCGCCAGCCTCGCCGTGGTGGAATCGGCCGATCGACCCTGCGTAGGCGATGCAGCGGCGGCCAATGCCATCGTCGCGTTCCCAGCACTGGTGGCGGTGAATGTGCCCCAGCAGCACCGCCTGCGCGCCCGCATCGAACAGGCTGCCGGTCGTGAACTCATGGTCGAAGCCGGCCATCGGCACGCCGTGCTCGGTGATGCAGCCGCACACCGTGCCGTGAGACACGAGCAAGGTCGGCACACCAAGCTGGCGTGCCATCGCGTGGCTCGGTGCGAGCCCACGCAGCAGTGTCGCGACATGTTCGCCGGTTGCGTCGGCGGCGTCGGCGGCTCCGAGCGCGGCGGCGACCGCCGCGCGGTTGACCGAGGGCAGGCATGTGAAGAGCGCCGCCAGCCCATTCGGCAGCACGTCGAAGCCCCATCCCGGTGACACGACCCAGTCGCCCGCGGTGGTCAGACCCACCTGCCCGATTCGATCAGCCACGTACACGGCATGGCGCCCGCCCAGTTCGCGGAACACGGACAAGGTGCCCGGCGGCTCGTGCGACCAGGTTCCCTGGAGCATCAGCACGGGGCAGTGATCCGCCAGCCGTCGAACACGCGACACGAGCGCCACCGCTGACGGTGAGTGCAGATCGAGCGCGTGATCGGTGCTGTCGCCGGAGATCACCGCCACGTTGACGCCGACCTCCACCGCGCGCTCGATCGCCGCGCCAAAGCAACGGTCGGCCTCGGCCAGGTTTCGCGGCCCGTAGTGCAGGTCGGAGAAGTGCGCCACCCGCAGCGCCGAGCGCGTGGTCATGACGCCTCCCGCAGCGCCGCGGCGACCTTGTCGGTGTAGCCCGGCGCGTCGTTGCGGTGGCGATCCAGTTCGTCCCAGGCCCGGCGCCGGCCCTGCGGGTTGAGTTTCCAGCCCGGCCCCCAGCGCCGCGCCGCGTAGGCCTCGAAGTCGGCGGCGGAGACACCGTGCCCGCTGGCCAGGGCCAACACCTTGTCCAGCGTCGGCTCGCCGCGCGACGGGGCCACTTCGGCGTCCGCGA
>JANRJB010000233.1:0-3886 GCA_033764265.1 Rhodospirillaceae bacterium | reverse complement strand
GCCGAGGTGAAACCCGTCAACGGTGTCTCGATCCCGGTATTCTGGGGCGGTTCGTCCGATACCGCGGTCGATATCGGCGTGCAGAGCGCCGACATCTACGCCCTGACCGGCGACGCTTTGGCCGGCACGCGCGAAATGGTGCAGAAAGTCCGCGCCGCGGGGGCGCGCCACGGCCGTACACCGGAACTTATGATGACCATGGTCCTGATCCTGGGCGCGACCGAGGCCGAGGCCTGGCAGAAAGCCGATCATGTGCTGGAGCGCGTGGTGGAAGCGCGCGCCAAACGCGAGGCTGAGCAGGCCGCCCGAACTGCCGCCAATCCGGGCGCCGACACGACGCCGGCGGCATTTGGCGGCGACAAGCCGGCCGCGGTCACCTTCCAGCGCCTGCTGGACAGCGCCAAGCAGGGCACCCGCCTGGACAAGTGCTTCTGGACCGGCATCACACAGGCCACCAAGGCCCAGCAAGGCAACGCCTCGACCTTGGTCGGGACCGCCGAGCAGGTCGCCGACGCCTTGATGGACTACTACGACCTGGGCATCACCCGGTTCCTGATCCGTGGCTATTGGCCTCAGGACGACGCGGCGCTGTTCGGCCGCGAACTGATACCACAGTTGCGGGACATGGCCGACCGGCGCGACCGCACCCGGCTGGCGTCCTAAATTCCGGTCGGATCCAAATCGTCAGGCCAGTTGGCGAACAGGCGCGGCAGCGCCACCGCGGCGTCCGCAGCCAATGGCAACAGGAGCGCGGTCAGGCCCTGGGGCCCGAAGCCGCGCGACCGGTGCCCTTCGCCCGACCGGTCAAGGACCAGCAGCATGTCGCCGGCCACCAGCGGCTGCAATCGCGGCGCCGCCTGATTGGTTTCGATTTCCAGGCAACCGTTCAGGATCACCGTCAGCCCCACCTGCGGCGTGGTGTGCCATGCGCCGCGGCGCTCGGCCTTGCCGGTGATGACGGTTGCTCCGGTTCCCAAGGGCAATCCGACGCGAAACGGGTCCATGTCGGCATTAACGAACGTCAGTTCGCGAACGCAGGCCGGGCCCGCGACCGTGCTGTAGAGGCAGAAAACACCCACCGCGCGTTCCTTCTCGCCGATTGTCCGGCCGCTCGTTTGGCTGCATTCTGGCACGATCACCGCGTGCGTTTCGAGCCCGTGGACGGCAAGCGGCGAATCATTCGATGGATCTTGACCAGCTGAAGCGATTCCTGACCGCGGCGGAGCTCGGCAACCTGAGCAAGGCGGCGCGCGAGTTCAACATCACGCAGCCGGCGCTCACCCAAAGCATCAAGGCGCTGGAGGCATCGCTGGGGCACGAAGTCTTCATCCGCGGCGGCCGCGGATTGAAGCTCACGCCGTTCGGCGCGCTGCTGGTGCCGCGCGCCCAACTGATCGTCAACGAAATCAACCGCATCCGCGACGACGCCGCGGCCCAGCGGGCACACCGCCACGCCCGCATCGTGATCGGCGTCGCGCCGTATCTCGACGGGCACATCTTCCCTGCGGTGATCGACCGGCTTTTGGCCCGCATGCCGCGCCTGGCGGTGTCGATCGTCGAAGGCAATGGCGCCGACCTGGCCCGGCTTCTGGTCGGTAATGAGATCGATGTCGGCTTCTGCGGCGCGAACGAAGTCTACGCCATCCACCCGTTCCTGAAGTTCGACCCGCTGTTGCCGCAGCGCTACGTTCCGGCGGCGCGGGCCGGGCACCCCGTGTTCAGGCGGCGCACCACCACCGACCGCGACCTCAACGCGTTTCGCTGGGTCATCCACGATCATCGGCTGGTCGAGGAGCGGCTGCACCGACTGTTCGAAACGCTCGGCGTGCCGCCGCCGGTGGATATCGTGCGGACCCAGTCGTTGTCCGTCATCCGCTCGCTGGCCCTGGGAACGGATTCGATCGCGATTTTCTCCACCAACCACATCGCAGCGGAATTGCGGCGCGGCGAGTTGAAGGCGCTGTCGTTCTCGGGTTTCAGCTTTGAATCCTGGGCGGGACTTCTGTACCGACGCGATGTGGTGAAGACGCCGGCCATGAAACACTTCATGGCCGATCTCAGTCGGGCGTGCGCCGCGCAGAAGGTTTAACCGATGCCGCCCCCGCGTCGGCGACTCCGCCGGTCCGACGCCGCCTTTCCGAGGCCGCGCGCGGCCCGCCGGCGGTCGTGGCGCGTTCCATTGCATTCAGCGGACTGAATGTCGCGGCCTACCGGCCTGATGCGGCTCAATTTGCTGCGCTGCCCACGCGGATCCGATCTGCGGCCGTGAACGCGCTCATTGCAGCTCCGGTTGATCGGACTACTGTGGATGCGGGGGAGGCGCGGTTCGATCGCAACCGCAACGCGGGTGGATGGGGCGCAGCTCACCAGACGGTGGCTTGCCCGTTCTGCCGCACTCTCTCCGACCGAACCCGTCGCAGGCCATCGAGGAGGACACCATGGCAGAGCCGAAATCGAAACGCGCCACCTACGCCACCGACTTCGTCGAAACCGATATCGACAAGGTCGCGTTCCTGGGCAACGTGCACATCGACAATATCGTCACCACGCTGATCGCCATGGGCAACGAAATCTGGACCGACCGCAAGCGCATCCGGGTTCTGGAAAGCCTGCTCGCCGAAAAAGGCGTCACGGCCGACATGGTGGAGAAGTACACGCCCACCGCGGCGCAGGAAAAGGCCTGGGCGAAAGAGCGCGAGGTGCTCGTCGACCGGTTCTGGAGCCACTTCGGCAAAAACACCGGCGAGTTCACGATCTCGTCGGATTGGCAGGGCAAATAACCGCGCGGACGAAAGGAGACCACCATGAGCAACTATTTCAACCGGCGTTCGGCCATGGGCCTGCTGGGCGGCGCGGCCAGCGCGATCTCGTTCCTGCGCGCGACAACGGCGCACGCCAAGCTGAAGGGCGACGTCGAGCCGCGGGGTCAGGTCGGCAAGTGGGAGCGCCTGCCGACGCTGGACCTGGAAAGCTACGACGAGTTCAGCACCAGCACCCGCGTCTGGATCAACGGCGAGCTGAGCCGTTCGGCCGAGCGGCGCGCTGCGGAAATCCTGAAAGCCAACGGCATCAAGCCGACCGACGACGTGCCGATGGAAACGGCGGTCAAGCTGCTGGCCGACGATCCGATCATCGCCTTCCGCAACGCCAGCTGGCAGCGTTTGCAGCGGCACATGTGGCACGAGCTGAAGCGCGAGTTCTACGACAACTACGACGCCTACATGTCGGAGATGGAAGCCGCCGACAAGACGGGGCCCGGCGTCCTGGAACTCAACCCGGGCATCGAGCCGGCCTATACCAAGCATGAAATCCACATGCAGCCGGGCGGCTATACCGGCGATCCGTTCGCCGGCCATTTGTACCTGTACGGCACGGCCAACTTCTACAACGGCCAGAACTATCAGGACGAACGCCACATGGCCCTGGCTTCGGCGGTGCCGGTGCCCGCCGACGGCAAGGTCAGGCGCATCCTGGATGCCGGCTGCAGCTGCGGCCAGCAGGTCGTTGCGCTGAAGCAGCGCTTCCCCGATGCCGAGGTGTGGGGCGTGGATATCGGCGCGCCGATGGTCCGCTACGCCCACATGCGCGCCGCCGACCAGGGCGTCGATGTCAACTTCCGCCACGCTCTGGCGGAGAAGACGGGCTTCCCGGACGGCTATTTCGATATCGTCACCTCGTACATCCTGCACCACGAAGTGACCGAACAGGCCAGCTACGAGATCATCCGGGAATCCCAGCGTATCCTGCGGCCCGGCGGCGTTTACTTCCCGGTCGACGTCTATACCAACCCGGGCCGGCGCCGTCAGGACGGCTCGGCGATGCGGCGCATCAGGGACTGGATGACATCGCGCTGGAATCACGAGCGCTGGTGGTACGACTATCAACG
>JANRJB010000211.1:0-6278 GCA_033764265.1 Rhodospirillaceae bacterium | reverse complement strand
CACCATTTCGCGCGTGCCGGCCAAAGCGTCGCCGGTCAGGGCGTAGATGTCGGCGCTCTGCACGCCGATATCGACCGCGGTATCGGACGAACCGCCCCAGAATACCGGGATCGAGACACCGTTGACGGGTTTCACCTCGGCGAACGCCTTCTCGAATTTGTAGTGGACGCCCTCGTGGGTAACTGGCGTTGCGCTGGACCAAATCTTCCGCAGAATCCCGATGTATTCCTGACACCGGTAGTATCGCTGTTCCTTGGTCAGGTAGTCGCCGTCGGCGCGCAATTCCGCGTCGCTGGCCCCGGCAATGATGTGCACCGAGGCCCGCCCCCGGCTGATCTGGTCGATGGTCGCCAGCATGCGCGCGGCCATGGTCGGCGCGATGAATCCCGGCCGGTGCGCGATCATCAGTTTCAGGCGCGTCGTGCTGGCCGCCACGAAGGTCGCGATGCTCATGCTGTCGGGCATGATTGCGGCGTTGGCGATCAGCACGCGGTCGAAGCCGGCATCCTCCTGGATTTTCGCCGACTGCGCGATCGCCGACAAATCGAACTCCGACACCTTGCGCGGCGCGATCATCGAGCCGGCGTTATGGTGGACCAGTCCGGTGATTTCGATGGGCATCGATGTGATCCTGTAGCTGACAAGCGCCTCGGTAAGGTATCCGCTTCTTGCGGATTCAGCCATTCGACGTGTTGCTGGGCGATAAGCGGCGCCTATGGTTTCGTCGAGGCAAGGAATGCCGCCATGTGTTCGGCCACCAGATCGGGTGATTCCACCGGCGGGTAGTGGCCTGTGCCGTTCAGGATGACAAGCTCGGCCGCCGTGGCCGAAAGCTTCGCCTGAAGCTGACGCCCCATCGCCTCGGGCAGTACACGGTCGGGCACGCCCCACAACAGCAGCGTGGGGGTCGTGATCTGGCCGAGAATTTCGGTGATCTCGGCGGTGTCGTTGACGCGCGCGAACATCGAGCGCACCGGCGGCGCGGTGCGCGCGCGACGGCCGAAGTCGAAATACTGCCGCACGACAGCGCCTTTCACGCGCGACGGATCGGCGTACAGCGAGTCCAGAAGCATGCGCCAGTACATTTCCGGCTGATGCTTGAGAATGCGCGAGGACACGAAAATCATCGCATTCAAGGCCGGCGGCGTGCCCGTCGCCGCATTATCGACCACCGCCGACGGCGCGTTCGACAGCACCAGCGCCGCCGCCCGCTCGGGGTACTTGGCGGCAAACCGGTAAGCGATGATGCCGCCGCTCGACGTGCCGGCCAGGCTGACCCGGTCCACGCCCAGCTCATCCAGGAACGCGGCGATGAAGTCCTCCAGCGACAGGCCTTCGAGCGAGGCTGGAATGTCGCCCGAAAGGGCCGTCCCCGGCTGATCGATGCGGATCAGGCGATGGGTGTCCTTCAAGCGGGCCACTACGCCGTCCCAGCTGCGCAGCGAACCGAACGAACCGTGCAGCAACAGGACCGGCGGCGCGCGCCCTCCATCGACGGGGCCCTCGTCCTTGTAGTGAACGACGATGCCGCGCACGTCGACGAATTTGGACTCCGCATCGGCATAGCGCGCCACCAGTTCGTCGCGCGACAGCTGGAACTGACCGGTTCGCGCCAAGCCGACATAGCCCGCAAGGCTGACTGCCGCCAAGGCGACGATAATGATGACCAGCTTTCGCATATTCATGAGCTCCGAGATCAACCCGGCGGGTCGTCGCAGGCGCGCGGGCCTTCGCCATCGATCAAGAACCGGCGCGCATCGGCGGCCGTGGTCGCGGCATCTTCCATCACCAGCTTGTGCCCCAGGTTCGGGTAGACGATGACCCTGACGTCGGCTGCGGAAAAGGCCTTCGTGATATCGCACTGAATGTCGCGCGGCAGCACCGGCCCGGCTGCGCCCCACTGGATCAGGACGGGTACCTTCACCTGCCCCGCCACCTCGAAATCCTTTTGCGGGCCGCCGCGCGCATACCAGTTCGCGATCATGTCCTGCTGTCGTCGCCGCTGGTCGGGCATGCCATTCAGGGCACGGTAGCGCGCAACCTGTTCATCCGACACCTTGCCGGGATCGGCGTAGATGCTTTCCAGGAACACCCGCCAGTACAGGTCGGTCGACGTGGTACCCAGCACGTTCTGATGCAGCCAGAACACGACATCGCGGGTACGGTTGGGCGACGGCGCGCTGGGCAGAATCAGCGGCACGGTGGATAGCGACAATTTCTGCACGCGATCAGGATAGGCCGCGGCAAATCGGATCGCCTGGGTCGACCCCGACGACGTGCCGGCGACGAGCACGCGATCGAGCTGCAGATGATCGAGCAGTCCGGCGAGCAGTCGGCTGGCGCGGGCTTCGGTATACGCGCCGGCGCCATCGGGACCGGTCAGGCCGTGGGCCAACCCATCGACCCGCACGATCCGGAAGTCGGCGCCCAGTTCCCGCACCCAGCCGTCCCACTGATGCAGGCTGGCACGCGACCCGTGCAGCAGCAGCAACGCCGGGCCGTGTCCCTCGTCGCGAAAGTGCAGGCGCGTCCCATCGATTTCGACGAATTGCGATGGCGGAGCGCCGTGGCGGGCCAGCGCCGCGGCCGGATCGGTTTCGAGGCCGCCGGACCGGGCGAACAACACGAAGCCACCCAGAACCACGACAGTTAATATTGCAGCGGCCAGACCGAACTTCATGATGCCGGTACTCCGTACGCAACCGGCGCAGCATGCCCGGTCGGCGCGCCGGCGTCATCCGGCCCTGGCGCTTATGGCGCATTAGCAAATCTAATCGTGCGGGACCGGCGGTTTTGGTAGGGTCGCCGCCTCGCCGAAGCCTGGGTGGCGCATGAATTTCGCATCTCGAGCGGTCTTGGCTGTGGCTGCGGTCATGGCGGCGACACACGCCGATGTGTCCGGCGCGGCATCGGAACCGCGCCCCCTGACCATGGCCACCGGCACCCTGCCGGGCGGCCGCGCCAATCCGCATGATTCGATCTCGATCACCCGCGCCTGGCTGTACGCCGCTGTCTACGATTCGCTGACATTCGTCGACCGCGAGGGCAAGTTGATCCCGTGGCTGGCCATCGAATGGCGGCGCGAGAGCGACACCGTTTGGGTTTTGGCGCTGCGGCCCGGCGTGACTTTTTCCGACGGACGGCCGATGACCGCCGCCGATGTGGTGACCAATCTGGCCTACCTGACTTCGCCGGCCGGCAAAACCGAGCCGGCCGCGCCGTTCGTGGCGTCGATCGTCTCGGCCGAAGCGGTGGACGATCTGACCGTGCGGCTGTCGACCGCCACGCCCGACCCCGTGCTGCCGCAAAAACTCAGTCTGATCCGTGTCGCCGCCCTGCCGGCCGGCGTGGCCATGACCCGCGACACGCTCACGCGCGAGGCGCTCGGCACCGGGCCGTACCGGATCAGCTCATGGGCGCCCGGCAAAGCCGTATTGAACGCGGTACCCGGCGCCTGGCGACGCGCGCCCACGCCGGTACTCCAGGCGGTCGCCATGCCCGACAGCCCGGCCCGGCGCAGCGCGCTCATCACCGGCGCGGCCGACATTGCCTTCGCGGCGTTCTTTTTCGAGGACCTGGAAGACCCCACCCTGCCCTACAACCTCGAGCCCGACGAAATTCCGGCGGTCGTGGGCTTGGGCTTCAACACCAAGGCCGATACGCCGCTGCGCGACGCGCGGGTGCGGCGCGCCATCCTTCACGCGGTCGACGTAAAGACCATCGTCGACACCCTGTTCGCCCACCGCGCGAACCTTGCCGCCCAGCCGGCGCGCAAGGAGTTTCTGGGCTACAACCCCGAGCTTAAACCGGCGCCGTACGATCCCGGCCGGGCGCGCGTCCTGTTGAAAGAGGCCGGTCACGAAAACGGCTTTTCCTTCTCCATGGCGCTGACCGGCGGCGCGACGATCTGGGACCAGGTGTTCCAGCTGGTCGCCAACGACCTGGCCAAGGTCAAGATCAAGCTGTCGATCAATTTGATGCCCGAAGCGGCATTTGCCGAGCAACTGTACGCGTCCGGCATTAAGGACGATGCCTATGGTTCGGCTTATTTCGCGCCGACCTTCGATGCGCTCGACGCACTCAGGCTGCATACCTGCGCGTGGCCGGCATCGTCGTATTGCGATCCGGATGCGCAGACGCTGCACGACCGCGCGCTGGCGTCCGCCTCGCTCGACGAACGCATTGCGCTGACTCGGCAGGCCATGGCCCGTTCGCACGAGATGGCTCAGGCGCTGTTCATGTACGAATCGCTCGGATTGGTGGGCTACAGCAAGCGTATCAGCGGCTTCCGCTCGGACTTTGGCTTTCCGCGCTACGAACTGATGACCGTGAAGGACTGACGCGCCATGATCGTCGACGCCGATACCCATGTGCTCGAGACCGAGCAGACGTTCGCCTATTTCAGCGAGACCGACAAAAAATACCGTCCTTCGGTTGTGCGCATCGTCGGCGAGCGCAGCGGCGACATTCCCCTGGGCGAGCATGCCGCCGACCTGTGGCTGATCGACGGCCAGCTGTACGGCAAGCACAACCTGGAACTCATCGAACAACGCAGCAACGGCGAAATCGTGCCGGGCACGCTGGACATGCGCAATCCGGCGGCGCGGCTGGCCGCCATGGACCGCCAGGGCGTCGATACGGCGGTGATCTACCCCAGCCTGTTCCTGGTCACCGCCATCGCCGACGCCGACGCCGAGCTGGCCCTGGCGCGGTCCTATAATCGCTGGCTGGCCGACGTGTGCCGCGCCGACCCCAAACGATTCACATTCGCGGCGCTGGTGGCACCGCGGCGGATCGAGGCCTCGATCGCGGAAATGGAATGGGCGCGCCGCAACGGCGCCTGCAGCGTCATGTTGCGCGGACTGGAAGGCGACCAGACCCCCGACCAGGCCGAACTGCGCCCGCTGCTGGCCAAGGCCTGCGACCTTGACATGCCGATCTGCCTGCACATCGGCCACGGCAGCAAGGCGTTCCGATCGTTGAAGGTCGGCACAGGTCGGATCGACCCGTTCACCATTCGCGCACCGACCTTGATGGCGTTTTGCGCCATTTTGCGCGGCGATCTCTACAAGACATTCCCGAAATTGCGCTTCGCCTTCGTCGAGGCCGGCGCGTCGTGGCTGCCGTTCCTGTCGGTCATGGCGCTGAAAGCCCGCCGCTCTGCCGACAAGGCGGCCGCGGCGCGCGAGGCGCTGGTGGCGCGCAACATCTACATCACCTGCGAGGATCACGAGGATCTGCCCGGCATCCTGCCGTTCGCCGGCGACGATAACCTGGTCATCGGCAGCGACTTTGGCCATCCGGGCGACGTCGCTGAATCCATTCACGTTCAGCGCGACTTCAAAGCCCGCACCGACATCGCCGATCGGGTAAAGGCGCGCATCCTGAGCGACAACGCCCGGGCGCTGTACGCGCTATAGGCCGCATTGTCGGCTGCGCGGGTCACGCGCTCCAACGCAAATGGGCCGACCCTTGCGGATCGGCCCATTCTTTTTGGCGTAGATTGGTTGCGGGGCTAGGATTTGAACCTAGGACCTTCAGGTTATGAGCCTGACGAGCTACCAGACTGCTCCACCCCGCGTGAACTCTTCGGTGTCGGTCTTGTCGTGTCGTGCGCGTTGCGCGATTGGGAAGCGCAATTCATCGCGAATAGGCACCTTGCAGCTTGCGGTACGTTGCGCCGGCGGCGGTCTGTGTTCGGAAGACCTGGCAGCGTCCTACTCTCCCGCACCTTGAGGTACAGTACCATCGGCGCTGAGGCTTTTCACTGCCGAGTTCGGGATGGGATCGGGTGTTTCATCCTCGCCATTACCACCAGGTCATCCGAACACAGTCCGCGGCGCACACATGTGCACGCCATCGTCGTCGCAACGTCGAACCGGCCCGCAGCGGCGGATCGGTTCGTCTGCAAGGTTATAAGGGTCAAGTTCCGGCTTCGTATTTTCACGTGCGGCGGATCATGCCTGTCGGCAGATCCGCGCTGGCGCCCAAGCATACGGGCTTTCAAGCCGATCGAACAATTAGTACCGGTTAGCTGCACGCATCGCTGCGCTTCCACACCCGGCCTATCAACGTGGTGGTCTGCCACGGTTCTCAAGGGAAGCCTATTTTCGAGGTGGGTTTCCCGCTTAGATGCCTTCAGCGGTTATCCCGTCCGTACATAGCTACCCAGCGATGCTCCTGGCGGAACAACTGGTACACCAGAGGTACGTCCATCCCGGTCCTCTCGTACTAGGGACAGATCCTCTCAAGCTTCCAACACCCACGGTAGATAGGGA
>JANRJB010000204.1:0-17326 GCA_033764265.1 Rhodospirillaceae bacterium | reverse complement strand
GCGGCCACCACGTGCAGGTTGCCGTCGCCCAGGTGGCCCAGCACCAGCGTGGTCGCGCCGGCAAAGCGCGCGGCGATCTCGGCCTGCACCCGTTCGCCGAATTGGCCCATGGTCGGGATCGGCATGGAGACGTCATAGGTGCACAGCGGGCCCAGCGTGCGGAACCCCTCGCCGGCGTTCTCGCGCACCGCCCAGAACATCGCCCGTTCGCGTTCGTTCTTGGCGATGGCGGCGTCGCCGATGATGTTCGCGGCGAGCGCGGACTCCAGCACGCGCTCCATGTCGGCGGCGGCGCGCGCGTCGTCCATGCCCAGCAATTCCAGCAACACCGAGAATTCGAACCCGGCCGGCAGCGGCGGCTTGAGCGACGGGCACCGCGCGCGCACGAAATCGTCGTAGGCACGCCACATCACCTCGAAACTGCCCAGCCCCTCGCCGGCCTGGCTTTCGACGTGGCGCAAAAGGGCAACGACCGAGTCGAACGTCGCGCACCCGGCAAACGCGGTGACGGCGGCGCGCGGTCGGGGCCGCAGGCGGATGACGGCGCGGGTGACGATGCCCAGCGTGCCCTCGCTGCCGATGAACAACTGCTTGATGTCGTATCCAGCGTTGTTCTTCAGCATCTTGTTCATCGACGACAGCACCGTGCCATCGGCCAGCACGGCCTCGAGCCCCAGGACGCTGTCGCGCATCATGCCGTAGCGGATCACGCGCACGCCGCCGGCATTGGTGGAGATCACCCCGCCGATGGTGGCCGAGCCGCGCGCGCCCAGGTCGAGCGGCAGCTCGAAGCCGGCCGCGGCGCAGTGTTCCTGGGCGGTCTGCAGCACGACGCCGGCCTGGGCGGTAAGCGTGCGGCCGTCGGAATCCAGCTCCTCGATGGCGGTCATGCGTTCGAGGGACAAGACCACGTCGCCGTCGCGCGGCGCGGCGCCGCCGACCAGGCCGCTCAATCCGCCCTGGGGCACCACGGCCTGGCGTTGGGCGTGGCACAGCGCCAACGCGCGAGAGACCTGCTCGGTGGTCTTGGGCCGCACCACGCACAGAGGCTGGCCGGCGTCGCCGTGGCCGCGGGTATTCAGGTAGCGCGGGCCGATGTCGGCGCCGGTCAGCAGGCCCTCGGGGCCGACAGCGGATCGCAGCGTTTCAATCAGCGACACGGCGCAAGATCACTTCCTGAACTCGGCCAGATCGTTCCAGACCTTCTGGTCGGTGATCCTGCCGTTCACGATCTCGAAGCGGTCGACGTAGCGCACGTTCGAAAACGGCGTGCCGTCGAGCCACTCGCCACTCAACGTGCCCATGGAATAGACCACGGTCTTGCCGTCGATCACGGCTTCGTCGAATTTGTCGAACGTCTTGCGCGCGAACTTGTAGCGGGACTTCGACCACGCCACCAATTCCTCGAGCGAGTCCATCACCTTGTCGCCGGGGAACGCCATTTTCATCCCCGGCGCCAGCATCGCCTTGGCCTTGGGCAGGTCGCGCGCCTCAAGGGTGCGCAGAAAGTCGATCACCAGGTCCTTGCCGTTCATGGCGTTCCCCCCGTCACCCGGCCGTCGCGGCGGCGCGGAGTTCGGCCGCGATGTTGATCTTGCCGGCGGCGTTGTCGACCACCGCCGGGCAGTCGAAGTACTCCACGCGCAGGTCGGTGCCGTACTTGGCCGTCATGTCCGCGCGCCAGGCCGCGGTGTAGAAGGCGTCGGCGTGGTCCTTGGTTTCCCATTCGTAGGCGCCGCCGGCGCGCCCGCCCGGCTGGCCCATGAAGTACTTGCGGATCAGGCCGGGAATGGTCTGGTAGCGCGGCGCGGTCGCCTCGATCAGCTTAAGGCGATCGGCGGCGCTCATCGGACCCTTGGCGTGCGGCAAGAATGTGACCAGCGCGAAAATCATCGGCGGCTCCTTCTCCCTAAATCAGCCCGTCGGCCCGGATACGGTCGATCACCGCCTGCTGGCGGCGCACGAAGAACGCGCGGTCCGGCACCGTCACCGCGCCGTCGGCCACGAAGGTGTTCGCGGGGCTGATGGTGCGGCCGGCGTAGGACGCCGCGTAAAGTTCCAGCGGCTGGCGCGAGACCACGTTGCACATGCCCGGCAGCGCGCGGTACTTGCGCAACGCCTCGATGTCCAGGATGGCGTTGGCGGTGAACGTCGCGCCGGGGTACGCCTCGGCCAGCACCGCGCCCTTGTAGTCCACCACCTTCGACATCCCGCCGGTGGACTCCGGCGGCAGCGGCGTGCCGACGATACGCGCGGTGTTGGCGGAGACCACGTAGCACATGTTCTCGACCGCGCGGGCGCGCCGGCAGATTTCCTTGGGCGTCAGCAGCGGCGCGCCGACCTCGGACGTCGAATGGCAGATGATCTCCGCGCCGCGCAGCACGTGGGCCCGCGTCAGCTCGGGATAAAGAATTTCCTCCGACGCCACACAGGCGATGTTGCCGATCTCGGTCTTGGCCACCGGGAACACGCCGTCGAGGCCGTAGGCGTCGAGGTACTTGTCCCACACATCGAACGGCGACGGCGCGAACAACGAGATCAGCCGGCGGTAGCGCAGAATCACGTTGCCGCTGGGCGCGATCAGGAAGCAGCACTGGAAGTAAAGCTGGGGGAACTTCGGGTCGATCTCGTAGACGTTGCCCGACAGATAGCACTTGTGCGCCTGGGCGATGGCGCCCAGCGCGTCGTACTCTGCGCCGGCCATTTCCACGCAGCCGATCTCCTGCCACTTGGCGATGGGTTCGCCCATCGGAAAGCTCGACAGGAAGTATTCCGGCAGCACGACCAGCCGGGTGTCGGTGCCGTTGAAGCCCTTGGTGAAGCCGATGGCGCTGGCGATTTCGCCCTTCAGCCCGGCGATGGTGGTCAGCATCCGGGCGTGGGCGTCGGCTTTCGACTTGCCGTTGACGGCGTGGCAGTCGGTCTGCAGCGCGAGCGCGGAATAGACGGGCACGGCGGCACGGTTTGCGGCGGTCTGGTCGGCCATCGCGCGGCGTCTCCCCTGTTGCGTCGGCGGTTCCGGGTGTAACAATAGCCGTTGTGTCCGGCAATACCGAGCCCGGTTCGATCATGACCGACGCCCCGCAGCATCAGGCCCCGCGCAAGCCGCGTTTCGGCGGGGGCGACGACGCCCGCGGCGCCCTGTCGGGCAAAATTCGCGCCATCTCGACGGCGTTCGCGCTGTTGCTCGCGCTCTACCTGGTCATGCCGTATGTATTCCGCGAACCGCTGGACTCGTCGGAGGCCGGCGCGCGGGTCACGCAGTGCGACAGGCTGGCGGCGCACCCGTCCGATACCCAGAAACTGGCGCCCGGCATCGCACAGGCCGACGTCGACATCGCCGCGGCCAAGCAAGCCTGCCACGCGGCGCTGGACCAAAATCCCGGCGACGGGCGCACGCTGTATCAGCTCGGCCGCGGCTATTTCTACAACGACGAAAAAGACCAGGGCATCGCCTACTTCCGCCAGTCGGCGGCGGCCGGCTATGCGCAAGGCCAGTTCGTGCTGGGCTTGATCCTGATGCAGGGCAACGGCGCCGAGCCAGACACCTGCGCCGCGGCCAAACTGTGGATCGACGCCGCGCGCCAGCGGCACCTGTATTCGAAGATCTATCTGGGCCAGAACTGGCTGGACGGCACGCTGGCCGGCTGCGCGCTGGACCTGACCGAGCAGGAACTCGACGGCATGGTCTCGGCCGCCGAAGCGTTGGCGGACACGCAGCAGCAGATCGACGACGTGGCGATGCTGCGCGCCAACTGGGACGCGCGGCGCGGCGGCGGGCGCTAAAGCATTCAGCGCGAATCCAGAGTTGCGATTATTCCTCCCTCTGCAAGGGGGAGGTAAGGAGAGGTTGTTTTCTGTTCGCCGACCGCAAACGACCCCTCACCCCAACCCTCTCCCCGTCGCGCCGAAGGCGCGCCTATTTTATGGTTGGCCGGCCTTAGGCCGGACGGAGAGGGTGCCGAGCGGAGCGAGGCGGTGAGGGGCAGTCTTTCCCAAGCGCTTGGACCATCGCCTAAACGCTCTCCACCGCGCCGACGACGCACACCATGATCAGCACCGGATCGGCGGTGCGGTTCATCCAGGCGTGCATGTTGCCGGTCTGGACCACGGTATCGCCGGGGTTGAGCGCGACCTCGCCGGTCTCGAGGCCGAGCGTCAGTTGGCCCTTCAGGACCGCGATGTAATCCACCGACAGGCTTTTGTGCATGGGGATGTTCACGCCCGCCGGCAGTTCGGCGGTGTAGAACCGCGTGCCGCGGAATTCGCGCGGCATCGGCCCCAACCCGCCCTGGGTGCGGTCGGCGCGCGCGGGCACGGTGGCGGGAACGCTGTCGGTCTGCCACAGCCGCACCATCCGGCAGCCGTTCAGGATGAGGATGTCCTCGGGCTCGCCGTCGGCCATGACGTACGACTTGCCGTCGGGATTGACCGCCGTCAGCACGCGGCGGACCTTTTCCTTGAACGGCGGCGCAAGATCGCTCATCGCGGGATTTCTCCTCTGCTCAAGATGACGGGCCGGAGAACCGGCCCCAGAACCGAACGGCATAGTAAACCGCCAGCACGAACACGAACTGATACAGCGGGAAGACCACGAAGACGATCGTGATCTGCGCGTCGGGCTGTTCGTGGATCACCAGTCCGTCGACGTAGAACCACAGCACCGGCAACGCGACGATCAGCGCGGCAGGCAGGTAGGCCCAGCGCGCGCGCGGCTCGGCCTCGGACATGAACCGGTTGCAGATGAAGTACGGCCCGACCGCCCACGCCGCCAGGAACGGCAGCAACAGCAAGTTGGCGAACGTCTCGCCGGTGTCGCTTTGCAACGCGCCGCCGGCCGCGAACATCATCACCGCGAGGGTTGTGACGGCGGCGCCCAGAAGGATGCCGCGCGCGATAAAGTCCGCGCTCATGGGATACCGTTCGACGCGCCCGTCGTCGTCAGAGATCGGCCATCGCCTCCAGCACCGCGCGCTCGGCCGACTCCATGGCCCCTTCCATGCCGCGATTGGACAGCGCCGTGTGCTCGCCGGCGAAGTGGATCGGCCCGTGCGGCTTGCCCACTTCGCGCACGAACGCCTTGACCTGGCCGGGGCCCCAGATGGCGTAGTCGCCGCCCGCGAACGGATCGCGCAGCCACGACTTGATCGCCGCGGCCTCCAGTTTGCCCTTGGCCGCCGGCCGCACGCGCTCGATTTCGGAAATCACCAGCTTCTTGGCATCGGCGGGATCGAGCTGGTCCAACCTGACCGCGTTGAAGCCGCGCGCCCAGGCGGTCAGCGACGTGACCGTGTTCTCGTCCTCGGCGAAGCGGTTGATCATGACGAAGCCGGCGGCGGTGTCGGTCCACATCGCCGGCGAGCGCCCGTCGTCTTTCCAGAACTCCGACTTCGGCACGATGTGTACCTGGGTCATGGGGAAGTACGGCACCGACTTGATGGCGGCGCTGTGCGCCTCGGGCAGCGCGGGGTCGAAACGGATGTAGCGCATCACCGGCATCGGCAGCGTGCAGATGACTTTTTTCGATGTGTAGACCGAGCCGTCGGCGCACACCGTCTCGCAGCGTTTGCCGTCGTACCGGATGCCGACCACCTGCTTGCCGAAATGAACCTCGCCGCCCAGCTTTCGCGCCATGCCTTCGGGCAACAGGTAGTTTCCGCCGATCACCGCCCAGCTCGACCGGTCGCCCATGCTGACGGCGCGGAACCACACTTCCTGGAAGTACATCATCAGCAACGACACGTCGTGCGACGAGGTGCCGTACCAGATGTTGGTGTTGAAGAAGAGGTCGATCTGCTCGTCGGTGAAGCCCTGCTGCTTGAACAGCGCGTGGACCGGAATGTCGTACTTGAAGAACGCCTCCTCGTACCACTCATCCGGATCGTTCAGCGGTTGGGTTTCCTTGTAGACCGCATCGCCGACGCCGATCGGCAGAATTTTCTTGTACTTCTCGGGCAGGATGTTGAGCGGCGACTTTTCCCAGTCGGCGGCGGCGATGTACTGGCCTTGCAGATACAGGCCGGGCGTATTGAGCCGCGCGCGCGGCGCGTAGTCGCGCACCTTGACGCCGACCTGCTCGCACATGTCGAGGCAGCGGCCATAGCCCGAAGAAAACGTGTTGCCGCCGGCCTCGGGCTGGCCGGGCAGATCCTTCAGCGTAAACACCCGCCCGCCGACGCGGTCGCGGCCTTCGATCACCTGGACGTTCGCGCCCAGGTCCTTCAGGTCCAGCGCGGCCTTTAGGCCCGCCAGGCCGGCGCCGATCACCAGCACGTCGGCGCTGGTCGCCGCGCGCAGCGGCTTGGCGGCCAACGCGGCGGCGCCGGCGGCCCCGGCGGTGCCCAGAAATGTCCGACGTGTCGATGCTTGAACCATGGCGCTCCCCTCAGGCCGAGATAAGGCGCGCATTGTACCCGATTGCGCGCCCGTTCAAACCCGCCCGGGGCGCGATCCTGCGTGGGCGCGGTAGGCGGCGAGCAGCTTGTCGAAGGTCGCCATCAGGGCGTTTTCCAGTTCCGGCCGGCGTTCCAGGCGCGCCAGGGCCAACGCCGCCGCCTCGATGGTGGCCAGCCCTTCCCGGCGCGGCTCCTTGCGCAGGGTCCCGTAGCGCGACGGACGCGGCGGGTTGAGTACGATGCGCCGGCATTTCAGCAGCCAGGCATTGCGCCACCACAACGCCTTGGCCTGGCTCCAGGAGCCGTCGAGCACGATCAGCCCGTCCAGGTCGCGCATCGCGGCCGCCTGATCGGCCAGGGCGTTGCCCTTCTTGTCGACGAAGGTGACGGTCGCGTCGAACGTTGCGGCAGGTCCCCCCTCACCCTGCCCTCTCCCCCCATCTTGATGGGGGGAGAGGGATACGAAGGGTTGGCGCGTGCGATCCGCGCGCGCCTTACCCGCAGTTGGGTGAGGGGGGCGTTGGTGTGCTGCGCCGGCGGATCCCAAGTAAAGCACCGCCCAGCGCTTGGCGTCGGCCGGCCGCCCCAGGGCCTTGGCCAGATTGGCCCACGACAGACCGACCTTGAGCACGGCGTTCTTGAGCGCGAGCGCGGTCAGCCGCGCGGTGCCCAGGTCGACGTCCTGCTCCTGCGGATGCTGCAGGATCAAGAGCGCGATGCGGTTGTCGACCGGCGCGAGCACAGCGCACACGCACAGGGGCGCGGTCTTGCCGCAGCGGGGGCAGGGTTCGGCGTGGGCCGGTGCGTCGTCGGTCATGCAGGACCGATACGCGAAAATCGCCGCGCGCTCAAATGCCGGCGGCGATCAGATCCCCTGCAGCACTTCCTGGGCGGCGCGTTCGCCCGATTCCATGGCGCCTTCCATGCCGCGGTTGGACAAGGCCAGATGCTCGCCGCAGAAGTGGACGTTGCCGTGGGGCTTGGCGACGGATTGGATGAAATCCCGCACTTGGCCGGGCTGCCAGATCGCCCAATCTCCGCACGCAAACGGGTCGTTGTACCAGCTTTTGAAGCCGGCCACTTCCAGCTGCCCCTTGGCGGCCGGACGCAGTTTCTCGATCTCGGCGATCACCAGTCGCTTGGCGTCCTCGACCGGCATGCGATCGATCTGCGACGCCACGAAGCCGCGGTGCCAGCAGGTCAGGCTGGTGATGTCCGACGGCTTGTCGCCGAACGGCTGGGCCATGACGTTGCCCGCAAGACCATTGGTCCACATGCCGGCCTTGAGGCCGTCCTTTTCCCAATAGGGCGTCTTGGCGACAATGTGGGTCTGGGTCATGAGCTGCACGCCCATGGTGCGGATGGCCTGGCCTTGCGCGCCGCCGATGATCGGGTCGACGTGGACGTTGCGCAGGGCGGCGAACGGCATCGAGCAGACGATCTTCTTGGCGCGGTAGACCGTGCCGTCGGAACACACCGCCTCGGCGCCGGTGGCGTCGCTGCGGATGCCGACCACGGCCTTGTTGTAGTGGACCTCGGACTTGAGCCCGGCCGCCATCGCCTCGGGGATGCGCTGGTTGCCGCCCTTGGCGGCATAGGTCGCGCGCGGTTCGATGCCGCGCTGCATGTTGCCCCACGAATAGACGAATGCGACCATCAGCGCCGAGACGTCGTGCGCGGTCGAGCCGTGCTCGCAATTGGTGTTGTAGGCCAGCTCGATGGCCGCGTCGTCGAGGCCCTGCTGGGCGAAAAACGCGTGCATCGAGACGTCGAGATTGAACGACTTGGGGTCGTACCAGTCCTCGTAATTGGCGCCCAGGGGGTTCTTGGTGGTCATCAGGATCGGCAGCGGCTGCCACGGCATCATGCCCTTGAGCGGCCCCTTGAACGGATTGCGCGGGTGGTCGGGCCAGGTCTTCTCGCCGATGATCTCGCCGTCCAGCACCAGTTCGCGCATGAACACGAACGGCGCGCGTTCGGCGATGTTGACGAGTTCGACGCCGAAGCGCTCGGCGCTGTCGATCATGCGCCCATACCCGGCGCCGATGCCGTTGCCGCCGGCTTCGGGGTTGCCGGGAATGTCGGTCAGCGTCAGGACGCGCCCGCCAGCCTTAGCCTTGCCCTCGATCACCTGCACTTTTGCGCCCTGGTCCTCCAGGTCGACGGCGGCGCGCAGGCCCGCCAGACCCGCGCCGATCACCAGCACGTCGGCGCCGCTTCCGGTGCGCCGGGTCTGCGCGCGCAAGGGCGTCGCGGCACCCGCGGCGGTAATGGCGGCGGCAGACTGCAAGAGCGTACGGCGATTGAGATGTTTGGCGGTCATGTGAAGCCCTCCCCGGCGCGGGCATTGTGTGGCGCGCCCCGGTTCCGGTAAAGCACGGCGCGCGGTTTGGCTTCAGGTCGGGGTTGCCGGCTGACCGCGCTGCGGTAAAGTCGCGGCCCCTTCACGACACGAGCAAACCCATGACCGCGAAACCCCAGGCCATCGGCGGGCTGCACGATATCTGCATCGGCGTGCCCGATTTCGCCGCGTCCATCACATTCTGGCGCGCCTTCGGGTTTCGCGAAGGCGCCCGCGGGCGGCTGACGGCCGGCCAGGCCCGGGCGCTGTATGGCGTCGACAGCGCGCTCGAATCCGTTCGTCTCGACCACCTGGACAGCGACCATGGGCTGATCCGGCTGATGAAGTGGGACAAGCCCACCCACGAGGGCATCGGCGCGGTGCCGTTCCGCGGCCACGGCAGCCGCTGGTCGGGCCAGTTCGTGCGCGACATCCTGGACGTGGCCAACCACGCCGCCATCCTGAAAGGCCGCGGCGCAGCCGTCTACGATGTGCCGCCCAGTTTCATCGACCTGTCGAGCTACAACCCCGCCATGTTCGGCGGCCGGCCGGTGGAGCCGTTCGCCGACCGCATCGTCGCCGTGCGCGAATACACCGTGATCCAGCCGCTCGCGCGCCAGGCGCTGTTGGAACGCTTCAATTACGACAGCAAGCTTCTGGGCAGGATCGACGACGCCGCGCTGCTGCGCGCCTCGCAGATCGCCCACGGCGGAATGATGTTCAGCGCCGCCACCGACGCGCCGGCCGACTTCTACGATCGCGTGCTGGGCCTGAAGCGCGTCATGGTGCAGGAAACCACCTACGAGAAGGCCATGGCCTCGCGCGCGGCGTTCGACCTGGTGCCGGGTGAGACCCACTGGATGTACACGTTCGAGGAACCGCGCTCGGGCCCCGACAACGACACCCGCCGTTCCGGCCGGCTGTTGATGTTCCGCTTCCTGCCGTCGAGCAACCTGCCCGACCGCCGTGCGGGGTCGAGCCCCGGCGCGCTCGGCTACTGTCTGTTCAGCTGGCGCGTGCGCGATCTGGCGCAGTTCAGGACGGCCTGCGCAGAGTTCGGCTGCACCGGCCTCAGCGCCATCGCCGCCGACGAGTTCGGCGTGCCGGCGTTCTGCTGCACCACGCCCGACGGCTTCGTCTGGGGCTTCACGCAGGCTTCGGACAGCGAGATCGCGGCGCTGTCGGTGTGAACCAATCAGGCGACCGCCTGCAGCCCGTTCTTGGCGACCAACGTGAGCAATTTAAGGGCCGGACCGCTCGGGCGCTTCTCGCCGCGCTCCCACTGGCTGACGAGACCGACGGTGACATTGAGGTAACGGGCAAACACGGCCTGGCTTGCCTTTTCGCGCATCCGGATGCGCCGGATCTGGTCACCGGCCAGCGGTTTCACCGGCGTCAAACACAGCGCGTCGAATTCCTTCATGCTGACCTTGCCGATGGCACCCGCGTCATGGAGCCCGGCCGCGGTTTCATGGATCGCGGCCAATGCCGGACTGCGAAACTGGCGCTTCATGACCACCTGATCTCCAACAAGGTGCCGTTTCGGATCGCCGCAGCCAGCGGCGCCGGGGCGATCTGCAGGAGTTCGCGCGCCAGCGCGCGGTAGGCCTTGAGTTCCGGTGGCGAGATGTCGTCCCGCGCGTTCTTCGCGTAGCCGAAAACGAACACAGCCAGCCCGGATGAGCGATATGCGACGATACTGCGTGCGCCGCCGGATTTTCCCATGCCCGGTCGCGCCAATCGCTTCTTGATCACACCACCGCCCAAGTCTGCATCGATCAACCCCTGGGAAATCTCCGTGATCGCTTGAAGGAGCTGCGAATCGTCAATCGATTCTGCCCTGGCAAAGCGGGCGAACGCCTTGGTCTTGAACACCCGCATTGGCGGCCCTCAATCCACGCCATCTATAGCACTGGGTGTTATAGGAAGCAACAGGCGCGCGAAGTGACGGCGCGCCGAATGGTCTGTTACTGCCGGTTGACCAGGATCGCCTCGACCCAGCCTTCGCCGTCGGGGCTCGCGACCTTGAAGAAACCGCCGCTTTCCTCGCCCATGTAGACGAACTCGGTCGCGGTGTTGGTCACTACTTTGGACGCCTTGTCGGGGTTGGCGAACACCTTGACGCCCTTGATCTTGGCCACCAGCACGTCGCCGGGGTTGGCGCCCGCGCCGACCGTCGGCGCGGCGGCGGCGGCCGAGGGCGCCAGGTTGCCGCGCACCGCGCGCACGATGTTGTTCCAGTTGTCGACGTAGCTCGAGGCGATCACCTTGCCTTCGGGCGTCTTGGTGTAGCCGCCGAGGCCGCCGCCCACCCCGCCGCCGCCGAGCAGCCCGCCGAGGGCGAAGTCGGTCGCCTTCGCGCTGCCTTCCGCCGCGGCCACCTGCAGCGTGGTGCGGGTGTCCGCCAGCACCATGCTGGTCTGGGCCACGCGGTTCTTGATGCCGCCGCCGATCAACCCGCCGATCGCCCCGGCCTTGCCGGGCAGCAGCCCCAAGGCCGCGCCGGCGCCGCCGGCATCGCCTTCGGAGAAGGCCACGTCGGGCGTGAGAATGTAGTCTGCGGTAACCATCTGCCCCTGGCCCATGTTCTGGCCGCGCTGAAGCTGGCCGCCGCTTTGCAGGTTACGTTCCTGCATGATGTTCTGCATCGCCATGCCGCGCTCGACCAGCTGGAAGCAATTGGACTGCTGCACGATCAGGCGGATCAGCCCCGTGGGGCTCGGCAGGCCGAAGCGGCTGAGGGCCTGGGCGGTGTAGTCCTGCGGCTCGACCACCGCCAGCGTGCCCATCGGCTGGACGCACTTTTCGATGTTGAGGGCGGCATCCTTGGACCCGCCCTGGACTTCGCTGCCGCCCTTGCCCTTCTTCTGCGCCTCGGCCGGCGCGATCAGCGCCGCGGCCAGCAACAGCGACAGTGACGCGGTCACCGTGTTTCTCAGCTTCATGGCTTCCCCTTTTAAACCCGATTGCGGCGCCCAGCTATTCAACCTGAGGCGCGGGCGGCGATGCAAGGCCCAGCACGAGTCGTTTCAGGTGTTCCGGCGCGATGAGATGACAGTAATGCGTGCCTCGAAACTGCGGCGGCGCAAGCTTGAACAGGATGTTGTCCCATTCGGCCAAGAGCGCCTTGGACTTCAAGTGAAGTTTGCCGCCGTTCATCCAGGCATAATCGAACGGTGCCACCCACTTGGAGCCCATGACCACGGTCTCGTCCGCTTCGTAGACGATGTCGGTGGCGGCAATCTTGACGGCCGCGCGCTCGTCGTCGGTCAGTCCGGCGAACACGTCCGCGGCGATCCGCTGGTGAATGGCCTGGCACGCGATCCGGCCCGACGATGCGCCCGGGCCGTAAAGCTCGTTCAAAAGGTCGCCGGTCTTGGCCTTGCATGAAATGCGCAGCGGCTCCGACCTGGCGGCCTCGTCGGCATACAGGACATATTGTTCGGTCAACAGGGGCTTGGCCTCGGCTTTGGAGGCCTTGAACGAATCGTAGGTCGGATGGACTTCGTTCTGCGACACCATGGCGGTGCCTTCCAACAGCTGTTGGACGGTGACGCAGAAGTCGTCGGTGGTGCGCCCCAGATTGCCCGCCCGGTCGTCGGCCAGCACCGGCGACGCCGCGAGGAGCACCATCCACACCACCGATTTCATGGGCGATTCTTTCCTGTTCGTGGCCGGTGCGGCCACTTTGCCGACGGCGTCGGTTTCCTGCAAGCTGGCTCGTGGAGCGGATTTGACATTCGCAAGATTGCGCTCTGAACTGGGATGCGAATGCTGGAATCGGACCACGGGACCGCCTGACCGCGCGCCGGCGGCCGACCGGACGCCATGACCGCAACCGATCCAATCACGCCAACCGAAGAGTACACACGCGCCGTGACGGCCCGCGCGCGCGGCGACACCGCGGCGGCGGCGGCCGGCCTGCGCCGCGTCCTCGCCGCCGACCCGCGCCACGTGGGGGCGCTGCATCAGCTTGCGATTCTGGCCTTGGGTGAATCCCGGCCCACGGAGGCCTTGGTTCTGGCCGAGCGCGCGCTGGCGATCGATCCCGATGCGCCCGATCTGCACGACGCGCGCGGCGTCGCGCTTGCCGCGCTGGGCCGATTCAGCGATGCGGCCGCGTCGTTCCGTGCCGCAGTGGCCCGGCAGCACGATCCACCGATTACCCTGTTGTCCAACCTCGCGCTCTGCTTGATGCGCGCGCAACGGCCCGACGAGGCGATCCCGGTATTGCGCCAAGTTCTGGCCCTGGCGCCCGACACGGTCGATGCCATGACCAATCTGGGCGGCGTGCTCGGTCTGAAAGGCGAGACTGCCGAAGCAGACTCCCTGTTGACGCGCGCGGTGCAACGCGCGCCCGCCAACGCCGCCGCGCTCAACAATCTGGCCATGGTGCGCGAGAAACAGGGCCGGCCGCACGACGCCGCAACGCTGGCGCGCCGCGCCCTGGCGGTGAACCCTGCCATGGCCGAGGCGCACTTCACGCTGGCCGCGGCATTATCGGAACAGGGCGCAATCGACGCGGCGATCGCCGCATATGGGCGATCGATTGAACTCGCGCCGACGCGCGTCGAAGCCCACATCAATCTGGCCGCCGCGCTGCAGGAGCGCGGCGACACGGCGGGCGCGCTCGCCGCCACCGAGCAGGCCATCGCGCTGAAGCCCGATCACGGCGATGCCCACTTCAACTGCGCCATGCTGTTGTTCGCGTTGGGGCGTTTCGACCAGGCGTGGGCCGCCTACGACTGGCGCTGGCGGACGCCGGCCGTTCCGGCCCGCTGGCGCGACTTTCCGCAACCGCGGTGGCGCGGCGAACCGCTGCCGGCCGGCAGGAAACTCCTGGTCTGGGCCGAACAGGGCGTCGGCGACGAAATTCTTTACGCGACGCTGCTGCCGGATCTGATCGCGCGCGGCTTCAACCTGGTGTTCGAATGCGATCCGCGTCTCGTCACCCTGTTCGCGCGCTCGTTCCCAGGCGTCACCGTCGCGGCCCGGCGCGACCCGCCGGATGCCGCCACGCAAGACCCGACCATTGCCGCCCAGACGCCGGCCGCGGATGTGGGCAGGCACCTGCGCCGCAGGGCCGCGGATTTCAAACCGGTCCGTCGCCTGCTGCAGGCCGATCCGCAGCGCCAGGCCGCCTGCCGCCGGGCGTTGGACGGCGACGGCGTCGTGGTGGGCCTGTCGTGGCTCAGCCGCAATGCCCGGTTCCGCGCCCGCAAGAGCACCCGCCTGGCCGACTGGTCAAACCTGCTGGCCCGGCCGGGTCTCCGCTGGGTCGATCTCCAGTACGGCGAGACGGCCGACGACCGCGCCACCCTGGACCCCGCCGTGCGGGCGCGACTCACCCGCCTGCCCGGACTTGATCTGACCAACGACCTGGATGGCGTTGCGGCCGCGGCCGCGGCCTGCGACGTGGTGGTCACGGTCTGCAACACCACCGCCCACATCGCGGCAGCCCTTGGGGTTCCGACCTGGGTGCTGGTGCCGCACGCCCGCGGCCGGCTGTGGTGGACGTTCACCGCCGGGTCGGCCAGCCCGTGGTACGCCAGCGTGCGCTTTTTCCGGCAGGGACAGGATGGCGACTGGACGGGCCCCCTGGCCGACATTGCGGCGGCCCTCGACCAGCTTTGCTTGACCAAGCTGGGGAACTAAAGTAGAACATTGGTCCGTTGCTGCTTTGTTCGCCCCCACACGCCTATTCGTGTCCCCCGCAGCGCGGAGTCGCCCGGTCCATGTTGACCAAGAAACAATACCAGCTCCTGCTTCTCATCCGGGACCGCATGGCCCGCGAAGGCGTGGCGCCATCCTTCGACGAGATGAAGGAGGCCCTGAAGCTCAAATCCAAGTCCGGCATCCACCGATTGATTACGGCGCTCGAGGAACGTGGGTTCCTGCGCCGGCTGCCGCACAAGGCCCGCGCGTTGGAAGTGCTCAAGCTGCCCGACAACGCCACCGCGCCGCCGCGGCCGAGCACCGGATTCCAGCCGAACGTTATCACCGGCACCTTTGGCGGTCTGGCGGGGGCCGCCGCCAAGACCAGCGCGCCGGCCGAAACGGTCGAGCTGCCGCTGTACGGCAAGATCGCCGCCGGCACGCCGATCGAGGCGTTGCGCAATCCCACCGAACACATCGGCGTGCCCGCGGGCCTGTTGGGCGGCGGCGAGCATTATGCGCTCACCGTCGAGGGCGATTCGATGATCGATGCCGGCATCGCCGACGGCGATACCATCCTGATCCGCAAGTGCGACACCGCCGACAACGGCGCCATCGTCGTCGCGCTGGTCGACAACGAGGAAGCCACCTTGAAGCGCCTGCGCCGCAAGGGCGAGTCGATCGCGCTGGAACCCGCCAACAAGAACTACGAGACCCGCATTTTCGGTCCCGACAGGGTCAAGGTGCAGGGCCGCCTGGTCGGCCTGTTCCGCCGGTATTGAGCCCTGTTCGGTTCCACGCCCGCTGACCGATCGCGTCCGCGACGGTGATGACGCGAAGTCGTCCGCCGTCGAAGCGAAACGCATGTGCGCCGCCGCGCGCGAAGTCGGCGCGGTCGAAGACGCGGCTGCCGCCGCAGCGCCGCACATAAAAGCCGGGCGCGATCACCACGTCGCTGCGCCCGCAATCCTCGCCGGCGGCGGCGGGATCGAACGCCAGCAGGACCGAGGCCTCGCCGCGCGTCATCACGCAACCCACGGCATCGCACGCCACGTCCGGCGGCGGCCACGGATCCGAACTGCGGCCGTAGCGTTCGAGCCACACCGAGCGCGTGAACCGGTCGCCGCGTCCGGGCATCAGCGAAAGTCTGCCGCCCAAGTCGCCGACCGCGATCACGCCGCCATCTTCCGACACGATCAGTTCGGGCTTGGGCGCGAGCCATGGCTGCATCACCGCCGCCAGCACCGGCGCCGCCCCCAACCAGCGCCAGGGCCCGCGCCACAGGCACATCAGCAGCAGGCCGGCGGCGCCGGCCACCAGCGCCGCCACCGACATCGGCGGTACGTGAATCTGGGCGTTCGGCCAGCCCGCGACGGTGACGGCGATGGTATTGACGGCCTGCACGCCCGCACCCGCCAACTGCAGCGCCCACGCATCGAGGCCCAGCGGCATCAACGCCAGTGCCACCAGCACCCAAGGCATCACCCACGCGCCGGTGATCGGCACGGCCAAAAGGTTACCGGCCAGCGAATAGACCGGCAGGTTGTTGAAGTGAAACGCCGCGAACAGCGAGGTGATCGAGCCCGCCACCAGGTCGGTCGCCACCAGTCCGGCCAGATAGACCCCCGCCGCTCGCAAAACTGTCCATTGTCCGTCCTCGTCGCGCCAGCGCGGCCGGGCGGTGTAGTGCTCGTACAGCGCGATCAGCGCGATCACCGCCATGAACGACATCTGATAGCTGGGACCGATCAGCGACTCCGGGAACACGACGAGCACCAGGAACGCCGCCCAACTCACGCTGCGCAGCGACAGGGCGCGGCGGTCGAGCAGCACCGCGCACAGCACCACCGCGACCATCATGAAGGCCCGCACCGCCGGCACGCTCATGCCCGAGATGGTGAGATAGAAGAACGTCGCGGCAAGCGCGGCCACCGCCGCCCATTTCTTGATATCGAAGCGCAGCGCGACCGCAGGAAACAGTGCCAACGCGCGCCGCACCAGCACAAAGACCACCGCGGCCAACAGCGACATGTGCACGCCCGAGATCGACAGCAGGTGGGCGAGGCCGGCGGCGCGATAGGCCTCCTGCAAGCGCTCGGAAATCAGCGATTGCTCGCCAGTGGTCAGCGCCACCGTCACGGCGCCGCGGTCGCCGGGCAGAACGGCCAGGATGCGGTCGGAGACGTCGCGGCGCAAATTCTCGAGGGACTGGCGAACCGATGCGGTCGCCGTGTCGTCGGGCGCGACCGCGCGCCAGCGGCCGAGCGTGAATCCGGTGGCGCCGATCCGCTCGAAATACAGGAAGCGCTGGTATTGGAAACCGCCCGGCACCTCGGGGCGATGCGGCGGACGCAGGCGTACCAGCACGTCGATGCGCTCGCCGACCCGCGGTGCGCCGTGGCTGGCCGGAACCGACAGCCGCACACCGTGCGGCGTGCGGTCCGGCGCCAGGCCTTCGATCGCCAGATCGCGCAGCACCACGCGCACGCGGCCGGGTTCGCGTTGGACCTCGGCGACCCGGCCGGTGGCCGTGACCGGACCGATCTCGCGCGCCAGGATCGGCCCGTCGACCGCCCAGGTCCGCACCTGCGCGACGCCGAACCCGGCGATCACGCTCAGCATCGCCCCGGCCGCGAAGGTGCGCCAGTCGGCCCGCCGCCACCACAGGATCGGCACCGCCGCAATCACCGCCGCGGCGATGACCGGCGCAGGCGGCGGATCGCTCGGCCAGGCGAAGAACGCCGCGATGCCGATGGCGAAGCACACCACCAGCCACGACGGCGCGCGGTCGGCCTGCGCCGCCGCGACCGCCGACAGCCGCGCACCCCACCGCCCCCATCGGGCGCGGTCGGCAATCAATTCAAACGGCGCGGTCGTCTCGGCCACGGCGCGGCTCCCCGGCTGGACCTGTCGTGCAGGTATGATACATCAGGCC
>JANRJB010000202.1:0-1777 GCA_033764265.1 Rhodospirillaceae bacterium | reverse complement strand
GCGACCGCGCGGTCCCACAGTGCGCCGGCCGGCGCCATCGGCCGACCCTTGATGTAGGCGAACGTTGTGTCGTCCGGGGCAACCATGCCGGTGCGCGCGCCGGCCTCGATGGTCATGTTGCACAGGGTCATGCGCGCTTCCACCGACAGCGCGCGCACCGCGGCGCCGGCGTATTCCACCGCGTGTCCGGTGCCGCCGGCGGTGCCGATCTTGGCGATCACCGCCAGCGCCAGGTCCTTGGCGGTCACGCCCGCGCCGCACGCGCCGTCGATGGTAACGCGCATGGACTTGGACTTCTTCATGATGTGGCACTGGGTGGCGAGCACGTGCTCGATCTCGGACGTGCCGATGCCGAAGGCCAGCGCGCCGAGAGCGCCGTGAGTCGAGGTGTGCGAATCCCCGCACACCAGCGTGGTCCCCGGCAGGGTGAAGCCCTGCTCGGGCCCGACGATGTGCACGATGCCCTGACGCGGATCGCTCATCTCGATATAGGGCATACCGGTGCGCCTGGTATTGGCCACCAGGTGCGCGAGTTGCTCCACCGATTCGGGATCGTCGATTTTCTCAAGCCGGTCGGCGGTGGTCGGCACGTTGTGATCGGGCATGGCCAGCGCCGCGCGCGCACGGTGCACTGCGCGGCCCATGCTGCGCAGGCCCTCGAACGCCTGGGGGCTCGAGACCTCCTGCACCAGGTGCCGGTCGATGTAGATCAGGCAGTCGCCGTTGTCATGCCGGTGCACGACATGGGCGTCCCAGATCTTGTCGTAAAGCGTGCGGGCCATGGCTGCTGGCGTTCCGTGCGATTGTCGCGGCGTTGAGGCCGCGAGGGTTACGCCATGGCCGGCTCCATCGCCAGGGTTTTTGCCGACGACCGGTCCGGTTCGGGCGGCGCCCTGCTAACCCTGAAAATTAGCCTGCATTCCGCATAAAACCATGATATTTATGTGGATATGGCGTGGACTGCGCCGCCCGGCCCCCGCCACGTCGGCGGGGCCGGTGGCGCGCTGAACAGTGAGCCCCGGCGGTCGGTTCTCCACGCGGGCCGCCCGCCTCAACCGGAGGATCGGCCATGGCGTTTGATTCATTCTTGGTGATGCTCGTGATCGCGGTCGTCGTCGCCGCGGTGATGCACTATGGATTGAAGCTGTACATCCGCAATGACCTGCAATCCTTCATCGCCAAAATCGCGGTCGCGTTCCTGGGTGCGCGCGTCGGTGAATTGATTTTCGGCGATTGGTTCGCGCGCGCGACCTACTCCGATGTGGCGTTGATTCCGGCGGCGCTCGGTGCCGCTGCGGTGTTGTTCGTGGCCGTCGACATCATCAAGACGCTGCAAGCCGCGCGCAGTTCGTCGTAGACGGCGCGAAACGCTACCGCGCGATCCTGATCCGGGCGTAGAGCACCCGCCCGCGCGGGTCGTGGTACGACGTCGGGCCATTGATGCGCAGCGCCCTGCGCGGGCGCGGCAACCCGGTCAATCGGATCGGCGACCTGGGGTTTTGCGTCGCGCGCCAAGCGCACGCGTAACCGTTGCCGCAGCATTGCCAATGCTACCCCATTGGGGTATGTTTCGGCGTAGTGAAGCGCCTGTTCGAACTCGTCGAAACCAAGTCCTATGCCGCTCGCGCGGACAAATTGCTGTCACCGGCCGAGCGGCTCGGCATCGAGTTCAGGATTTCGAGCGAGCCCACTTGCGGAGCGCTGATCGCAGGCGCCGGTGGCGTGCGAAAGGTCAGGGTGGGCCGAGGCAGCCAAGGCAAGAGCGGGGGCGCCCGCG
>JANRJB010000201.1:0-10199 GCA_033764265.1 Rhodospirillaceae bacterium | reverse complement strand
GTGTTGCCGACCGCGTCCAGCGCATCGGTGGATTTGCGGACTTCCGGCGGCAGGTGCGCCATTTCGGCGATGCCGCCGGCGTTGTCGGTCACCGGACCGTAGGCATCGAGCGCCACGACGATACCGGCCAGCGCCAGCATGGTGGTGGCCGCGACCGCCAGGCCGAACAGTCCGGCCACGGCGTACGAGGCGATGATGCCGCCCGAGATCACCAGCACCGGCAGGGCGCAGGCTTCCATCGAGATCGCCAGGCCCTGGATGATGTTGGTGCCGTGACCGGTCATCGAGGCCTTGGCCACCGACTGCACCGGGCGGAAGCCGGTGCCGGTGTAATACTCGGTGATGATCACGATCAGGCCGGTGACAATCAGGCCGACGAAGGCGCAGATGATCAGGTCGGTCGAGGTGATGGTGAGCCCTGCAACGGTGGTCACAGGCTCGGCGAACATCTGTAGCGTGATGACGACAATCAGGCCGGCCGAGATCACCGACGTGACGATGAAGCCGCGGTACAAGGCCGGCATGATCTTGCCGTTGGCGCCGATGCCCGAAAAGAACGTGCCGATGACCGAGGCGACGATGCACACCCCGCCCACCACCAGCGGATACAGCATGGCCGAGGTTTCGGCCGCGCCGTCGAAGTAGATGGTGGCGAGCAACATGGTGGCGACGATGGTCACGGCGTAGGTCTCGAACAGGTCCGCGGCCATGCCGGCGCAGTCGCCGACATTGTCGCCGACGTTGTCGGCGATCACCGCCGGGTTGCGCGGATCATCCTCGGGGATGCCGGCTTCGACCTTGCCCACCAAGTCGGCGCCGACGTCGGCGCCCTTGGTGAAGATGCCGCCGCCCAAGCGGGCGAAAATCGAGATCAGCGAGGCGCCGAAGCTAAGGGCGACCAAGCCCTCGATCAACTTGCGCTGGTCGATGCCGGTCGCCTTCAGGCCGATGTAGTAGCCTGCCACGCCCAACAGGCCCAACCCCACCACCAGCAAGCCGGTGATCGCGCCCGACTGGAACGCGACGTCGTGGGCGGGCCGCAGGCCGCCGGTCATGGCAGCCGCGGCGGTGCGCACGTTGGCGCGCACCGAGACGTTCATGCCGACGTAGCCGGCGACGCCGGACAGCACCGCGCCGATCACGAACCCGATGGCCACCGTCACCCCCAGGGTCGCGGCCAGGATGATGGCCACGACGATGCCGGCGATGCCGATGGTGGTGTACTGGCGATTCAAGTATGCGCTCGCGCCCTCCTGAATGGCGGCGGCGATTTCCTGCATGCGGGCGTTGCCGGCCGATTTGGCGAGCACCTGGCGGGTGGCGTAGATGCCGTACAGCACGGCGAGCACGCCGCAGGCGATGACCAAGAGTTCGAGAGAGCTCATGTGACCCCTATGTGGTTCGTTCGACGGATGACTTCTGTTTGGCGGCGGGATTCGGCGACGGCCCGGGCTGGGCCGCGCGACGCCAGAATTAGCATATTTGAATCAGTTGGTTAGTCGAGGTTCCGGCGATCCGGAGGAAAACGGCGCGCGCAAACTGCCAGAACACCTCCGGCGGCGCAACATTTGAGTCACGCCTGCCCGCAGGGTCAATCCAGGGCGCCGAACTTCTGCTCGAACACGTTGACGAGCAGCACGTCCTCGACTCTGGTGTCGAAGATGCGCTTGGCGTTTTTCACCAACCGCGCCTTGATGTCTTCCAGGTTGAGCAGGTCGTTGCGCGCAAAATAGTCGGAGAAATACGGCACGAACTCCGCCAGGACCGCGTCCTGATAGCGGGCGATGCCTGCTTCGACGGCGTCCTTGTTGGCCGGGGCGACCAGAAGACGCACGCTGATGTACACGCGTGTCTTGACCTTCCCGTTCACCACCACCGGCACGATCATGTCGCGCAGGTTGACGAACGTCAGCGCCGCGGTGGGCGCCTTGAAGCGCAGGCGCTCGGCTTCGGCCTTGCGGGCGGCCTCCGCGGCGGCATTGGGGCCCTGCTGAACCGGATTGAAGGGGTTGGGGATGATACCAAGAATAATCAGACCGCCGACGCCGCCGCCGCCAATCAACACCAGCAAGATCAGGATCACGAAAAAGCGACGCATGTCGGCCGGACGCCCCGTTACGGCTGCAAGTGCCGGTAGCCGCTGCGCGCAAACGCCAGTTCGCCCCCGGCAGCGTCGCGCACCTTAACACCATTGCCCGCCGTGATGCGACCGATGATCGACACCGGAACCGACCCTTGCGCGACCAGGGACGGAAGTTCGTCGCGCCGCGCGGCGGGCATGGTGAATGCGATTTCGTAATCGTCGCCGCCGGTCAGCATGCGGCGCAAGGCCTCGTCGCCCCGGGCCTCGAGCCAGGCGCGGCCCGCGTCGGACAGCGGCACCGACGCCGCCTCGATCTCCGCCGCGACGCCGGATTGCGCGCACATGTGCCCGATGTCGGCGACCAGACCGTCGGAAACGTCGATGGCGGCATGGGCGATTCCCCGCAAGGCATGTCCCAGCGCCAGTCGCGGCCGCGGCAACAGGTAGCGGTCGCGCGCGAACGTGCGACCGGCCGCCGGCAGACCGGGATCGGACGCGAGGCCCAGGACCGCATCGCCGATGGTGCCGCTGACGCACAGCAAGTCGCCGGCTTGCGCGCCGCTGCGCCGGATCATGGCCCCAACCGGCACGTTGCCGAACGCGGTGATCGACACCGTGAGGGGACCGGGAGTCGAGGTGGTGTCGCCGCCCAGCAACGGCACGCCGAAATGATCCAGATCGTCGGCCAAGCCGGCGACGAACGCGCGCAGCCACGTGTCCGTGGTGCCGACGGGCACACCCAGCGCCATCACCAGGCCGACCGGATCGGCCCCCTTGGCCGCCAGGTCCGACAGGTTCACGCGTGCCGCCTTCTGGGCGATGCGTCCGGGCGGGTCGTCGGTGCGGAAATGGACGCCGCCGACAACGGCGTCGACGGTGACCACAAGCTCGCAGCCGGGCCGCGGCGCGATGGTCGCGGCGTCGTCACCCAAGCCGTAGGCGCCGGCCGCGCCGCGGGTCAGGGGCGCCAGCAGGTCGCGGATCAACGAAAACTCGTCCATTGCCAGCTCAAGGGGCCGGCGGCGCCGGCATCCGGTCGAGCGCCCGCGCCGCGCGGTCGAGCACAGCGTTGACCATGCCAGGCTCGGCGCCGGAGTAGAACGCCTTGGCGACGTCAACGAACTCCGACACGGTCGCGCGCGGCGGGATATCGGGCCGGCACATCAACTCGGCGATCCCGGCCGACAGCACGCAGCGCACCAGCACCTCGAGCCGTTCCGCCGGCCAGCCCGCCGAAAGACTTGCGGCGATGATGCGGCCGATTTCATCGCCGCGCGCCTGAGCGCAGCGCACCAGGTCGACCAGAAGTTCGGCATCGCCCTCGGGCAATTCGATGTAGGTCTCCTGGCCGGTGTCGACGTTTTCGCTGATGGCCACGCCGCCCAGCCTGCCGGAGACAAAATCGCGCAGCACCTCGTCGGCGGTCGCCTCGGACTGGGCCAGGGTATAAAGCGCCTGGACAGCGGCCAGCCGCCCGGCGCTGCGCGCGCGATTGATCCCGGCGCGGGAGACCGTATTGGACGGCCCATGATCTGACGGTAGCGGAGGCGAGGCGTTCGCGGGCATTGGCGTCCGATGGGCCTTATCAAAGAGCGAAATATCGATGGTGCACAGCCGCCGCGCGGCCGGTGAGGATCGGGTTATAGGCCGAAGCCGCGCTTCAGCTCAATCATTCTCAGGCAGGCGCGCGCCGCGCGCCCACCAACGTCGTCGTCGCCCTTGGGATCGGCGCGGGCCACCGCCAGTTCCCACGTCGGGCAGGTCAGAATGCCGTTGCCCGAGGCCAGGCCGAGATCAAGCGAGACACGGCTGACACCCGCCATCGACTCGCGGCATACGTACTCATAATGGTCGGTCTCGCCCCTGACCGCGCAGCCCAGCGCGACGAAACCGTCGTATGCGCGCCGAACTTTGCTTTTGGGGTGAAACGCCAGCATGGCGGCGGCGGGAATCTCCAGAATGCCCGGCACGGTGACTACGTCGTGAGTGGCGCCGGCCTTCTTCAGCGCCGCCGTCGCCCCGTTCAACAAGGCATCGGCGACTTCGTCGTAAAACCGCGCCTCGACGATCAGCACATGAGGCCGGCGCTTGCGCGATGGCTTCTTTTTCATCACGCCGGTATCCCGCGCTGCTCGACAATCTTCAGGCCGTAACCTTCAAGTCCGACGACGTTCTTGGATGTGTTGGTCAGAAGGATCATGTTGCTCACGCCCAGGTCGACCAGAATCTGCGCGCCGACACCGTAATCCATCAGGCGTGTAGTACCGTCCTCGCCCTTCAGCTGGGCTTTCAGGCGGTCCGACAACCGCCCGCCAGGGAAATCGCGCAGCACCACCACCACGCCCCGACTATGGGCGGCGATGGCTTCCATCGAACGGTGCAATTCGCCGGTCTTGGCGTTGTCGCTTTCCCAGAAAAGGTCCGACAGCACGTTGACCTGGTGCATACGCACCATGACCGGATCGGGCGTCTGCACCTGGCCTTTGACCATGGCGACATGTTCGGTTCCCGAAACCGTGTCGGCGTAAATCCGCAACAGCCACTGACCGCCGAAGCGCGACTTGAACGGGGTTTCGGCCTCGACGCGGACCAGCCGCTCCTTGCGTCTGCGGTAAGCGATCAGTTCGGCGATGGTGGCGATTTTCAGGCCATGGTGCTGGGCGAATTTCACCAGGTCCGGCAGCCGCGCCATCGAGCCGTCATCGTTCATGATCTCGCAGATCACCCCGGCCGGGATCAGCCCGGCAAGGCGCGCAATATCCACCGCCGCTTCGGTGTGGCCGGCGCGCACCAGCACACCGCCGTCGCGGGCCATCAGCGGAAAGACGTGACCGGGCGTGGCCAGATGTTCGCGCGTGCTGGCCGGGTCGATGGCCACCGCGATCGTGCGCGCGCGGTCCGCCGCCGAAATGCCGGTGGTGACGCCCTCCTTGGCCTCGATGCTCAAAGTGAAGGCTGTGGCATGCCGGGTCTGATTGTGTGTGGTCATCATCGGCAAGCGCAGGTCCTCGACGCGCTTGCGCGTCATCGCCAGGCAGATCAGGCCGCGGCCGTACTTGGCCATGAAATTCACGACGTCGGGCGTGGCCATCTGCGCCGGGATCACCAGGTCGCCTTCGTTCTCGCGCGCCTCGTCATCGACCAGAATGAACATGCGCCCATTGCGGGCGTCGTCGATGATCTCTTCGATCGAGGACAGGTATTCGCGGTAGGGCACGGCCGTCGTCCTGGTGTCTGTGGCCCGGGCATCATTCATGACACGCACTCTACGCAACGCGGGCGGGCACCGCACCCGCCTCGAAAAGGCGCGCAACGTAGCGCGCCAACACGTCGATTTCCACGTTCACCCGGTCGCCCGCGTTCAGCGATCCGAAGGTGGTCACCGCCCGGGTGTGGGGGATGACGTTGACGCCGAAACGCCGGCCGGCGACCTCGTTGACCGTGAGTGACACGCCGTCCAAAGCAACCGAACCCTTGGCCGCGATGAACGGTGCCAGCGACGCCGACACCTCGACCGTGAATCGCCGGGACTGCCCGTCATCGGCCATGCCCGAGACCACGCCGACCCCGTCAACGTGGCCCGACACGATATGACCGCCCAATTCATCCCCGACCTTGAGCGCCCGTTCCAGGTTGACGGGCGTACCCGCCCGCCAGCCGCCCAGCGTGGTCTTGGACAGCGTCTCGTTGGACACGTCGGCGGCGAACCAGCCGGCCCCCTTCTCGACCACCGTCAGGCAGCACCCATTGCAGGCTATTGACGCGCCGATGGCGACCGTTGCCGCGTCAAAGGCGGTGGCGATGCGCAGGCGCTTGTCGCCCGAACCGCCGCCCAGATCGGCGACGGCGGCAACCTGCCCCAAGTCGGTGACAATGCCCGTGAACATGGCCGTGTTGTGGCGTGTCTAGGCTTTCGCGGCAAGGCGAAACACCTGCAGGACATCCTGTCCGAACCGCAGGATTTCGCCCGGGGTGAATTCAGGCGCATCCGATAGCCGGTCAAGGGTTAGCCCTGCCACGGCCGGTACGCCGTCGCCGCCCAGCACCTGGGGCCCACGGAACCAGTAGATCTCGTCGATCAGCCCGGCCCGCAGCGCCGCGGCGGCCACCTCGCCGCCGCCTTCGATCAGTACTCGGGTCAGGCCCTTGGCTGCGAGATCGGTCGCGACAGCGCGCAGGTCCATGCCGGGCGCGCGGTAGAACCAGGTCGGCGCGGCAGCGGTGTCCGACACCCGATAGCGCGGAGTTACCCGTCCGCGCCGGTCCAGGATCACGCGCACCTTGGGCCGACCGGCGTATCCAGGCAGGCGGCAGGTCAAGTGCGGGTCGTCGGCCAGCACCGTGCCCGACCCCGCCAGGATGGCGTCGAACCGCGCCCGCAGCAGGTGCCCGGCGGCGCGTGCCGAGGGGCCGGTGATCCATTGGCTGGCGCCGTTCGATAACGCGATCCGGCCGTCGAGACTGCCGGCCACCTTGAGCGCGAACATCGGCCGGCCCGCGGTGACGCGCCGGAAAAAGCCAACGTTGAGCGCGGCGGCTTCGGCACGCCCGACATTCTCGGTCACGTGGACGCCGGCGGCCCGCATCTTGGCCAGACCGCCCCCGGAGACACGCGGGTCCGGATCGGTGGCCGCGACCACCACCCGTGCAACTCCCGCAGCGGCGAGCGCGTCGGCGCACGGCGGCGTCTGGCCGTGATGGCTGCACGGCTCAAGCGTCACGTAAACCGTTGAACCCCGGGCCGCTGCGCCGGCCATCGCCAACGCTTCGGTTTCGGCGTGCGGACGACCGCCGGACCGGGTGGTGCCGCGGCCGACCACGCGGCCGGCGGAAACGATCACGCATCCAACCGACGGATTAGGCCAGGTGTCGCCCAGCCCCCGTTCGGCCAGCCGCAACGCGGCGGCCATGCAGTGCTGGTCGGCAACCGGATCGGGCGGTGGCGCCGCCGCGGGCATCAGACCTCTTGGTCGCCGCGCGACGGTTCGGAAATGTTCTCAACAAAACTCTCGAAGTCTTTGACTTCGCGAAAATTCTTGTAGACCGAGGCAAATCGCACGTAAGCCACCTTGTCGAGGCCCTGCAAGGCTTCCATCACCATTTCGCCGACGACGTGCGAAGGGATTTCCGCCTCGCCCATGCTTTCCAGCCGGCGTTGGATGCTGTTGACCACCCGCTCGATGCGTTCTTCATCCACCGGGCGTTTGCGGCAAGCGACCGTGATCGAGCGCACCAGTTTCTCGCGATCGAATGGCGTCCGTTGGCCGTTCTTCTTCACCACCACCAGTTCGCGCAACTGGATGCGCTCGAAGGTGGTAAAGCGCGCGCCGCACGCCGGACAGGCCCGGCGGCGGCGGATCGCCGAATTGTCGTCGGTCGGCCGCGAATCCTTGACCTGGGTATCTTCGTTTCCGCAATAGGGACACCGCATGGTGCTGTCCCCTCCCCGACCCAAAACGCGAACTGACTTTCAGGCGCGGCGGCCCAACCCAAGGACGCGCGCAGCCATCATGCCGCAGACGGCTCTAACCACCAATCATTGATAAATCGGAAACCGCCGGCACAAGTCCTGGACTTTGGCGCCGACCGCCTTTTCGACCAGTTCGGCGCTGCCGGGGTTGTTGGACTGCGCGTCCAGCACCTCGCAGATCATCTCGCCGATCTGGCGGAACTCGGCGGTACCGAAACCGCGCGTGGTGCCGGCCGGACTGCCGAGCCGGATACCCGACGTGACGGTCGGCTTTTCCGGGTCGAACGGAATGCCGTTCTTGTTGCAGGTGATGCCGGCGCGCTCGAGCTGCTTTTCGGTGATGTTGCCGGTCAGCCTTTTCGGGCGCAGGTCCACCAGCATGACGTGGCTGTCGGTGCCGCCGGAGACGATGGCGAGCCCGCCCTTGGTCAATGTGTCGGCCAACACTTTCGCATTGTCGATAATGCGTTGGGCGTAGACCTTGAACTCGGGCTTCAGGGCTTCGCCGAACGCCACCGCCTTGCCGGCGATGACGTGCATCAGCGGTCCGCCCTGGTTGCCCGGGAACACCGCCGAGTTCAGTTTCTTGCCGATGTCCTCGCGATTGGAAAGGATCATCCCGCCGCGCGGGCCGCGCAGCGTCTTGTGGGTGGTGGTGGTGGTGACGTCGGCGATGCCGACCGGGCTCGGGTAAAGTCCCGCGGCCACCAGCCCGGCGAAATGGGCCATGTCCACCATCAAAGAGGCGCCGATGCTGTCGGCGATGGCGCGGAACGCTTTGAAGTCGATGATCCGCGAATAGGCCGAACCGCCGGCGATGATCAGCTTCGGCTTGTGCTCCTTGGCGACGCGTTCGACCTGATCGTAGTCGATCAAGTGGGTCTTCGGGTCGACGCCGTAGGATACCACCTTGAACCACTTGCCTGAGACGTTGGCCGGCGAACCGTGAGTCAGGTGGCCGCCGGCAGCCAGGTCCATGCCCATGAAAGTATCGCCGGGCTGCAGCAGCGCCAGGAACACCGCGGCGTTGGCCTGTGCGCCGGCGTGCGGCTGAACGTTGGCGTAGGCGCAATTGAACAGCTTCTTGGCGCGCTCGATCGCCAGCGTCTCGGCGATGTCGACGAACTCGCAGCCGCCGTAATAGCGCTTGCCGGGATAACCTTCGGCGTACTTGTTGGTCAGCACACTCCCGACCGCTTCCAGTACGGCGCGGCTGACGATGTTCTCCGAGGCGATCAGTTCGATCTGATCCTGCTGGCGGTGCAATTCCTGGGTGACGGCGGCCATCACCTCGGGGTCGGATTGGGCCAGCGAGGCGGCGAAGAAGGCGGGCGGTACGCGTTGATCCATGTTCGTTCTCAATATATTGGCGGTTGATGTTGCGGTTTCGATTCAGCCGAGCTTGGCGACCCTTTGAACATGCCGGCCGCCGCTGAACGGCGTTGCGAAAAACACCTTGAGGGCATGGCGGGCGGCATCGACGGACAGCACGCGTGCGCCAAGCGCCAGCACATTGGCGTCGTTATGCTCGCGCGCCATGGCGGCGGTGAACTGGTCGTGGACCAGGGCCGCACGCACGCCGGGCACGCGGTTGGCGGCAATGCTGATACCGATGCCGGTGCCGCAAATCACCACGCCGGCCGTGGCGCGATGGTCGGCGATGGCCCGCGCCACGGCGGTTCCGAAGTCCGGGTAATCAACCGAGCCGGTTCCTTGGGTGCCCAGGTCGAGCACCTTGAACCCCAGCTGCGCCAAGTCGCCCGCCAGCACCGCCTTCAGGTCCACGCCGGCGTGATCGCTGGCAATGGCGACGGTGTCACCGGCAACGGCGGCGAGGGCCTCGGACATGCGCGTGTGCGTGAACGGAGTTGGACCACGTCTGGTGGCTGCGGGCGCACCGGATACCATATCTCGACCGGTGTCTCCAGCCTCAGCCAAGACGCTGGTAATGCAGGCGAATGCCCGCTCAGACCAGAAGTCCGCGCCGGTGGGCCTTGGCTTTTCGCGCCGGGCGCGGCGCGGCGTCGGCGGGCGGCGCGGACAGGGCGCGTTCCAGCTTGCGCAGGGCGTTCATTTTCAGGGAGTAGGCCGACATCGCCGGGGACCCGACGATGCTGACCTCGGTGTTGGTTCGGGGATCGATGGCCGACACTTTGACCGCGTTGCCGATCACCATCATCTCGAACAAGACCTCGTCGAGACGTGGGGCAGCGTCGTCAAACGTCACAGACTTTCGCTTGAAGGGTGGCATGGCCGAACGGCATCCTCCAGGCTCGATCATGGCCATGACGGCCTGAATGTCTGGTTAATTATCCACCCCCTTCCCCACGTGATGAAGATCGCTTTTCGGATCGCGGCTGGCCTGATCGGGCTGGGGCTCGGAACGGCCCTGGGCATCGCCGGCTGGCTGGTCGCCGCGGCCTACCTGTCGTTGCCGCAAGCGGATGGTCGACTGGCGCTGTCCGGCCTTGCCGCGCCGGTCACCGTCGCGCGCGATGGTTACGGGATTCCGCGCATCGCCGCGGCCAGCCACGCCGATGCCTATTTCGCGCTGGGCTTCGTGCATGCCCAGGACCGGCTGTTCCAGATGGAGTTGATGCGCCGCACCGGCCAGGGCCGGCTGGCGGAAGTGATCGGCCGGCCGGG
>JANRJB010000193.1:0-2915 GCA_033764265.1 Rhodospirillaceae bacterium | reverse complement strand
GTAGTCGCTGGGCGCGCGGAACACGCCGGTCACCGCGCTGTTGGGGAACGTCGCGGCATAGAAGCGGGCCGCGGCCTCGGCATCCGTGTCGTACCACAGGCAGACGGTGTTTTTGGCGGTCGGCATGTGCGGGTCCTTCGGAATTGAGGCGATCCGGACCCAACCTACCAGTCTCCACACGCCGTCGTCAGTTGCGTTCGTGTTTCAATCCCCGATGTCATGCCGGCGTAGGCCGGCATCCAGGGGTTTACCGTGGCACGGGTTGCGCAGCCCTGGATCGCGCCGCGCCTTCGCGTTCGCTTCGGCGTGGCTTGTCCAGGGCGACGTCGAGCGTTGGTGACGAAAAAAATTGGCCCCGGCCCGGCCATTCTGGCCGGGAACCCGGGGCCGCGGTCACCTCGAAAATTCGCGGGTTACTTGTCGAGCGCGACGCCGCGCACCTGCACCATCTGCTGGGCGACGGCCTCGTTGATTTCGGCGTTGGCCGCCTCCAGCTCCTGCAGGCGCACGCGCAGGGCGCGCAGCTGTTCGACCTCGGGGTCGGTCGGCGGCGCGCGGTTGCCGGCCAGCGTCAGGGTCATGGCGATGTACTTGGATTTCATCTCGGCCAGGATCTTGGCCAGGTCGATCAGCTCGCGCGGGTCGATCACGTCGACGTGGCGCTTGAGCGATCGGCGCATCTCGTCCTCGGCGATCTGGCCGAGGTGGCGCGAGAACTGATTGGGCGACAGCGTGGGCGCGGCCTGGCGCGCGGTGGCCGCGCCGGACCCGCCGGCACCTTCGGCATGCTCCGACGGCGCGGCGGTGCGGCGGCGGGCGGAAATGAAGTCGATGACCGACATGGCCGGTTCTCCAACAGGGGTGACCGAACGCGCGTGCCTTCGGGCCCACGCACGGCCTTGACCTGCAAGCGGCGTGCCAGTCGCGCTGGGGTTAAAAAATAAGTAAAATCAAATCACTAGGGGTCAACGTCCGGGCCTCGCGCGGGTCGCCGCGGGCTCCCGTGCGGCAATTCCTGCCGGGCCGTGCGAAAGACTTGCCGCGGCATTGCGGAGCCCGGTGAGCCTCTCTAAGGTCGCTGCCGACGCGCGCGGCGACGAGGGGTCTTGGCGCAAGCCACCGCGCGCGCATGTCATGTTCTTCAGGGGAGACGCGACCCATGGCAGACGCGCCCAGCGGCGGCAGCCGCCTGCTGATCAAGAAATCCATCGACCAGATTCAGCGCGAATCCGAGCAGCACGGCCTGAAGCGCACGCTGGGCGCGGCCAATCTGGTGTTCCTGGGCATCGGCTGCATCATCGGCGCGGGCATCTACGTCATGACCGGCAACGCCGCGGCCAATTTCGCCGGGCCGGGCGTCATGCTGTCGTTCGTCATCGCCGGCATCGCCTGCGCCTTCGCCGGCTTCTGCTACGCCGAGCTGGCCTCGACCATGCCGGTGGCGGGCTCGGCCTACACCTATTCCTACGCCACCATGGGCGAGGTGTTCGCCTGGATCATGGGCTGGCTGCTGGTGCTGGAATACGGCGTGGCGGCGGCCACCGTCGCGGTGGGCTGGTCGGGCTACATGGTCAGCTTCCTGCGCGATTTCGGAATTTCGATTCCGCCCGACCTGGCCGCGTCGATGATCCAGTCCGCCGCCGACGGCAGCGGCAAGCTGGTGTTCCAGGCCACCGCCAACGTCAACCTGGTCGCCGCCGTCGGCATCTTGATGGTGACCGGCCTGTTGGTGGTCGGCGTGTCGGAATCGGCCACGGTCAACAACGTCATCGTCGTCATCAAGGTGGGCGTGCTGCTGGCCTTCATCGCCATGGGCGTGTTCTACATCAACGCCGACAACTGGACGCCGTTCATCCCGCCCAACGAGGGCGGCTTCACCTACGGCATCGAGGGCGTGTTCCGCGCCGCGTCGGTGATCTTCTTCGCCTACGTCGGCTTCGAGGCGGTCTCAACGGCGGCGGCCGAGGCGCGCAATCCGCGCAAGGACCTGCCGATCGGCATTCTCGGCTCGCTGTTCGTGTGTACGGCGATCTACATGGCCGTCGCCGCGGTGTTGACTGGCATCGTGCCGTTCCGCGAACTGGGCGTGCCCGAGCCGATCGCGCTGGCGGTCGACAAGATGGGCGTGCCGTGGTTCTCGTTCCTGATCAAGGTCGGCGCGGTCGCCGGCCTGTCGTCGGTCATGCTGATCCTGACCTACGGCCAGTCGCGCATTTTCTACGCCATGGCGCGCGACGGCCTGCTGCCGCCGGCGTTCTCGGCGATTCACCCCAAATTCCGCACGCCGTGGAAAGGCACCATCCTGCTCGGCGGCATGATCGCGGTGGCCTCGTCCTTGCTGCCGATCACCATTTTGGGCGACCTGGTCAGCCTGGGCACGGCGTGCGCCTTCGGCATCGTCTGCGGCGCGGTGCTGTGGCTGCGCAAGACGCGGCCCGACCTGCACCGGCCGTACCGCGCGCCGGGCGGCACGCTTTTGCCGGTGCTGGGCATCGTCTTCGCCGGCATCATGGCCGCGCCGCTGGTGGCCGACATCATCATCAAAGCCGCGTCGGGCGATCCGATCCCGGCCATCATTCTGGTGGTCTACATGCTGGTCGGCGCGGCGCTGTATGCCTTCTACGGGCTTGCGAACTCGCGGCTGGCGCGCGGGCTCGACATCATCACCGAGACGCCGCTGCCCGGCGCCATGCAGGCGATGCTGCATGGGCTGGATGAGAAGAAGTAAATCGCGCCTTCTCAGCTCGCCGCGGTGGCGTGCGCCTCGAACGCGCGGCCGATCTCGTCGGCGGTGCGGCGCAGGAACGGCACGTACTTGTCGACCGCCTGGTCGGGGGTCATCGCCGAGCGGATGAAGCGCATCACCAGGCCCGCCAGCACGCGGCTGCGCGCGAACACCGGCACCGCCAGGTTCA
>JANRJB010000154.1:0-8343 GCA_033764265.1 Rhodospirillaceae bacterium | reverse complement strand
GCTGACCGGGACAGCGCTTCGAATCGCGAAGCGCATTGCCCAGCGCGTGAAGGAGAACTGATCCACCATGAGTGTGTGCACCCCATGACAACCCTTCGTAACCTGGTGATCGGCTGCGCCGCCATCGCATGGCTGGCCGGGCCAGGTTTGGCCGCGGACGGCGTCGTCCGGGTCGCGGTATCCGGTCGGCCGCCGGGCCTCGGCAATCCGTTTGCGTCGATGACAACGCCTGGTTTGCATCCGTGGGCTTACATGTTCGACGCGCTCACGCGGCTGGAAGACGACGGAACCGTCGGTCCGGGGCTGGCGACGGCCTGGCATCTCGAGGGCCCAACCCGGTGGATATTCACGTTGCGTCCCAACGTTCAGTTTGCCAACGGCGAACCCTTTGACGCGACGGCTGCCGCGGCTGTTTTCATGCTGTTGCAGGCGCCCGAGCTTTCGTCACTTTATGCGGCCGGCGAAGCACGTTCGATCGCCGGTGTCGAGGTGGTTGATCCGTTGACGCTGGCGATCACCACGACCAAACCCGACGCCATTCTCGACCGCCGCCTGAGTCACATCTACATGGTGCCGCCCGCGGCCTGGCGGGAACGGGGCGCTGACGGTTTTTCTGCGGCCCCGGTGGGCACCGGCCCCTATCAATTGGTCGATTGGGCGACCCGAACACCCGAGTACGAACTGCGGCGCAATTCCACGTCGTGGCGCCCCAGCGCCGACGTCGACCGGATCGTATTCAAGACGTTGCCCGACCCGACCACGCGCCTTCAGGCGTTACTGACCGGCCAGGCCGACATCGCATTCGCGCTCGGTATCGATTCGTTGGATACGTTGCGTTCGGCGGGTCTGTCCGTGATCGTGCGAGAGCGCTCTCCGGTCGAGGGCATCGCGCTGCCCAATCGTGATCCGACCTCGCCATTGGCGGACCAGCGCGTCCGGCAAGCCATGAACATGGCCGTCAACACACAGGCGATCGCGGCGACGCTGTTGTCCGGGCTCACCCATCCCAACGGCCAAGGCGCGATCCCGGAGATGTTTGGCTATGATCCGCAGATCGCGCCCTACGCCTACGATCCCGACCGGGCCAGGGCCCTGTTGACCGAGGCGGGCTACGACCAGGGTTTTGCGCTGACGTTGATCGCGCGGCTTGAAGGCAAGGGTGCGGAGTGGGCCTCGATCTATCAGGCGTTGGTCCAGGACCTGGGCCGCGTCGGGATCGACGTGACGCTGCGAACGACGCCCGCGCAGGAATGGCTGCGTATGTGGTTCAGCGGTGATTGGGGCGACGCGGACATGACCCCGTTCAGCTGGACGTCGACCTATCGCGATGCCGGGCGGGCGATCGAGACCGTTTCGTGCGCCAAGGACGGCGCCTTCTTTTGCGTGCCGGACATGATGCCGCGCATTGAGGCTGCTGCATCGGAAATGGACCAGGTCGCGCGCCGCGGACTGCTCCAGGCGCTGTTGCGCGACATGCATGACCTGGCGCCGTCGATCTACCTGTTTCCGCAAATCGAAACGCTCGCGCACACCGACGCAATCGTCAGCCTGCCAATGAGCTCGGGCTACTATCGACTCGAGCAGGCCCGTCTGAAAGCCAATGCGATTTCCAGGCCGGCGCGGACTGCGGACTGACAGGCCGAGGCGCGCACGGGCCAGATGCCGCTGCCGCGCAACGGCACGGGTCAGGCTTTCTTGCGGGGCGGGATGTTGGCGTTGAGGCGGAAGACGTTGTCCGGGTCCCATTTGGTCTTGATCTCGACCAGGCGAGGATAATTGCCGCGATAGTTCTTGCGCAGCTCGCTTTCGCGGTCGTCGTCGGTGGTGTTGACATAGAAGCCGCCGTCGCCCAGGGGCTGTATCACCGCCCAGTACTCGCGCGCGTACTTGAGCCAGGTCGCGCTTTCCTCGGGCTTGTCCCAATCCACGCTGATGCTGATCTGGTACTTGGCGTCGCGGTGGGCGTACGCGGTCGCGTCCATCGGCACGCGCGCCGCGGCGCCACCGTGCGAGGCCGCGCTGATGCCGCCGCGGGCCATCGGCGTCTTCAGGAAGTAGTCGAGCATCACGTCGGGCAGCTTGGCATCGACGCGGTTGAAAAAGCCCGACTTGGAATAGTAGTAGCGCCCGTGCGCGTAGATTCTGTCGGCGGCAGCCTGCATGGTGACGTAGTTGGCTGCGGTGATGCGCCCGACTGTCGGTTTGCCGAACGCGGGCAGTTCGCCCAGTGCCTTCTCGGCCTCGGCCGGCGTGCCGATGAATGTGCCGCCGATGGAGATCGAGGGCTCGCCCTGGGCCGACCGGCGCAGAGCGAGGCTGCTGGCCGTTTCGTCGGGCTGCGTGGCGTCCCATTCAAAATAGAAGTTCATCACGTCCTTGGCCGCCGCGATCGGGTAGGTATAGGCGAACGACGTGACCATCGGGTCCATCGGATACAGCTGGAACTCGAACCGGGTGACGATTCCGAAGTTGCCGCCGCCCCCGCGCACCGCCCAGTACAGGTCCGGGTTCTCGGTGGCGTTGGCCCGCACCAGCCGGCCGTCGGCGGTGACCAGCTCGACGCCGCGATTGTTGTCGAGCGTCAGGCCGAACTTCTTCATCAGCCGGCCGTGCCCGCCACCGGTGGCCAGCCCGCCGACTCCGGTGTGCGACACGAACCCGGCAGTGGTCGCCAGGCCGTGTTCCGCCGCGGCGCGATCGAGATTGCCGAGCAGCGCGCCGCCCTGAATGCGGCAGATGCGGGCGCCGGGGTCGACCTCGGCTTGCTGCATCATCGACAAGTCGATCACCATGCCGCCGTCGGTGGTGGATTGGCCGGAGTAGCTGTGACCGCCGCCGCGTACCGCCAACAGGACGTTGTTGCTGGTCGCGAACTGCACGGCGCTGACCACGTCGCCAGCATCGGCGCAGCGCACCACCAGGGCCGGGCGTTTGTCGAAACTGGCGTTCCAGATCTTGCGGGCGGCGTCGTAGGCAGGATCGGTCGGCAGGATGACCTGGCCGCGCACCGATTTCTGCAGGTCAGCCACCATCTTCTCGCCGATGCGGATGGGGTCGCCTTTGGGCGCCACCGCCGTCAGGCCGGCCGCGAAACCGAGACCCACGGGAAAACTGCTGCCGGCGGTGACGGTCAGCGCGGCAGCCAGGAAGTCGCGGCGTTTCAAGATTGAACTCCTGATGCGGTGCGGCAAGGACGATGCGGATGCAAATGGTGACGGATGGCCCACCACCACACAAGCGCCGACTGGCGCCAACGTCATGCCCATGAATTTGGGCTTCGACGACGTCAAGGCTTGGCCCGGCACACCGTTCTGATCTGGCTGACCGCGATGGTCGCGGCCGTCGACAGCTTGCGATGCGGCATGAACACCAGCCCCGCCTTGTTGGACAGAGTGCCGGTCCGGTACGGCACCTTGACCATCGCCCCGCGCGTCAGTGCGTCGGCGATCAGGTATTCGGGCAACAGCGCGATCAAGTCGGCGCGCTGCATCATCTCGATCATGGTCACAAGCGAGTTGGTCTTTAGCCGGAAGCGCGGATACGGCAGCTTGTGCTTGGCGAAAAATTGCTCATGGAACCGCTCCACGTGCCGCTGTTCGAGCAGCACCCACGCGGCCTTGGACAAGTCCTCGCGCGTGACGGTGCCGCGGGCCAGCGGGTGCTGGCGCCGGGCGACGATCGGCGACCGAATCTCCATGATCTGTTCATAGACCAGGTCCGGCTCCTCGTAGAACGACGGAAACACGCTGAACACGAAGTCAACTTCGCCGGCGCGCAATTGCGGCGTCAGCGTCTCGAATAACCCTTCGCGGACGGTGATGTTGATCTGGCGATGTGTTTCGAACAGCCGCACCAGGGCAGGGATCAGATAATGACCCGCAAAGTTTGAACTGACGCCGATCGAAACCTGGCCAATAGAACCGGACTTGAGGGCGGAGACCTCGTCTCGGGCGCGTTCGGCCTCGTTCACGATCGAGCAGGCACGCTCGAAGAACGCGCGGCCCAGCTCGGTCGGCACGACGCCGCGCGGCGTGCGTTCCAGCAGCAAGCCACCCAGCTCCTGCTCAAGCTTGCGGATGCTGCGGGTCAGCGCCGGCTGGGTGATGTTTTGGTCCTTTGCGGCGCGCAGAATGGTGCGATGCCTGACCGCGGCGACGAAGTACTTGAGCTGGCGGATTTCCATGGCGGGACCCTCGTGCGCGACGGCGCCGCGCCTAGATATTCACAGGAGGCATACGCGACAACCGATTATTCATTATCAAACATACCCGGAACGTCACCACAATGTCATGCTGCGCAGATGCGGTCAGTCGGCTGGGCCGCCGACGACCGCGTGTTGCGTGCATCCTTATTTGGGGGAGTCAGAAATGATGGTTCGTCAAGTTGCCTCGACGTCGCGGCGCCTGGCCGTGGCGATGCCTGCCGTTCTGGCGCTGACCGCAAGCCTTGAGACGACCCCGGCCGCCGCGCAAAGCCAGTCGGCGCAGGTGTCGCTTGAGGAAATCGTCGTCACCGCCCGCCGGCGCGAGGAAAGCCTGACCGACGTGCCGATGGCCATTTCGGCGCTGACCGCGGCCGACTTCGAGAAGCGCGATATCGTCGACCTCAGCCAGGTTGCCGCGCTGACCCCCAGCCTGACGTTGACCAGCTACAGCGCCCAACGCGCCCGGCGCGACTCCCCGATTCTGCTGGTGCGCAATGTGTCGCGCGGCGGCACCGGCGTGTTCGTCAACGGCGCGCCGGCCGGCAACGGCCAGGCCGCCTACCTAGGCGACCTTGAGCGCGTCGAAGTGCTGAAGGGCCCGCAGGCGGCCTATTTCGGCCGGTCCACCTTCGCCGGTGCGATCAACTACGTGCCGCGGCGTCCGGCCGAAGAATGGGGCGGGTCTGTCGATGCCCAGCGCGGCAGCTATGGCCTGGGCGACTATCGCATCTCGGTGGAAGGACCGATCGCCGCCGACGTTCTGTCGATGCGCGTGTCATACCGCGGCTACTCGCAGAACGGCCAGTACGACAGCGCGTCCGACGGTTCGGCCATCACCAACGAAAAGTCCGATAGCTTCTCGGCCATCTTCGACCTGCATCCGTCGGAGAACTTCAACGCCCGTGCGGTGTTTCTCTACAACAAAAACGCCGACGGCTACCCGACGTTCGCCAAGCTCAACTCGGCCTTTTTCAACTGCAACGCCGGCGCCGCGCCGGCCGGCACCAACAACTACATCTGCGGCAAGCTGCCCAAGGTGCCCGCCAACCGCATCGGCGCGGACTTCGTCATCACGCCGACGGTGGTCAACGTGTTCTACAACAACAGCCGCAACCTGCCGAACATCGACCGGCTGAAAGTGCTTTCGCGCGACCCGACCCGCTCGGACATTTCCGAAAGCTATCACCTCAACTTCACGACCGACTACACGTTCGACAACGGCTTCACCGCCAGTTACCTGGGTGCCTACAACCGCCGCGATGCGCAATTCCTGACCAACTCCTTCGCCGAACCGCTGCAGACCGTGGTCAACCCGTTCTTCGCCGGCACATCGGGCGCGCCGACGATCGCCGGCGTGTTGCCGTTCCCCACATTCTACATCTTCAGCCTGAGCCGCGCCGACGACATGGACCATGAAGTGCGGGTCGCTTCCGACCAGGAGGCCCGCCTGCGCGGCATGCTCGGCGTCAGCTATTTCCGCAACTTCCCCTACGTCGGCGCGCTGTGGGGTTTCCTGTCCAACGCCCCGGGCGCCAACTTCGGCGGCAACAACACCACCACGACCAAGACCTGGGGCGTGTTCGGCAACGTCATCTATGACGTGACCGAGGATCTGACGGTCAGCTTCGAAGCCCGCTATCAGTGGGACAAGATCGACCTGACGCAGGAAGCCCCCACCGTCGCGCTGCTGCAGCGCGCTAAGGATCAGTCGCTGATGCCGCGTGTCAGCATCCAGTACGACGTGAACGACAGCATGAACATCTACGCGTCGTACGCCAAGGGCGTGCAGCCCAAGGGCTTCAATGCGGTCTTGTTCCCTGAGCCGCAGTCGACCGTGGATCTGGTGCTGCAGCAGACCGGCGCCGGCCGCACCTTCGACGGTGAGTCCATCGACATGTTCGAACTGGGCCTGAAAGGCACCACGTTCGACGGGCGGCTGGCCTTCAACAGCGCACTTTATTACGGCAAGTGGAAAGACCAGGTGATCACCCAGCGCGTGGTTGTGCCGCTGCGCACCAATCCCGCGCTGACCAATATCCTGACCTTGTCGACCAATGGCGGCCAGTCCGAACTGTACGGACTGGAGGTCGATGCCTCGGCCCAGGTCACCGAGCAGCTCGCGCTGACCGCCGCGCTGGGCGTCAACAAGTCCAACATCGAGAAGTACGTCTGCGTGATTTGCCAGCTGAACCTGACCGGCAACTCCAATGTCACCGGCAACACGCTGCCGGGTTCGCCGCAGCTGACCGGCAACCTGTTCGCCGAGTATCGCGACGTGCTGACCGGCGCGTGGAACTGGTATCTGAACGGCCAGTTCGTCTACGCCGGTAAGATGTACACCGACGAAACCAACCTGGCCTGGAGCCGCGACCGCGCCACCTTCGATTTCCGGCTGGGCGTGGAGAGAGACGCGCTGACCTTGGAAACCTACGTCATCAACGCCTTCGACAGCTATTACACGCCGTCGGCCACGCGCGACGTGGACATCTTTGCCCAGTCGTCGATACCGCCACGGCCACCGGTCGCCGCAGCGTTCAACAATGCCTTCATGTTCGGACTGGGCGAGCGTCGCCAGTTCGGCGTGCGCGCCCGCTACAAATTCTAGTGGAGCGGATTTGACATTCGCATCCACCTTTGCAGCGAAACCGAGAAGCGAATGTCAAATCCAAAGCTCCACTCGAATCATATGTTTCTAGTGGTCCTTGGATTCCAACATTCGCAGGATTGCGCCCTGGACCGGGATGCGAATGTTGGAATCGGACCACTAGGGCGGTCGGCAGGCGGGTCGCGCCGGCCTAGACGGCGGCGCGGCCCAGCACCAGGTCGGCGCCCTTTTCGCCGATGGCGAACGCGACCGCGTTGGTGTGCGCGCTGGTGACCACCGGCATGATCGAGGCGTCGATCACGCGCAGCCGTTCGACGCCGCGCACTTTCAGGTCTGCGGGGTCGACCACCGCGGCCGGATCGGTCGCGGGTCCCATCTTGCAGGTGCCGACCAGGTGGTTGCCGACGAACGTGGACTGGCGGATGAACGCGGTCCATTCGTCGTCGCTTTGTACGTCGGGGCCAGGCAACCGCTCGTCAACCACGAAGGGCTTGAAGGCCTGGCTTTGTATCACCCGCCGGGCGAAACGGCAGCCGGCGATGATTGTGGGCAGGTCCCGGTCGGCGAGCAGCTCGAGCTCGATGCGCGGCAGCTCGCGCGCATCGGAATTGCGAAGCGATACACGTCCGCGCGGGCTGGGCCGGCACAGCATGATGACGAAGTTGATCGCGCCGCGCACGTGCGCCTCGGCGCGCTGGTCCACCGCGACGAAGGCGAACGGCGCGAACATCATCTCGATGGTCGGTCGCGCGCCGGGCTCGAGCGGATTGAGAAATGCCGCGGCCTGCACGTAAGGGCTGGTGGCCGGGCCCTTGCCGGTTGCGGCCCATTGGGCGACCGCGGCAGCCATCCGCACGGGGCTGAGCGCGATCAGGTTGTAGGTGTCCACCGTCACGTGGGCGCTGAGCGTGACGTCCGGGTGTTCCTGCAGGTTGGCGCCGACGCCGGCCAGGTCGGACACGACCGCGATGCCGTGTTGCTGTAGGTGCGCGCCGGGTCCGATGCCCGACAGCATGAGAAGCTTGGGCGTCCCGATGGCGCCGGCCGACACGATCACCTCGCGCCGGGCGGTGGCGGTGACGGTGCGCCCGCCGGCCTGGTAGACCACGCCGGTGCACGTCTTGCCGTCGAACGTGAGGCGCTGCGCCAGCGCTTCGGTGACGATCTCAAGGTTGCCGCGCGACCAGACCGGCCACAGATAGGCGCGCGAGGCCGGCCAGCGCCAGCCGTCCTTTTGCGACACCTGCGCCAGCGACGCGCCGTACTCTGCCTCGCCGTTGTAGTCGTCCAGCAGCGGCAAGCCGCATTCCTCCGCCGCTTTCAGGAAGACCGGCGACATGGGGTGGACCGAGCGAAGGTGCGAGACCGACACCGGCCCGTCCTTGCCGCGCCATTTCGCGTCGCCGATCTCGGAATTCTCCGAGCGCTTGAAGTAGGGCAACAGGTCGGCATAGGACCAGCCGGCATTGCCCAGCGCCGCCCAGTCGTCGAAATCGGCGCGCTGGCCGCGGGTGAAGAACATGCCGTTGATGGA
>JANRJB010000143.1:0-5425 GCA_033764265.1 Rhodospirillaceae bacterium | reverse complement strand
CCAGCGGCCCATTTCCCAGATGAATTCGCGGCTGGAATAAGCCCGCGGCTCCAGGCTGTTGGCGATTTTCCCGATGGTGTGGTCGCAGTACTGAAGCTCTTCCTCGTCGATGTAGGTGTCGTAGATGCGGTCGATGTAAAGCTCGCGCAGTTCCTTGTCGTCGACCGACGGGCTGCCCTGGAAGTGCTTGAAGCCCAGCGCCTCGAAGAAGTCCATGTCGACGATCGACGCACCGGTCGACACTACCGCGTCGACCATGCCCAGTTTCACCATGTCGGCGTACACCTGCATGCAGCCGCCGGCCGAGGTCGAGCCGGCCAGCGTCAGCACGATCGAGCACTTCGGATCGGCCAGCATCATGTTGTAGATCTCGGCCGCCCGCGCGGTATCGCGCGAGGTGAACGACATCTTGCCCATCGCGGTGATCAGCGGCCGCGCGTCGAACTTGGTGAAGTCGATGTGCTCCACGGGCGTGGACAGCAACGCGGCCTTCTTGTTGGTCTTCTTGTTTCGTGCAGCCATGGCGGTCGGTCGTTTCCTGTGCGAAGGGTCAATGGGTTCGGTCGCCCGGGCACCTGCCGAGCGTTCACGTGTCCGATGATGGCAGGACTTGCGTTACTTAGCCGGCGGCGGCGTGAAGGTTCGGCGACTCCGCGGCGGACGCCGGGGCCTTGAGCTGCGCGCGCGGAGCGGACAGCCGGACCGGCGCGGCCAGCTTGAGCGACGCGTTGAGGCGCGGCCGTTCCGCGGCGAACGGCGCGGCGTCCGGCCACACGGTGGCGACCGTGTCGGAATGGAAGCCGTTGAACCGGGTCTGCATGGTCGAGCCGTAGGCGCCCAACATGCCGATCTCGATCCAGTCGCCTTCCTGGGTGTCCTCGGGCAGCAGGAACGGCCCCTTCATCTTGTCGAGGTTGTCGCAGGTCGGCCCGTAGAAGCTGAACGGCACCAGCTTGTCGGACGGCGGCAAGCTGCCGGCGCTTTTGTGGCTGTCGCCGCCGCGCTTTTTCGGACGCACCAGGCGCACCGGAAAACGCCAGCCCAGCGCGCCGGCGTCGAACAGGCTGCCGTAGGTGCCGTCGTTCAGGTAGAGCCGGCGGCCCTTGCGCAGGGTGACGCGCACCAGCATGGAGGCGGCCGCGGCGACCATCGCCCGGCCGGGTTCGCACCACAATTCCGCGCCCTGCTCGACGAACGGCTGGGCGGCGGCCTTGATGGCGTCGATGAAGGACTCCAGCGCCGGCGGGGTCATGCCGGGATAGGTGGCGGGGAAGCCGCCACCGACGTCCAGGATGTCGACCTTCACCTTGGCCCTGGCGGCCACCTCGGCGGCGCGGCCGATGGCGTCGGTGTAGGCCTTGGGGTCCATGCACTGCGAGCCGACATGGAAGCAGATGCCGACCTGGGCGGCGACCTTGCGGGCGTGACGGAGCAGGTCCGCGGCCGAGGACGGCGCGGCGCCGAACTTGCCGGACAGGTCGTAAGCGGCGGCGTTGCCGGCCACGGCCAGGCGCACGAACAGGCGCAGGTCGCGGGCCGACTTGGTCTCCTCGACGATTTTCATCAGCTCCGAGGCGGTATCGAGAGAGAAGTCGCGGATGCCCATGCGGTAGGCGCGCCGAATCGCCTCACGCGACTTGACCGGATGCATGAAATGCAGCTTGGCGTCCTTGAACAGGCCGCGCACCAGCCGGGCCTCGTCCAGCGAGGCGACATCGAAATGACGGATGCCGGCGGCGTACATGTGCCGCAGCATGTCGACGCCGGGATTGCACTTCACGGCGTACAGCACGGTGCCTGGGAACAGGTCGAGAAAGCGCTTGGCCTGGTCGCGCACCGCCTGGGGGAAAATGCACTGGACCGGCGCTTCGGGTTTCAGGCGCCGTGCGGCGTCGTCGACCGAGCGAAAGATCGGGTCAGGGGATATGACAGTGGTTTGCGAGCTGCCGCGCAGCGTGGATTGAATGTCCATCTCGTCCTTGTTTCGCCTCTCCGCCGGGGCCTCTTCTGAGGCGCGTTTGTTCATCATCCTTTGCCCGCCGTGAGTCGCCGGCGGACGTGAAGCACCGTTGGTGGAAGCGTCGACAAGCGCTGGGATTTACGACCGGGGGAGCGAAGCGGCCAAGCGGCCGGCGGCGCCAAACGGGTCAGGATCCAATCTCGGGAAGGTCATGCACGGCCTCCTTTGATCAATCAGACGCTAGTCCAACCAACGAAAGGACGCTTACGTCGTTGCTTAACGGCGGAACGCTTTAGGCACGTGCGCGTACGTCTATGGTCCGCATTTACTCCCCTTACGCGAGAAATCAAGCAAAAAGAATCCGCGCGCGGATTTTTCTTTGACAGCGTGTCGCGCGCGCGACGAAGGTGACGCGCCGGCGGGTTCGAACGAGGCGCGCGTGCGCGCCGCCGACGCCGGCGCCAAGCACCCAGGGAGTTCGCCATGCTCGACACGTTTCCGCTCACCGGCCTCGTCACGCTGGTGGCACTGCTCGTCTATTTGTGGGTCACGCTGAAGGTCGGCGGGGCGCGCGCTAAGTACGGCGTGAAAGCCCCGGCCGTCGACGGACCGGCCGAATTTCAGCGGGTTTTTCGCGTTCAGCAGAACACGCTGGAGCAGATCGTGCTGTTCGTTCCGGCGCTGTGGATGTTCGCCGTGGCGTGGGGCGATCTGTGGGCCGCGGCCGTCGGCGCCTTCTGGCCGTTGGGCCGGATGATCTATGCCGTCAGCTACTACCAGGCCGCCGAGAAGCGCGGCGCAGGCTTTGGCGTCACGTTCCTGTCGACCGCGGCGCTGCTGTTGGGCGCGTTGGCCGGCGTGGTCGTCCGGCTGGTCTGAGCGGCGCGCCGAAGCCGAAAACGAGACGGGCGCGGCCGACGGCCGCGCCCGATTCGCGCTGGCGATCTTCAGGCTTCGTTAATAGGTGTACTTGGCCGACAGCCGCCAGCCCAAGCGCTCGGCCGGGTACTTGCCGTTGATGAAGCCGGCGATGAACAGCGTGGTGAACTGGTACTTCTCGTTCAGCAGGTTCTTGCCGGCCAGGTTGATCGAGAAGTGGCCGTCCTCGTGTTCCCAACCGACGTAGGCATCCACCAGATCGATCGCCGGGGTCAGGTTGTTGGTGTTCTGCACCAGGCCGGGATAGTAGCTGGCGCGGTGCATGAAGTTGCCGCCGAACACCACCGTTCCGTCCACGTCGGGCACCGGCACCGCCCAGTCGAAGCCGAACGAGGCCTGGAACTTGGGCGTGGTCGGAATGTCGGTGGCGTTGTTGCGGGCCACGTCCGAGGTCGGGTCGACCTTCTTATACTTGCCCCACATGGTGGCGAGCGCGGCGTTCAGCGTCAGGTTCTCGGTGGCCGCGGCGGTCAGCTCCACTTCGAGGCCGTCGACCTTGGCGGTGCCCGAGTTCGAGGTCACCACAGTGCCCGGTGGCACGCCGGGGGCGTTCAGGAACGCCTGGAGCTGCAGGTCGGAGAAATCGTTGTAGAAGTAGCCGGCGTTCACGCGCACGCGGTTGTCGGCGAATTCGGTCTTGATGCCGGCTTCGTAGGTCCAAACGATTTCCTCGTTGAACGGAATGTTGATGACCAGCGGCGTGTTGCCGCGGCCGTTGTAGCCGCCGGCCTTGAAGCCCTTGGACGCCGAGACGAACAGCAGCATGTCGTCGGTCGCCTGGTAGTCGACGCCGAACTTGGGCGTGAACTCCTTGAATTCGTCCTCGCGGATCACGGTGGCGGTGGGCGATGGCGGCCGGACGCTGGCGATCCGGAAGTCGGCTTTCTTCTTGTCCTCGCTGATGCGACCGCCGACCGTCAGGCCCAGCTGATCGGTGACGTGATAGGTGATCTGGCCGAAGGCGGCGTAGTTGTTGGTGACGAGATCGGCCCCGCTGGTATTGATCGACGCGCCGCCGAACAGCGTGTTGGTGAGGATGTTGGTGTTGGTTTCCTTGAAGTAGAACACACCCGCGGTCAGGTCGAGCTTGCCGTCCATGGCCGAGCCGGTCAGTTGCAGCTCGTTGCTGGTCTGGTGGTTGTTGAAGCCGGTGCGGATGCGGAACGCCGAGATAAACGCCCCGCCCGGGCCGGGCACGCCACCCGACACGTCGGCGTCGGACTGGTCGGTCAGGTTGAGGTGGCCGGCGATGTAGCTCAGGCTCCAGTCCTCGTTGATGTCGTAGGTGACCTTGGTGCTGAACCCGGCCTGCTTGGTCAGGCCGAACGGCACGAACGGCACGCGGGTGCGGAACAGGCTGCCGGTGAGCGGCAGGCCGGTGACCGGATCGGACGGAGCGACCGAGTTGTGCTCGTTGTCGTCCTTGGTCCAGAACAGCCGGAACACAACGTCCAGGTTGTCGGTCGGCGTATAGTGCAGCACGCCGCGCACGCCGCCGAATTTCCGCGCGTTCACTTTGCGATTGAGCGTGGTGTTGAAGCGGTCGCCATCGGCGTCGGAGTACATCGCCGACAGGCTGGCCGACAGCTTGTCCTCGACCAGGCCGAACCCGGCGGTGCCGCGCACGGTGTAGGTCTCGTACCGGCCGTACGACGCCTCGAACTTCCCGTAGGTCGAGCCGTCCGGAACTTTCGACACCACCTTGATCGCGCCGACGGCGGTGTTGCGGCCGTACAGCGTGCCCTGGGGTCCGCGCAGGATTTCGATGCGCTCGATGTCGAAGAATTCCAGGTTCAGGCCGTTGGCGCGGGCCTGGTAGATGTCGTCGACGTAGAAGCCGACCGACTGCTCGCCGGTCGGGATGGTGTTGTCGTTCTGGCCGGCGCCGCGCATGAACGGGCGCACCGTGGCCGGGCTGGCAGAGGCGTTGGACAGGATCAGGTTGGGCGCGCGGTTGGACAGGTCGACCATCTTGGTGACCTGGATCTTCTCCAGCTCCGAGGCGGTGAAGGCGGTGACCGCCACCGGCGTCTGCTGCAGGTTCTGCTCGCGGCGTTGGGCGGTGACGACGATTTCTTCCAGCGCGACCACCTGGGCGCTTTGCTCCTGAGCGCGCGCGGGCGTGGTGACAAAGGCCGCGAGCGCCAATGCGGCGCTGCCGGCCATCAGCATCGAATGACGGGTCATGAATATCCTCTTGGGGCTAGATTTCCGCGGTCCTCCCGGGCGGCCTGGGCCCAAGGACCCGACCGCACAGCGCGGAAACTGTCACAATCCTAGGCCACAAGCGTTATGGGGCGACAACGTGAATTTGGCCCTCGCTGCCGTGCGGTCAGCCAAACCCAGGCCCGTGTTGTAGATTCGCAACACCAGCCCCGCCGGCGGGCGCTATTTTTCGATCAGCCCGCGAACCTCGGTCAGGGCCGCGTCGGACATCGCGCCTTGCACGCGTCCAAGTTCGACCCCGGCGCGGTCGGTGACCACCACCAGGGGCGCATCGCGGGCGGTGACGCCCAGCGCGGGGAA